>JBFXIT010000027.1:0-16054 GCA_050175655.1 Leucobacter sp.
CGTCGGCCGCCGGGCGGTCGGATACCCTAGACGGGTGACGACAGTAGAGAACCCCTTCGGCCAGGTGCTGGTCGCGCTCATCACCCCGTTCCACGCGGACGGCGAGGTGGACTGGGCGGCGACCGAGCAGCACATCGAGACCTGCATCCAGAGCGGAGCCGACGGCATCGTGGTGACCGGGACGACCGGCGAGACCTCGACGCTGACCGACCCCGAGAAGCTCAAGCTCGTCGAGGTGGCGAAGTCGGTGTCGTCGGGCCGGGCGAAGGTCATCACCGGCGGCGGGTCGAACGAGACCGCCCATGCGATCGAGCTCTACCAGGCCAGCGAGAAGGCCGGCGCCGACGGCGTGATGATCGTCACGCCCTACTACAACAAGCCGACTCAGGCCGGCCTGCTCACGCACTTCCGCCTCGTGGCCGACGCCACGGATCTGCCGGTGATCCTCTACGACATCCCCGGCCGCACCGGCGTGCCGATCAAGTACGAGACGATCCTGCGCCTCGCGAAGCACCCGAACATCCTCGCCGTCAAAGACGCGAAGGGCGACTTCAGCGAGGTCAGCCGAGTGCTGAACCAGACCGATCTCATGTACTTCTCGGGCGACGACGCGAACGTGCTGCCGCACCTCTCGATCGGCGCGACGGGGCTCATCGGCGTGACCGCGAACGTCACCGCCGCCCCCTACCGCACCATCGTCGACGCCGTGAACCGCGGCGACCTGCATACCGCGCGGGCCGAGCACCAGCGCCTCGAGCCCCTCGTGCGCGCCATCATGACACACGTGCCGGGCACCGTCGCGGCGAAGTACGTGCTGCACGGCCTCGGCCGCATCGGCAGCCCGCGCGTGCGCCTGCCCCTCGTCGGCCCGGAGGAGTGGGAGGCCGCCCTCATCGAGGACGAGCTCGCGCTCGTGCGCGACGTCCCGGGCGCCGACTTCTCGAACTTCCGCCCCGATCGCAACGCCGCCGCCGGCGGCGCGCTGCCCAAGATCGCCGGCACCACCCGCTAGGAGACCCCACCCCGTGACGACTGCTCACTACGCCCCGCCCGCGCTCGAACCGGGCACCCTCCGCGTCACCCCCCTCGGGGGGCTCGGAGAGGTCGGGCGCAACATGACCGTCTACGAGATCGACGGCAAGCTGCTCGTCGTCGACTGCGGCGTGCTCTTCCCCGAGGAGACGCACCCGGGCGTCGACCTGATCCTGCCCGACATCTCGAAGATCGAGGATCGCCTGGGCGACATCGTCGCCATCGTGCTGACGCACGGGCACGAGGATCACATCGGCGGCGTGCCCTACCTGCTGAAGCGGCGCGAGGACATCCCGCTCGTCGGCTCGAAGCTCACCCTCGCCTTCGTCTCGGCGAAGCTCAAGGAGCACCGCATCAGACCGGTGCTGCGCGAGGTCGCCGAGGGCGATCGGGATCGCTTCGGCCCCTTCGACCTCGAGTTCATCGCGGTCAACCACTCGATCCCCGACGCGCTCGCCGTCGCGATCCGCACCGAGGCCGGCCTCGTCATCGGCACCGGCGACTTCAAGATGGACCAGCTGCCGCTCGACCGTCGCATCACCGACCTGCGGGCGTTCGCGCGCCTGGGCGAAGAGGGCGTCGACCTCTTCATGACCGACTCGACGAACGCCGACGTGCCGGGCTTCACCCCGCTCGAGAAGGACATCGGGCCGGTGCTGGAGCGGGTGATCGCCGGATCGCCGGGCAAGGTCGTGGTCGCGAGCTTCTCGAGCCATGTGCACCGCGTGCAGCAGGTGCTCGACGCGGCGCAGGCCAACGGCCGCCGCGTGGTGCTGCTCGGCCGCTCGATGGTGCGCAACATGAAGATCGCGTCGGATCTCGGCTACCTCGAGGTGCCGGAGGGCGTGCTCGTCGACCTCAAGAAGAGCGGCGACATCCCCGACCACCGCATCGTCTACATGTCGACCGGGTCGCAGGGCGAGCCGATGGCGGTGCTCAGCCGCATGGCGAACCGCGAGCACCAGGTCGAGATCGGCGAGGGAGACACCGTGATCCTCGCCTCGAGCCTCATCCCGGGCAACGAGAACTCGGTCTACCGGGTCATCAACGGCCTCATGAAGCTCGGCGCGAACGTGGTGCACAAGGGCAACGCGAAGGTGCACGTCTCGGGTCACGCGGCCGCGGGCGAGCTGCTCTACTGCTACAACATCGTGCGCCCGAAGAACGTCATGCCGATCCACGGCGAGTACCGCCACCTGGTCGCGAACGCGGGCCTCGCCATCGAGACCGGCGTGCCCCAGAACCGCACGATCATCGGAGAGAACGGCACCGTCGTCGACCTGAAGGACGGCGTCGCACGCCAGGTCGGCCAGCTCGACATCGACTTCATCTACGTCGACGGCTCGAGCGTGGGCAAGGTGACCGACGATGATCTGCGCGACCGCCGCGTGCTCGCCGAGGAGGGCTTCATCTCGGTGATCACCGTCGTCGAGACCAGCCTCGGTCAGATCATCTCGGGCCCCGAGATCCATGCCAAGGGCGTGGCCGAGGCCGATCACGTCTTCGACAAGATCAAGCCGCAGATCGCCGATGCGCTCGAGCAGGCGATGAAGGACGGCGTGGTGGATCACCACCAGCTGCAGCAGATCGTGCGCCGCACGATCGGCCGCTGGGTCGGCACCAAGCTGCGTCGCAAGGCCATGATCGTGCCCGTCGTGGTGGTGGTCTGAGCGGTGGCAGGCACCGTCGTCGCCCGCTTCGCGAACGACGAGGAGCGCTCCCGCTGGGACGCCCTCGTCGCGGCGAACCCCGCCGGGGGCGAGGTGTGGTCGGGCGACGAGTACCTGGAGGCCAAGCGGCACGGGCGCTACCGCCCCTATCGCGTCATCGTGGAGCGGGGGAGCGATCGGCCCCCGCTGGCCGTCGGCGTGCTCGTCAAGCGGGTGCCGCTGCTGGGGGAGTGGTGGCATCTGCCCGCCGGACCGCCCGGTGACACCGTCGAGGAGGTGCTCGAGGCAGCGGGGGCGATCGCGAGGCTGGCGCGCTCTCGGGGCGCGTTCCTGATGAAGATCGAACCGCGGATCGGGCCCGCCGCGGCGCCCGCGATCCGCGCCGCGGGTTACCGCGACGCCGTGCGCATCATCCCGAACCCCTCCACGATCCTCGTGGACGTCGGCGGCACGGAGGACGAGGTCTTCGCGCGTCTCGGCAAGACGGCGCGCAACTCGATCAACCGCGCCCGGCGCGACGGAATCGCGGCGGAGCGGGTGCCCGCGACCGACGAGAACTGCGCGGCGCTGTACCGGCTGCTGCGCGAGACCGCCGAGGGGCGCTTCGTGCTGCGCGACGAGCGCTACTACCGCGAGTTCTGGCAGCGCTTCGAGAACGCGGGCCTGGGCCAGCTCTTCTTCGCCGTGCGCGACGGCGAGCTCGTCGCCGGGGCCTTCGCCATGGCGCTCGGCGACAAGACGACCTACAAGGACGGCGCCTCGCTGCGCACCAAGACGGCCTACGGCGCCTCGCACGCGCTGCAGTGGGAGGTGCTGCGGTGGGCGAACGAGCGCGGCGCCCGCACGCACGACCTCTGCGGTGCGCCGCCGGCGGCGCAGGCCGACGACACCGCGCACCCGCTGCACGGGGTGGGGCGCTTCAAGCGATCGTTCCAGCCCGAGATCACCGACTACGCCGGCGCATTCGAGCTGCCCCTGAAGCCCCGTCTCGCCGCGCTCTGGGCGAAGATCGGCGATCGCCTCGCCAGGCGGTGGTCTCTGGCCGTGCGGAAGGACCCGTACTACTGATGGCCGCGAGCTCCCTCGCCCGCGCGAGCGCGATCATGGCCTCGGGCACGATGGTGTCGCGCATTCTCGGGCTCCTCAAGACCATGCTGCTCGCCTACGCGATCGGCTCGGTCGGCGCGCGCTCCGCGGACGCCTTCGCGAACGGCAACCTGCTGCCCAACACGGTCTACATGATCCTCATCGGCGGCGTGCTGAACGCCGTGCTGGTGCCGCAGATCGTGAAGGCCGCGCACGGCCCCGACGGCGGCGCAGGTTACATCAACAAGATCCTCACCCTCGTCACGAGCGCGCTGGTCGGCATCACGGTGATCGCGATGATCTTCGCCCCGGTGATCGTCTGGATCACGGCGCTCGACTGGGGGGAGGAGCAGCTCGCCCTCGCGACGGCATTCGCCCTGTGGTGCCTGCCGCAGATCATCTTCTACGGCGTCTACACCGTGATGGGAGAGGTGCTCAACGCGAAGAGCGTGTTCGGGCCATTCACCTGGGCCCCCGTGCTCAACAACGTGATCGCGATCATCGGCATCGTCGTGTTCATCGTGCTCTTCGGCGCCGACCCCGAGGGGCGCATGTCGGTGACGGCGTGGACGCCCGGCATGATCGCTCTGCTCGGCGGCAGCGCGACGCTCGGCATCGTCGCGCAGGCGCTGATCCTGTTCGTCTCCTGGCGCAGAGCGGGGATCCGCTATCGCCCCGACTTCCGTTGGAAGGGCGTGGGCCTCGGCAGCACCGCGCGGCTGGCGACCTGGACCCTCGCGATGGTGGTCGTGATGCAGCTCGGCGGCATCGTGACGAACAACATCGTCGCGATCGGCTCGGGCGACGGGCCGTCGACGAGCGCCATGCAGAACGTGTGGCTCATCTTCATGATGCCGCACTCGGTGATCGCGGTGTCGCTCGCCACCGCCTACTTCACGCGGCTCTCCGAGTGGGGTCAGACGGGCCGCATGGCGGAGTTCCGCGAGGACTTCTCCGCCTCGACCCGTCAGATCGCGCTCGTGATGGTGTACGCCGCCGTGGTGCTCGTCGCTGCGGCCCCCTTCATCGGCCGCATCATCAACTTCGGCGCTACGCCCGCGCAGGTGGAGATGTTCGGGGAGGCGCTGATGGCCTACGCCGTGAGCCTCGCCGCCTACAGCTTCCTGTTCGTGGTGCAGCGCGCCTTCTACGCGCTGTCGGACACGCGCACGCCGTTCGTCTTTACGACGATCCAGATGGCGATCGTGATCCTGCTCTCGCTGCTGCTCCCGCTGCTCGTCGAGCCGCGCTACATCGGTCTCGGCTTCGCCGCGATCTGGTCGTTCGCCACGCTCGTCGAGGCGCTCATCGCGACCTGGCTGCTGCGCCGCAAGATCGGCAGGATCGACGGCCGCCGCATCCTGGGCAGCCTGTCGAAGTACGTCGCGGCCGCGATCCCGAGCCTCGGGATCGGCATCGCGCTCACCGTGCTGTTCCGCGCGCTCAGCCCGGAGCTCGGGGTGCTCGCGTCCGTGCTCTTCTGCTGCGTGGAAGCACTCGTCATCGGTGTCGTCTACATCGTGGTGCTGCGCCTCGTCCGCTCGTCGGAGGTCTCGGATATCATCGGCACCGTCAGCCGCAAACTGGGGAGGAACCGCCCGTGACCGTCTCGCTCGACGTGACGCCCTGCACCGATCGCGAACTGTGGGACGAGACGGTGAACGCCCTCGGCGGGCATCCGCTGCAGCTGTGGGGCTGGGGCGAGCTGAAGTCCGCGCACCGCTGGAGCGCGGAGCGCCTGCTCGTGCGGGCCGAGGGCGGAGCGGACGGGGCGGCCGGCGAGGTCGTCGGGGCCTGCCAGCTGCTCACCAGGCCGCTGCCCGGCCCCCTCGGCGGCTTCGTCTACGCACCGCGCGGGCCGGTCGTCGCCCGCGCTCTTGCGCGCCCCGGCGAGATCGCCGACGCCGTCGCCGACTACGTGCGCCGCACGCGCCGCGCCGTCGCGGTGTCGATCGAGCCCGACGAGAACGCCGGCGACTTCCCGCTCGGCAGCGCCTGGCGCACCGCACAGACGCCGGTGCTGCCCGCGCGCACGCTGATCCTCGACCTGACCCGCAGCGAGGACGAGCTGCTGGGAGACATGTCGAAGAAGCACCGGCAGTACATCCGCAAGTCGTCGCGCGAGGAGGGCGTGGAGATCCGCCCCGTGACGACGGCCGCAGAGCTCGACGCCTGCCTCGAGGTCTACCGCGCGACCAGCGAGCGCGCGGAGTTCGGGCTGCACGAGGATTCCTACTACCACGACGCCTTCTCGATGCTGGGCGAGGCGGCGCCGGTGTGGGCCAGCTACGTGGACGGCGAGCCGGTCGCGTTCCTCTTCATGGCGAACTCCGCCCGCACCGCCTTCGAGCTCTACGGCGGCATGAACGAGACCGGGCAGCGGCTGCGCGCGAACTACGCGCTGAAATGGCACGCGATCCGGGCGATGAAGGATCGCGGCGTCGAGCGCTACGACCTCGGGGGCCTCATCAACGACGGCGTCACCACCTTCAAGACCGGCTTCGCCTCGCACGAGAACCTGCTCGCCGGCTCGTGGGACCGCCCTGGCCCAGGGTACTGGGTCTGGAATCGCGGACTCCCGCTCGCCAAGAAGTTCGTCCGGGCCCTGAACCGGGGCTGATGGGCGGCTGGCCGCGGGGCTGATTGGCGGCTCGCCGCCCGTGCTCGGCGAGAATGTCGGCGGTGGAATGTACCTTGTTCGCATGGCCGGCAAGACTTCCTCACGCGCGAAATCCCGCGGTTCCACCGGTTCGCGCGCGACGGCGAAGACCAAGGTGCTCGAGCCCGAACCGCAGGGCGGGCTGGTCTCGCGCGCCTGGCGGGGCCTCTCGCACGCCGTCGGCGGCGCGGCGCGGGCCTTCCGGCCCGAGCCGATCGCGCCGGAGGATCGACGCGACGGCATCCCGATGGCGCTGGTGCTGCTCGCGGTCGTCGGCGTCGTGGTCGAGTGGTTCCTCATCGGCAGCCCGGTCGCTGCGCAGCTGAGCGCCTGGACCTTCGGCGGGCTCTTCGGGCGCATCGCCTTCGGGCTGCCCATCATCATGGTCGGCTTCGCCTTCTGGCTGTTCAACAACCCCTCCGGCGTCCACGACAACCGGCGCATCGCGATCGGCCTCGGCCTCGCGGTGCTGAGCGCCTCAGGCCTCGCGCATGTGCTGGGCGGCCGGCCGAAGCCGAGCGAGGGCATGGTCGCGCTCGCCGAGAGCGGCGGACTGCTCGGATGGATGATCGGGGCGCCGCTCGCCGCGCTCACGGTCTGGGTCGCGGTGCCGGTGCTCTCGCTGCTGCTCGCGCTGTCCCTGCTGATCGTCACGAAGACGCCGCCGGGCCGCATCGCGGCGCGCCTGAAGGAGGCCTACGGCTATCTCTTCGGCGCGCAGCTCGCCGAGCCGCGCGGCGCTGCGACCGAGGAGGGCGACGAGGATCTGGTGCAGCAGGCCTCGAAGGCCGAGCTGCCGTGGTGGCGCCGCAACTCCTCGGGCCGCGAGGAGGATCCCGACTACGCAAGCGCACCCGACGCGATCGACGACCTGTTCGGCGAGCAGGGCGGTGCACGGGATCGCGCGTTCGACTCGGCGCTCGAGGCTGAGCAGTCGACCGATGCGATCGACGCCGATGTCTTCCGCACAGATGTTCTCGGCACCGACGTTCTCGGCGCCGATCTGCTCGACGGGTTCGACGACCCGGACGCCTCGTGGGCCGCGGCGGGCGATCCGGAGGTGTCGCGCCTGCACGAAGAGGCGGCTGCGACCACGACCTTCGCCGTCGCGCCTGCCGCCGAGGCGGCAGCGGCGCCGTACCTGCTGCCAGACCAGGGAACGCTCGCCGCGGGCGACCCCCCGAAGGCGCGCACCCAGGCGAACGACGAGATCATGGCGGCGATCGGCGAGGTGCTGGCGCAGTTCAAGGTGGACGCGCAGGTGACCGGCTTCTCGCGCGGACCGACGGTCACCCAGTACGAGATCGAGCTGGGCCCGGGCGTCAAGGTCGAGCGGGTGACCGCGCTCTCGAAGAACCTCGCCTACGCGGTGGCGTCGAACGAGATCCGGATCCTCTCGCCCATCCCCGGCCGCAGCGCGATCGGCATCGAGATCCCGAACAAGGATCGCGAGAACGTCGCGCTCGGCGACGTGCTGCGCTCGGCGAAGGCCCAGCGCAACCGGCATCCGATGATCGTGGGCATCGGCAAAGACGTGCGCGGCGGCTTCGTCGTGGCGAATCTGGCGAAGATGCCGCATCTGCTCGTCGCGGGTGCGACGGGCTCGGGCAAGTCGAGCTTCATCAACTCGATGATCACGAGCATCCTCATGCGGGCGACGCCCGCCGAGGTGCGCATGGTGCTGGTCGACCCCAAGCGCGTCGAGCTGACCGCCTATCAGGGCGTCCCGCACCTGATCACCCCCATCATCACGAACCCGAAGAAGGCGGCCGAGGCGCTGCAGTGGGTCGTGAAAGAGATGGACATGCGCTACGACGACCTCGAGAGCTTCGGCTTCCGGCACGTCGACGACTTCAACGAGGCCGTGCGAACCGGCTCGATCGTGCTGCCGGAGGGCAGCCAGCGCGTGCTGAAGCCCTACCCCTACCTGCTCGTGGTGGTCGACGAGCTCGCCGACCTGATGCTGGTTGCGCCGAGGGACGTCGAGGATTCGATCCAGCGCATCACGCAGCTCGCTCGCGCGGCGGGCATCCACCTTGTTCTGGCCACCCAGAGGCCCTCGGTCAACGTGGTCACGGGCATCATCAAGGCCAACGTGCCGAGCCGGTACGCCTTCGCCGTGTCATCGGGCACGGACTCACGCGTCATCCTCGACGAGGTCGGCGCCGAGCGCCTGATCGGCCAGGGCGACGGCCTGCTGCTGCTCAACGGCGAGGCCACGCCGACCCGCGTGCAGGGCGCCTGGGTGGGCGAGGCCGAGATCGCCAAGGTGGTCGAGCACGTCAAATCGCAGGCCCGTCCGGAGTACCGGGCCGATGTGCAGCAGGAAGCCGAGAAGAAGGAGATCGACGCCGACATCGGCGACGATCTCGATCTCCTGCTGCAGGCGGTCGAGCTCGTCGTCACGTCGCAGTTCGGCTCGACCTCTATGCTGCAGCGCAAGCTGCGGGTCGGCTTCGCCAAGGCCGGACGCCTCATGGACCTCATGGAGTCGCGCGACATCGTCGGCCCGTCGGAGGGCTCGAAGGCCCGTGACGTGCTGGTGTCGCCCGAGCAGCTGCCGGGGGTGCTCGCCGCGATCTCCGGCGGGGGCGCAGGCCCCGCGCAGCCGCAGGTGCAGGAATCGGTGCGGCCGAGTCAGGCGGCACCGCCTCCCTCGGCCGTCGCGCAGCCGCAGACGCCGCCCGAGCCGGCCTCCTTCTCGTCGCCCTCCGCTCCCGCCGAGCCGCTCGCCGAAGCGGTGACCGAGGTCATCGACCCCCTCGGAGACACCGCCTCCTTCGGCATCGACGATGAGCGCTACGACGATCCCGTCTCCCGCTATCAGGCGGGTCTCGAAGAGGTCGACGGCGATGACGACGAGGACGCCTGGCAGTTGACGGGCAGAGACTGAGGGTGGTCGTGACCGGTCCCGCCGCGAAGCCGAGCAACTGGAACGCCCCGAACATCATCACGGGCGCGCGCATCGTCGCGACGCCGTTCTTCATCTGGATGCTCCTCGCCGACGACGGGCGCATGGGGCCGCTGCGATGGGCCGCCGCCGCGTTCTTCGTCCTGGCGATCGCCACCGACGCCTGGGACGGGCATCTGGCCCGCTCCCGCGGGCTCATCACCGATCTGGGCAAGCTGCTCGACCCCATCGCCGACAAGTTCCTCACCGGCGGCGCCCTCGTCGGCCTGTCGATCCTCGGCGAACTGCCGTGGTGGGTCACGATCCTGGTCCTCGTGCGCGAGATCGGCATCACCGTGCACCGCCTGTTCGAGGCCCGGAGCATCGTTCTGGCCGCCGCCTGGATGGGCAAGCTCAAGACCGTCGCTCAATCGGTCGCCATCGCCCTGGCGCTGTTCCCGTTCCCGGCGCTGCTCGGCGACTGGGTCGACTGGGTGAACGTCGCGACGATGACGATCGCCGTCGTCCTGACGCTCGCGAGCGGCATCGACTACGTCGTCAACTTCGTGCGCTCCGGCCGGCCGGCCGCTGGCGGGGGCACGGCCGAGGGCGGCGAGCCGACCAGGGAGGGCGCGCAGTGAGCCCGACCGAGCCCCCCGCCTCGCGCGCCGTCGAACTGGCCTCCGAGACCGCCACTTCGCGCGCCACAGGCCTCGCGGCGGAGCTGGGACTGAAGGTGGCCACGGCGGAGTCGCTCACGGGAGGCATGCTCGCGGCGGCCCTCGTCGACGTGCCGGGCGCCTCCACGGCGTTCTCCGGCGGCGTAATCGCCTACGACACCGCGCTCAAGCACTCGATCCTGGGAGTGGACGCCGATCTGCTCGCCGAGAACGGTCCGGTCGACCCGGAGGTCGCCCGGCAGATGGCTCGCGGCGTGCGACGAGCCTGCGCGGTCGGCGCGCGATGGGCAGATGTGGGCATTGCGACGACCGGCGTCGCGGGGCCCGATCCCGACCCGCAGACCGGTCAGGCCGTGGGCACGGTCTGGCTCGGGGTCAGCTCCGCGCTCGGTGAGCGTGCAGTGCCGCTCGACCTCGAGGGGACGAGAGCCGAGATCCAGCAGGCGACCGTGCGGGCGGCGGTCGATGTGCTGCTCGACGAATTGCGGGGCCTCGCTTCCGGCTGATTCGCGGCCCCTTCTCAGCAACCATCCCTAAACTTGAGTCAAGACGACTCACATTCAGCGAATACGCAGGAATAAAGGGGGAGTCGCCGGGGTTGTTCCCAGTGATGCCAGACAGACTGGTGGCAGACCTCAGGGCAACCTGCGGGTAGTGTGGAAGAGCAAGCTCGTCTTGTTCGCGAGAAGAGAAGGAGGAAGCGATGGTACTTGTTCGACAGGAGATCGGCGATGTGCTGCGTGACTTCCGCCTGCAGAAGGGGCGTACGCTCCGACAGGTCGCGGGAGAGGCGAGCGTCGCGCTCGGCTACCTGAGCGAGGTCGAGCGCGGGCAGAAAGAGGCCTCGAGTGAGATTCTGGCCGCAGTGGCCGATGCGCTCGATACGCCGCTGTCGGTCATCATGGGCGAGGTGAGCGAGAGGCTCGCCGTGGTCGAGGGGCTCAGCGTTCCCCTCTCCGCCCGGGTCCCCGATACGGTGCCGGCGGATCTGGTGTCGGGCTTCCGGCCCGAGCTGGCCGCACGCGGCTGAACATCGTGAGCGAGAGGCGTCCGGCCGATGAGGCCGGGCGCCTCTCGTCGTTTTCCTCGGGTCTCCCGTTTCGCGCCGCTGGTTTCGCATCACAGGTTTCGTGTCGCTGGTTTCGTCTCACGGGGCGCTGAGACCGTAGGCTGGGTTGCCATGCGACTGAGCGAGTTCCAGAGGGCGATGGCCGAGGAGTTCGGCGATGCCTACGCCGGCGTGCTCATGCGCGATCACTGGCTCACCGCTCTCGGCGGAACCGCTCGGGAGGCTCTGGACCGCGGTGTTCCGGCGCGCGAGGTCTGGTCCGCGCTGTGCGACGAGATGCAGATCCCCCCGGAGCGCCGCTACGGCCGCGGTCTCGCCGAGCCGCGGGACTGATGTTCCGCGCGCGACACGCCAGCGAATCATCGAATATGTGTTCGAACCGGTGTATTGTCGCTCACAGGTGAGTCGAACGCTTCACTTCTCCACAGATTTCATCCCCCGACCGTGAATGTCGGTGGTGCGATCTAGAGTCTGAAACACCGAACACCGATGCCTTGTCGACGGGAGACCGGCACGACAGCGGGTAGGCAGCAACCGGCGATCATCGCCTCGAACGAAGGAGACCCAGATGGCAGCACCGCAGGATCGCGAGAAGGCGCTCGAAGCCGCGCTCGCGAACATCGACAAGCAGTTCGGCAAGGGCGCGATCATGCGCCTGGGCAGCACTGAGCGTCCCCCCGTCGAGGTGATCCCGACCGGTTCGATCGCCCTCGACGTGGCACTCGGCATCGGAGGGCTGCCGCGGGGCCGCATCGTCGAGATCTACGGCCCGGAGTCCTCGGGCAAGACCACGCTGACGCTGCACGCCATCGCCAACGCCCAGCGCGCCGGCGGCATCGCCGCATTCATCGACGCCGAGCACGCGCTCGACCCCGAGTACGCCCAGAAGCTGGGCGTCGACATCGACGCGCTGCTGGTCTCGCAGCCCGACACCGGTGAGCAGGCGCTCGAGATCGCCGACATGCTGATCCGTTCGGGCTCGGTCGACCTCGTCGTCATCGACTCGGTGGCGGCCCTCGTGCCCAAGGCCGAGATCGAGGGCGACATGGGCGACAGCCACGTCGGCCTGCAGGCGCGACTCATGTCGCAGGCGCTGCGCAAGATCACCGGCGGCCTCAACCAGACCAAGACCACCGCGATCTTCATCAACCAGCTGCGCGAGAAGGTCGGCGTATTCTTCGGCAGCCCCGAGACGACCTCGGGCGGCAAGGCGCTCAAGTTCTACGCCTCGGTGCGCCTCGACATCCGCCGCATCCAGACGCTGAAAGACGGAACGGACGCGGTTGGCAACCGCACCCGTGTGAAGGTGGTCAAGAACAAGATGGCCCCGCCGTTCAAGCAGGCCGAGTTCGACATCCTCTACGGAATCGGCATCTCGCGAGAGGGCTCTCTCATCGACTTCGGGGTGGAGCACGGCCTGATCAAGAAGAGCGGCGCGTGGTACACCTACGATGGCGACCAGCTCGGGCAGGGCATGGAGAACTCGCGACGCTTCCTCATCGAGCACCCCGACGTCGCCGCCGAGATCGAAGACAAGATCCTCGTGAAGCTCGGCGTGAAGGACTCGGGGGAGACCGCGGCGGCCGCACCGGTGACCGAGATCGGCGCCGAGCGGGCCAGCGCCTGACGGAGGCTCGCATGGCCGTGCGCTTTCTTCCGACGCCCGACCCGGCGGCCGATGCGCCGGTGTCGCCCGAACGGGCCGACCTCGCCGAGGTCATCGACCTGCGCTCCCGGCTGGGGCGACAGACCGCCGCCCCAGAGGCGCCCCTCGATGTCGCAGGGACCTCCCTCGACATTTCAGAGGCCTCTCTCGACGCCCCGGAGGCTCCCCCCGAGGTCGCAGAGGCCTGCCGCAGCGTGACCGAGGACGGGGTGCGCTTGCTCGCCCGCCGGGCGAGGTCGAGCGGTGAGCTGCGCAGAGAGCTGCTGCGGCTCGGGCACGAGGCCCACGAGGTCGAATCGGTCATCCTCGACTTCGACGGCAGCCTCTATCTCGACGACCTCGGGCTCGCGAGGATCACAGCGGAGAGCCTGCGCGAGCGCAAGCGCGCCAGCCGCATGCAGATCCGGTTGAAGCTGAAGGAGCGGCTGCTGCCCGACGGCATCATCGAGCAGGTGCTGGGCGAGCTCGACGACGACGCCGAGGACGAGCTGCTGCGAACGGCGGCCTCAGACCGTGCGCGTCGCATGGTCGGCCTCGACCGGCAGACGGCCGAGCGCCGCCTGCTCGGGTTCCTCGCCCGCCGAGGCTGGTCGGGGGAGCGGGCCGTACGCGTCGCGCGGGAAGCGCTCGACGCGACTGCTGCTCGGGGCACCGTTCGGTTCCGCTGACCTCGGCTATGACGGGTCACCGGTGCCGCGCCGGTAGAATCTCTCACATGTCCAGCGCCGCAGCCACCGTGATCGAGCCGTCGCCCGCAACCCTCCGCTCCGACGGCTCACCGCGCAGCTACACCGTGCGCACGCTCGGCTGCCAGATGAACGTGCACGACTCCGAGCGCCTCTCGGGCTCCCTCGAGGCCGCCGGCTACGTCGCGGCCGACGATCCCGAGCACGCAGACGTGGTCGTCATCAACACCTGCGCGGTGCGCGAGAACGCGGCGAACAAGCTCTACGGCAACCTCGGGCACCTCGCCGGGGTCAAGCGCGAGCGCGACGGCATGCAGATCGCGGTCGGCGGCTGTCTCGCTCAGAAGGATCAGGGCACCATCGTCGAGAAGGCGCCCTGGGTCGACGTGGTGTTCGGCACCCACAACATGGGCTCGCTGCCCGTGCTGCTCGAGCGCGCGAGGCACAATCACGAGGCGCAGGTCGAGATCCTCGAATCGCTCGAGGTGTTCCCCTCGACGCTGCCGACCAAGCGCGACTCCGCGTCGAGCGGCTGGGTGTCCATCTCGGTCGGATGCAACAACACCTGCACCTTCTGCATCGTGCCGTCCCTGCGGGGCAAGGAGAAGGATCGCCGCCCCGGCGAGGTCCTCGCCGAGGTCCAGGCGCTCGTCGACGACGGAGCCATCGAGGTGACCCTGCTCGGGCAGAATGTCAACACCTACGGCGTCGAGTTCGGCGACCGCCAGGCCTTCGGCAAGCTGCTGCGCGCGATGGGCGAGATCGAGGGACTCGAGCGGGTGCGCTTCACGAGCCCGCACCCGGCCGCCTTCACCGACGACGTCATCGCAGCCATGGCGGAGACGCCCAACGTCATGCCCTCGCTGCACATGCCGCTGCAATCGGGCTCCGACTCGATCCTCAAGGCCATGCGGCGCTCCTACCGCTCGAAGAGGTTCCTCGGCATCCTCGACGCCGTGCGCGAGCGGATCCCGGACGCCGCCATCACCACCGACATCATCGTCGGGTTCCCGGGCGAGACCGAGGAGGACTTCGAGGACACCATGCGCGTGGTCGAGCAGTCCCGCTTCTCGAGCGCGTTCACCTTCCAGTACTCGATCAGGCCCGGCACTCCGGCCGCCACCATGGACGGCCAGCTGCCGAAGCAGGTCGTGCAGGAGCGGTACGAGCGGCTGCTCGAACTGCAGGAGCGCCTCTCGCTCGAAGAGAACCGGGCCCAGATCGGTCGCACGGTCGAGGTGCTGGTCTCGGTCGGCGAAGGCAAGAAGGATGCCGAGACCCGTCGCCTCTCCGGCCGCGCCGAAGACAATCGCCTCGTGCACTTCGCGGTGCCCGTCGGCGCCGAGGAGCCGCGCCCCGGCGATGTCGCGACCGTGAAGGTGACTGCGGCCGCGCCGCACTTCCTGCTGGCCGACCAGACCGACATCTACGCCGTTCGCCGCACGCGAGCGGGCGATGCGTGGGACCGCCGCCAGGCCGAGAGCTGCGGAGTGCCGGCCCCCGCCGCGATCGACGGCGCCCCGCGAGCCGTCGGTCTCGGCATGCCGACCATCCGCTCGCTGTGAGCGGGCGCCCGCCGATGCTCTGGGCCGTCGTCGGCGCGACGGGCACCGGCAAGACGGCCTTCTCGCTCGACCTCGCGGAGCGCATGGGTGTCGAGAACGTCGGCGCTGAGATCGTCAACGCCGACGCGATGCAGCTCTATCGGGGCATGGACATCGGCACGGCCAAACTGCCGGCGGCCGAGCGGCGCGGCATCCCGCATCACCTCTTCGATGCGCTGGAGCCGAGCGAGGAGGCGACGGTCGCCTGGTACCAGCCGGCGGCGCGCGCCGCGATCGAGGGCATCCTGGGCAGGGGCCGCGATGCGATCCTCGTCGGGGGCTCGGGCCTCTACGTCTCGAGCGTGCTCTTCGACTTCAGCTTCCCGCCGCGCGACGAGGCGCTGAGGGCCGCTCTCGAGCGCGATCTCGAGAGCGGAGGCGTCGATCCGCTGCTCGAACGGCTGCGCGCGCTCGATCCCGCGGCAGCCGCAGCGGTCGACGCCCGCAACCCCCGCCGTGTGGTACGCGCGCTCGAAGTGGCGATGCTGGGCGGCGACGCGCAGGTGACCCTGCCCGAGGAGCCCGTGCTCTGGCGGCCGGGAACCCGCATCGTCGGGATGCGCTGCGAGCGGGCGGAGCTGGTCGAGCGCCTCGATCGCCGTGTCGAGCAGATGTGGGCCGACGGGCTGCTCGACGAGGCACGGGCCCTGATCCCGCACGGCATCGAGCGGGGGAGGACGGCGAGCCGCGCCATCGGCTACGCGCAGGCGCTTGCGCAGCTGCGCGGCGAGATGGATGAGACCGGGGCGATCGCCGAGACCCAGGCGCTCACGCGGCGGTACGCGCGACGCCAGGTGAGCTGGTTCAAACGCTATCCGGGCATCGAATGGCGCGAACCCGGTGCGATCACAGCAAGCCCGATCCTCGACGCGGGATAATGAACCATGCAGCAAATCAGCGAACTCGAGCGCGTGATCGGTGAGTTTCAGGGCGGGCGAGCCGAACTGGGCGAGGTCGTCAACTGCTTTCTGGGCACGACGGTCGTGATGCCGTCGGTCACCGACCCCTCCGG
>JBFXIT010000028.1:0-15759 GCA_050175655.1 Leucobacter sp.
GCATCGGCCGCATCGGCCGCATCGGGAGCCTCGGCGACTCCGTCGGTTCGATGCGCGCCGGTCTGCCCGGCCCGCAGCTCCTCGAGGTCGTCGAGGATGCCGGTGAGGTGCCGACGGGTCGCCGTCTCGGCCTCTCCGGCGTCGTGGGCGAGCACTGCGTCGATGATGGCGAAGTGCTCGGGCCCGGATCGCTTGACCCGCCCGGGCTTGAGCGCCAGGTGCAGGTGGAACCTGGCCGCCTGGGCCAGCAGCCTGCCGAGCACCCGGGCGCCGGTGAGGTGCCCGCTCTGCTCGCGGAGCAGCCGGTCGAGCTCGCGGGAGGTCTGGGAATAGGCGAGCAGGTCGCCCTCTGCGAGCGAGCGCTCGAGGCCCGACCTCACCTCGGCCAGCCTCTCGGCCCCGGTGTCGTCCAGCCGTTCCGCGGCTCTCCGGGCGATGAGCGGCTCGATGCCGAGACGCAGCTCGACGATCTCGATCACCTCGTCGATCCCGACGGCGCGCACCCGGGCTCCGCGGTTCGGCTCGCGCTCGACCAGCCCTTCGACCGCGAGCGTGCCGAGCGCCGTGCGCACGGCTGCGCGCGGCACCGCGTACTGCGCCATGAGATCGGCCTCGACCAGTCGCTGACCGGGTACGAGATCCCCGCCCATGATCGCGTCGCGCACCCGCTCGGCGACGAGTGTCTCGGGGCCGGCTGTGGCCATCGCTGCTCCGTTGTCCGTGGGGGAGAGGGGTCGGATCGGGTGTCTGCGCACCCTTCGCCACCAGCATACAAAGCCGGATACGAGGCCGGAGCGCGCCCTCGTGTTTTTGTTAACAATTTGATTGACAAAGTATTGACCGCCCGTCTGCCGTGTGCTTCACTGGGGGCGATCCACCCGCGCGATCCGGCAGGAGACGAAGATGGCCCTCGCAGAGAACTTCGACCTCGCCCACATGGGCGCCATCGAGCTCTTCACCCCGAAGTTCGAGGAGAGCCTGCACTTCTTCCGCGACCTGCTCGCCATGCGCGAGGTCGCCCGCATCGGCGACTCCGCCTATCTCCGCTGCTGGGACGAATACCAGCTCTACTCGATCAAGCTCACCGCGTCGCACACCAACGGGGTCGGCCGCACGCTGTTCCGCACCACGAGCGAGGAGGCGCTGCAGCGCCGCGTCGCCGCGATCGAGGCCGCCGGCCTCGGGCACGGCTGGCGGGACCCCGAGGTGGGGGTGGGGCGCTCGTACGAGTTCGAGGATCCCGACGGCCACCTGATGGCGCTCTACTACGACACCGAGCTCTACGCTCCCGACGCCGAGGACCGCCCGGCGCTCAAGAACCAGGCCTCCGCCTTCCCGGGCCGGGGCGTCAACGTGCGCCGCCTCGACCACATCAACTACCTGGCGAGCGATGTCACCGCCGCGGGCGACTTCTGGGCCGATGTGATGAAGTCGCGCGAGTCCGAGCGCGTGGTGCTCGACGACGGGGGCTACGGCGCACGCTGGTTCCGCTTCCACCAGAAGTCGTACGACGTCGTCTACTCCGACGACTGGACCCGGGAGCGCGGGCGCTTCCACCATCTCGCCTTCGCCCCCGACTCGCGCGAGGACATCCTGCGCGCCGCGGACATCTGCCTCGAGAACGGCGTCTACATCGAGTACGGCCCCTACAAGCACGCCATCAACCAGACCTTCTTCCTCTACGTCTGGGAGCCGGGCGGCAACCGCATCGAGTTCGCCAACGCGCAGGCGCGGCTGCTGCTCGATCCCGACTGGCCCACCGTTGAGTGGAGCGAGGCCGAGCGCGCCAAGGGGCAGGCCTGGGGCATGAAGACCGTGGCGACCTTCCACACCCACGGCACCCCCTACGTCGAGAACCAGGAGGAGATCGACCGGCTCGCGCTCGAGGGCCGGCACTAGCCGCCCGAGCCCCGGGGCGCTCGTCACCGCCGAGGCGACCGCGCCATCAGCCCTGGGCGACGACCGGCTGCGCCGCGAGTCGCACGGGCGCATTGGGAGCGCCGTACCCGTCGTAGGCGCCGATGCGCTGGACGATCTCGAAGAAGACGCCGTCGATCGTGGGCGTGTAGAAGTGGATGAAGGATCCGGCGGCGTCGCGGTCGTAGAGCAGGCCGAGCTCCCGGAGCTCCGCGAGCAGCGCGGGGTCGAGACCGAAGCGCGCCTCGAGGTCGTCGTAGTAGTTGCCGGGGATCGGGAGGAACCGGAGGCCCCGCTCCCGCGCGCTGCGGGCGACCGCCAGCGCGTCGTCCACCCGCACGGCGACGTGCCGGGGCGGGAGGGCCGCGGTCGGCGGCACGAGGTTCATGGCCAGGCGCACCGCGCCGTCGGCCGTGCGCATCACCTGGCTGCGCACGAGCCCGCGGGGCCCCGGCAGCTCCGCCGCCGGCTCTGGCTCGAGCGCGAGCACGCTGGTGTTGAAGAGCACCGCCTCGTCGTAGTGCTGCCAGGGGGTGGCGATGTTGATGTGGTCGATGCGCCCGCTCAGCTCGCCGCCGCCCTGCCCGTGCCGACTCTGCCCGTGCTGACCCGTCGCTCCGCCCTCGCGGAACCCGCCGTCGAACTCGCCCTGCCACGCCGCGCTGATCGCGCGGTCGGCCCAGTACACCTCGGTGCCGTCCGGTGCGGCCACCGCGGAGAGGTGCTGCTCGCCCGCGGAGGTGCGGCGGAACACCGCCGGTGCGCCGATGCCCTGCGCCCGCCGAGCTGCGGCCTCGGCGTCGCCGACGAGGAGGCCCATGCCGAGCAGCCGCGCGCCCGGATCGTGGGTCTGCTCGTTCATGATGACCCGGGCCTCTCCGGCGCACCAGAGGCGAACCGCCTTGCTGCGGTGGCGGCCGGCGAAGACGAAGCCCAGCTGGTCGAGCTGCTGCTCGACCGCGCTGAGATCCTCTCCCGCGATCTCGACGAAGTCGATGCCGTCGGGCTCCTGGGGCGCGTCGAGCCGATCCTCGGCCCAGCCGTTCTCGGCGGCCGTGCGATCGGCGAGCCAGTTCAGCGAGCGGAGCGCATGCTGGGCGGTGCGCAGGACGTCGGTCTGGCGGAAGGTGTCGTTGAAGATCTCGAGCGAGAGCGGGCCGGTGTACCCGGCGCGGATCATGTGCCCGAGGAACCCGACGAGATCGAACTCCCCCTCGCCCGGGAAGAGCCGGTGGTGGCGGCTCCATGAGAGCACGTCGAGCTGCAGCTCTGGCGCGTCGGCGAGCTGCAGGAAGAAGAGCTTGGCCGGGTCGATCCTCTCGATGCCGCTCGGGTCGTGCCCGCGCGAGAGCACGTGGAAGCTGTCGAGGCACACGCCGAGGTTGGGCCGGTCGGCGAGCTGCACGAGTCGCCAGGCGTCTCGGTAGTCGCTGACGTACCGGCCCCAGGCGAGCGCCTCGTAGGCGATGCGGATGCCGCGCCTCGCCGCCAGGTCGGCGAGCTCGCCGAGCTGCCGGACCGCCACCGCCTCGTCGGCGACCGTCGCGGTTCCGACGTTGCTGCACAGCAGGATCAGATCGGCTCCCAGTCGTTCCATCACGTCGAACTTGGCCTCGGCGCGGCGCAGGTTGTCGGCGAACACCGCGTCGTCGACGCTCTCGATGTCGCGCAGCGGCTGGAACATGTCGATGCTCAGGCCCAGGCGGGCGCAGAGGGCGCGGATCTCCTCGGGCGACTCGAAGGCGGAGACGAGGTCGGCGTCCATGATCTCGACCCCGTCGAAGCCCGCCTCGGCGCAGGCGTGGAGCTTCTCTACGAGGCCTCCGGAGAGGCAGACGGTGGCGATCGAGGTGCGCATGCCAAGAATGTACCAAATGGTTAATAAAAAGTCACCAGCCGGTTTCGGCCGGTTCCGTGCGGATCGCGATCGGCGCGGGCGCGCGGGCGGCCGCCCCGCAGATCACGATTCGGAAACATCGGTTTGACGCGGCCGTAATGAATCCTTAATGTACTATCTAGTTAGTAATGAACATGAAGCGGCGACGCGGAAGGACGATGACGAGGATGTCTGAACGAGTGCTGGTTCTGCACGGGCCGAACCTCAACCTGCTCGGCACTCGCGAGCCCCGCATCTACGGCACTCTCACCCAGGACGAGATCGTCGCCATCGTCGCCGAGGCCGCCGCGCCGCACGGGATCGAGATCGAGCTGCTCCAGAGCAACCACGAGGGGGTGCTGATCGATGCGCTCCACGCCGCCCCGGGCCGTTACGCGGGCGTGATCCTGAACCCCTCGGCGCTCACCCACACCTCCGTCGCGCTGGGCGACGCCGTGGGGGCGATCACCGTGCCCGTGGTCGAGGTGCACCTCAGCAACGTCCATGCGCGGGAGCCCTTCCGCAAGACCTCCTACGTCGCGCCCCGCGCCGCCGCGACCATCTCGGGCGCCGGTGCCGACAGCTATGCCGCCGCGGTGACCGTGCTCGCCCGGAGGTTCGAGGCGGAGCGCGCGGGAGGGGCGGCATGACCCTCGTCGGCCTCCTGGGCGAGGGCATCACCGAGTCGCTCACCCCTCCGATGCACCGCCGCGAGGCGGAGCGGCTCGGCCTCGACTACGAGTACCGGGTGATCGACATCGCCGAGACCGGCGAGACGACCGATCAGCTGCCCCGGATCATGCGCGCCATCCGCGACGAGGGCTACGACGCCATCAACGTCACCCACCCCTTCAAGCAGCTCGTCATCGAGCACATCGACCGCCTCAGCCCCTCGGCCGAGCGCCTGGGCGCGGTGAACCTCGTGATCTTCGACGAGGGCGGATCGGTCGGCCACAACACCGACTGGAGCGGATTCCGCACGGCGATCG
Source organism: Leucobacter sp. (assembly GCA_050175655.1). Classification (GTDB taxonomy): domain Bacteria; phylum Actinomycetota; class Actinomycetes; order Actinomycetales; family Microbacteriaceae; genus Leucobacter. The sequence continues at coordinate 4,783 of JBFXIT010000028.1, forward strand.
ACCACGGCATCGGCGGCCTGCAGGGCAGCACCGTGGTGCAGGTCGGCGCCGGCGGCGCCGGGGCTGCCACCGCCTACGCGCTGCTCACCTTGGGCGTCGAGCGGCTCTGCGTGGTCGACATGCAGGAGTCGCGCGCGCAGGCACTCGTCGAGCGGTTCCGCGCGGCGTTCCCGGGCTCCCGCCTCGAGACCGCCCCGATGAGCGGCCTCGACGCCGCGCTCGCGGCGACCGACGGAGTCGTGCACGCCACCCCGACCGGCATGGAGCTCAGCCCCGGCCTGCCCTTCGACCCCTCATCGCTCGCGCCGTCGGCCTGGGTCGCCGAGGTGGTCTACCTGCCCCTCGAGACCGAGCTGCTGCGCGAGTCGCGGCGGCGCGGGCACCGGGTGCTCGACGGCGGCAGGATGGCGGTCGGCCAGGCCGCCGACAGCCTGAGGATCATCACCGGCCTCGAACCCGACCACGACCGCATGCGGCAGCACTTCCTCGACCTCATCGCCGAGGGGAGCCCGTCGGCGCTTGACCACCATCCACCACACCGGACCACCGTTCACAATCGATATCAGAGAAAATGAAAGGGAATCGATGATGACTCCGAACAAGAAACTGCGCACGCGCCTCCTCGGCGCGCTCGCCGCCACTGCGGGCATCGCCCTCGCGCTGACCGGCTGCGCCTCGGCCGAGCAGGGCGGCGGCGACACGGGCGGCGACGAGGTCGTCGTGGGCTTCTCGGGCTACACGCTGACCAACCCCTACTTCGCGGGCCTCATCAAGGGCCTCGAGAACGGCGCCGAGGAGCACGGCTTCCGTCTCATCCAGACCAACTCGAACGGCGACAACAACGTCCAGGCCAGCGACATCCAGAACCTCGTGAACCAGGGCGCCGACTACATCGTGGTGAGCCCGGCGGACGCCTCGGCCATCGTCCCCGCCATCGAGCAGGCCACCGAGGCCGGCGCCACCGTCGTCGCGATCTCCGACACGATCGAGTCGGACGCCATCCAGTTCACCGTGGCGATGGATCACGTGAACATCGGCAAGCAGAGCGCCCAGGGCATCGTCGACTTCCTCACCGAGAAGTACGGCGAGCCGAAGGGTAAGGTCGTCGAGATGCAGGGCATCGCGGGCAGCGCCGCAGGCGCCGACCGCACGAAGGGCTTCGACGAGATCGTCGGCCAGTACCCCGGGATCGAGGTCGTGGCCCGCGCCGACGGCGGCTTCGACACCGACAAGACCTTCCAGGCGCTGTCGACCATCCTCCAGGCCCACCCCGACGTCGACGCGATCATGAACGCGAACGACAGCATGGCTCAGGGCTCGACGAAGGCGATCGAGGCCGCAGGCCTGTTCGTGCCCGTCGGCGAGGAGGGGCACATCTTCGTGACCGGCAACGACGCCCCGGCTCCGGCCGTGGCCGACATCCGCGCCAACCGCCAGGACATGAGCGTCGCCTCGCACCCCATCCGCCTCGCGGAGCTCGTGATGACCAACATCGCCGCGCTCGAGAAGGGCGAGGACGTGTCGGGCTTCATCGAGTGGCCGGGCATGGTCTTCACGCCCGCCAACATCGACTCGGCAGAGGTGCTCGAGTACGGGATCTGGGCGGATGAGATCGGCTGATCCCGCCATCGTCCGGCTGGAGGGCGTCTCCAAGACCTTCGGAACGAACACCGTTCTCGAGGGGATCGGATTCGCCCTCCCGGCCGGGACCGTCACCGGTCTCGTCGGCGAGAACGGCGCCGGGAAGTCGACGCTGATCCGCATCCTCTCGGGTGCGATCGAGCCCTCCTCGGGCTCGGTCGAGATCGACGGCCGCCCGCTGCCGAACTCGACGAGGGCGGTCATCGAGGCCGGCGTCAGCGTGATCTATCAGGAGCTCACGGATGTGCCGGATCTGCCGCTGCTCGAGAACGTGCTGCTCGGCAACCTCGACTCGCGCTGGGGCGTCAAGCGCACCCGGGCGAACCGGCGGCGCGCGCTCGAGGGGCTCAAGGTGGTCGGCCTCGACCGCCTCTCCCTCGACACGCCGCTCAGGGAGCTGACCCTCGCGCAGCGTCAGCTCGCCGAGATCGCCCGATGCCTCGTGCGCGATGCGAAGGTGCTCGTGCTCGACGAGCCGACTTCGTCGCTGCCCGAGGCCGACGTGGAGACGCTGCTGGGCGTGGTCGAGCGACTGCGCGAGCAGGGCATGACGATCCTCTACGTCACCCATCACCTCGACGAGCTCTTCCGCATCTCCGATCGCCTGATCGTGCTGCGCGACGGCCGGAAGGTGGCCGAGGGGCCGACGGCGGAGTGGGACGAGCGCTCGCTCGTGCGCGCCATGCTGGCCGGCGAGCTCGAACAGGCCTACCCGTGGCGCCCGCGCGAGCTCGGAGACGTGATCCTCGACGTCGAGGGCGTGAACGCGCCCGGCGTTCGGAGCGCGGCCGTCACCGCGCGATCCGGCGAGATCGTCGGCCTGGTCGGCCTGGCCGGTGCGGGTCGCACCGAGCTGATGCGGGCGCTCTGCGGCGTCGCGCCGGTGGCCTCGGGCACCATCGCGGTCGACGGCGCCCGGGTGAGAACGGGATCTATCCGCCACGCCATGCGGGCCGGTCTGCTCTACGCCTCCGAGGATCGCAAGCGGGACGGGCTCATCCTCGACGGCACCGTCGAGTCCAATCTCATCTACGGCGCCTACGGCGACGTCTCGAAGGCCGGTGTGATCGACTTCCGCCGCGTCGGCGCGTTCGCCCGCGAGGTCGTGGCGCGCTACCGGGTGCGCCTGCACTCGACGAAGCAGGCCATCGGCGAGCTCTCCGGCGGCAACCAACAGAAGGTGGTCGTCGCCCGGATATCGGAGCGCAGGCCGAGGGTCGCGTTCTTCGACGACCCGACGCGCGGCGTCGACGTCGGGGCCAAGGCGGGCATCTACGAGGAGATCTTCCAGCTCGCCGAGCGTGGCGCGGCGGTCTTCGTCAGCAGCTCCGACACCGACGAGGTGCTGGCCGTCGCCGATCGGGTCTACGTGCTCGCATCCGGCCGCATCGTCGCCGAGCTGCGGCGCGACGCATTCGAACGTGAACAGATTCTTCACCTGTCCTCCGGGGCGGGAGCAACGGCAGGAGGCTCGACCCCATGAGCGAAACGACCATCGTCGGCGAGACGAGCACCGAGTCCGGCGCGAAGCGCTGGATGCGCAGCGCGAGCAACAGCAACCTGGCCCCCATCGTGGTGGCGCTCGTGCTCGTCTCCGTGGTGCTCTCGGTGATGACGCCGAACTTCCTCACGGCGAGCAATCTGACCAACATCGTCACCCAGAGCGCGGTCGTCGGCATCGCGGCCATCGGCGCGACGTTCGTGATCATCACGAGCGGGATCGACCTCTCGGTGGGCTCGAACATCGCGCTCTCGGGCCTCGTCGGCGCCATCGTCGCCCAGACCACGGGCTCGGGGCTGCTCGGGATCGCGGTGGTGGTGCTCGTCGCGATCGTCGTCGGCGCCTTCAACGGCGCCTCGGTCGCCTGGCTGGGCCTCGCGCCCTTCATCGTCACCCTCGCGGTCATGGGCATGGCCCGCGGGCTGACGCTGCAGATCAGCCAGGGCCAGTCGGTCTACGGCCTGCCCGAATCGCTCAACTGGCTCGGCGCCTCCGCGATCTTCGACATCAAGACGTCGGCGCTCGTCACGCTGCTGCTGTTCATCGTCGCCCACTTCGTGCTCTCGCAGACGACCTTCGGCCACCAGATCTACGCGGTGGGCGGCAACGCCGAGGCGGCGAGGCTCTCGGGCATCAACGTCAAGCGCGTGATCTTCGCGGCCTACGTGATCGCGGGCCTCACGGCCGGCGTCGCGGCCATCATCCTGCTCGGGCGCCTCGACTCGGCGACGCCGAACGCCGCGATCGGTACCGAGCTGCAGGTCATCGCTGCGGTGGTGATCGGCGGTACCAGCCTGTTCGGCGGCAAGGGCAGCATGATCGGCACGCTGATCGGCGTGCTGCTCATCGGCGTGATCAACAACGGCCTCACCCTGCTCAACGTCTCGGCGTTCTGGGTGCAGTTCGTGCAGGGCGCGCTCATCTTCCTCGCCGTGCTGCTCGACTCGTTCAACAGCAGGCGCAAGCGCAGGTCGGGGCGGTAGTTTCGATTTCAGGGTTCTCGGCTCAGGGTTCTCGATTCGGGGGGCGATGCGCGATGGATGAGGCCGCGGAGGAATACCGCGAGGTGGGGCGACGCCTGTCGAACTGGGGCCGCTGGGGCGCCGACGACGAGCTGGGCACCCTCAACCTCATCACCGCCGAGTGCCGTGCCGCGGGGGCGGCGCTCGCCCGGTCGGGGGAGGCCTTCGACCTCGGGCTGCCGCTCGACCGGCACGGGCCGCAGACGGGCGCCGCCGGCCGGCAGAACCCGCTGCACATCATGACGCGCACGCCCGCGGATCCGCCCGCGCCCAGCGGGTTCCACTACTTCGACGACGCGCTGTTCGTGCACCTCCAGTGCGCCACCCAGCTCGACGGCCTCGCCCACGTGGGCTACGACGGCGCGCTCTACAACGGCGTGCCGATCGAGGCCGTCGGCTGGTCGGGCGCCTCCCGCCTCGGCATGCAGCACTACGCCTCGCGCGTGCAGGGCCGCGGGGTGCTGCTCGACCTGCCCCGGCTGAGCGGGCGGGCGAGGCTCGACGACGCCGAGCCGATCACGGCCGCCGATCTCGACCGCGCGGCGCGAGCCCAGGGCGTCCAGGTGCGCAGCGGCGACCTGCTGTTCGTGCGGACGGGGTGGATCACCAGGTTCACGGAGGATCTCGACCGCGACGCGTTCTTCGCCACCGAGCCCGGTCTGGCGCTCGACACGGCCGAGTGGCTGCGCGAGCGGGATGTCGCCTTCGTGGCCGCGGACAACTGGGGCGTCGAGGTGGCGCCCTCCCTCGACGGATCGGAGATGCCGCTGCACTGCGTGCTGATCAGGGATCTGGGCATGCCGCTCGGCGAGATGCTCGATCTCGAGGCGGTCGCCGCGCACGCCGCCGCTGCGGGCCGCTGGGAGTTCCAGGCGGCCTGCCCCGCGCTGCCCGTGACCGGAGGCATCGGCTCGATCCTGCTCCCGACCGCGATGTTCTGAAGACGGCGGCGTCTTGGCAGCCTCGGCATCCCGACTGTGACATTCTGATAGCAGCGGTGAGTTCACAGGAGCATTCAATGGATCACGTTTCATCCCTCTCGGCGGAGGAGCCGAAGGTGCGCAGGCGCAATGCCGCGCAGACTCGTGAGAACATCCTGCGCGTGGCCACGGCCGAGTTCTCGGCCCACGGCTTCTCGGGAGCGCGGATCGACGAGATCGCCGGTCTCACCAGCACGACCAAGCGCATGATCTACTACTACTTCGGCTCGAAGGAGGGGCTCTACCTCGCGGTCATGGAGAGCGCCTACCGGGTGATCCGATCGCTCGAGGAGCAGCTCGACATCGACCACCTCGAGCCGGTCGAGGCGCTGCGGGTGCTGGCCGAGCTGACCTACGATCACCACACGAGCCATAAGGACTTCGTGCGGCTCGTCGCCATCGAGAACATCCACCACGCCGAGATCATCTCGAAGTCCGAGGTGATCCCCGACCTCAACCTGACCGCCATCGACACGGCCGAGCGGGTCCTCCGGCGCGGGGTCGAGGCGGGCGTCTTCCGCGACGACGTCGATGCGCTCGACCTGCACATGATCATCAGCTCGTACGCCGTGTTCCACGTCGCCAACCGCTACACGTTCCAGACCCTCTTCGGCCGCGATCTGCTCGACGAGGCCCGGCACGAGGGATACCGCAGGATCGCGGGCGACATCGCGGTGTCGACCATGCTGAAGCGCGACCACTAGCGGAATCCGGCGAGCCGGAGTAAACTTGAGTCAAATTCACTCAAGTTTGCAGCGGCTGCGGAAACGCCGCATCGGCTGCAGCTGTCTGCTGAACGAGAAAGGATCCAGATGCAGGCAAACTGGCAGCCCGCGCAGGGCGAGGGCGAGCAGAGCGCGCTCGAGCAGTTCGGCGTCAACCTGACGGAGGTCGCCCGCTCGGGCAAGCTCGACCCCGTCATCGGCCGCGACAGCGAGATCCGCCGCGTGAGCCAGGTGCTCACCCGGCGCACCAAGAACAACCCCGTGCTGATCGGCGAGCCCGGCGTCGGCAAGACCGCCGTCGTCGAGGGCCTCGCCCAGCGCATCGTCGCGGGCGATGTCGCCGATTCCCTCAAGGACAAGGAGCTCATCAGCCTCGACATCTCCGCCCTCATCGCCGGCGCGAAGTACCGCGGCGAGTTCGAGGAGCGCATGAAGGCCGTGCTGCAGGAGATCAAGGACTCCGACGGCAGGATCATCACCTTCATCGACGAGCTGCACACGCTCATGGGCGCGGGCGGCGGCGAGTCGTCGGTCGCCGCGTCGCAGATGCTGAAGCCGATGCTGGCCCGCGGCGAGCTGCGGCTGATCGGCGCGACCACGCTCGACGAGTACCGCGAGTACATCGAGAAGGACGCGGCCCTCGAACGGCGCTTCCAGCAGGTGTACGTGGGCGAGCCGAGCGTCGAGGACACGGTCGCGATCCTGCGCGGTCTGAAGGAGCGCTACGAGGCGCACCACAAGGTGACGATCGCCGACAGCGCGCTCGTCGCCGCCGCGAGCCTGTCGAACCGCTACATCACGGCCCGCCAGCTGCCCGACAAGGCCATCGACCTGATCGACGAGGCCGCGAGCCGGCTGCGCATGGAGATCGACTCGGCGCCGGTCGAGATCGACGAGCTGCGCCGCGCAGTCGACCGCCTGAAGCTCGAAGAGCTCGCGCTGAAGAAGGAGAAGGACGACGCCTCCAAGGAGCGCCTCGCCAAGCTGCGCGAGGATCTGGCCGGCAAGGAGGCCCAGCTCGGCGGCCTCGAGGCCCGCTGGGAGCGCGAGCGCGCCTCGCTGAACCGGGTGGGCGAGCTGCGCGAGAAGCTGGACCAGCTGAACATGCAGGCGCAGGTCGCGCAGCGCGAGGGCAACCTCGAGCGCGCGTCGAGACTGCTGTACGCCGAGATCCCGGTGATCCAGAAGCAGCTCACCGAGGCCGAGCAGGCCGAGATGGCCGACGAGGTGGGCGGCGAGCCGCGCATGGTGAACGAGCAGGTGACCGACGAGGACATCGCGGGCGTCGTCGCGGCCTGGACCGGCATCCCCGTCGGCCGGCTGCTGCAGGGCGAGACCGAGAAGCTGCTCTCGCTCGAGAGCGAGCTGGGCAAGCGCCTGATCGGGCAGACCGAGGCCGTGCGCGCGGTCGCCGACGCGGTGCGGCGATCCCGCGCGGGCATCGCCGACCCCAACCGGCCGACCGGATCCTTCCTCTTCCTCGGCCCGACCGGCGTCGGCAAGACCGAGCTCGCGAAGGCGCTCGCCGACTTCCTCTTCGACGACGAGCACGCCATGGTGCGCATCGACATGTCGGAGTACGGCGAGAAGCACTCGGTGTCGCGCCTCGTCGGCGCCCCTCCCGGGTACGTCGGCTACGAGCAGGGCGGCCAGCTCACCGAGGCCGTGCGCCGGCGCCCCTACTCGGTCGTGCTGCTCGACGAGGTCGAGAAGGCGCACCCCGAGGTGTTCGACGTGCTGCTGCAGGTGCTCGACGACGGGCGCCTCACCGACGGTCAGGGCCGCACGGTCGACTTCCGCAACGTGATCCTGATCCTCACCTCGAACCTGGGCAGCCAGTACCTCATCGACCCCGACATGCCGTGGGCCGAGAAGGAGGACGCGGTGCGCGAGACGGTGCGCCGCGCCTTCAAGCCCGAGTTCGTGAACCGGCTCGACGAGATGGTGATCTTCCACCCGCTCTCGGAGCAGGATCTCGCGCAGATCGTGGAGCTGTCGGTCGACCGGCTGCAGGCGCGGCTGTCGGATCGCCGCCTCACCCTCGGGGTCACCCCCGCGGCTCGGGCCTGGCTCGCGGCGCGCGGCTACGACCCGATCTACGGCGCACGCCCGCTGCGGCGGCTCATGCAGCACGAGATCGACGACCGGCTGGCGCGCGGCGTGCTCTCGGGCGAGGTGCGCGACGGATCGTTCGTCCGCGTCGACGTGGCGGAGGACGGCGACTCGCTCGAGCTCACGAGCGAGGGCCCGGCGCCTCAGGCGGCCGCCGCAAGTGCTGCGGGCTTCGGCGGCACCGGTGACGACGACGAGGTGATCGAGGCCGAGCTGCTCGACGAGTAAGGTGGAGGTCGGCCGATCGGAGGGAGTGCGATGGTCGACTCGACCCGGAGGGTGCTGCTGCGCTTCGCGCCGATGATCTACGGCCCCACCGTGCTCTTCGCGCTCGGCGAGGGCGCGGTGCTGCCGCTCATCCCGGTGATCGCCGCGAAGCTGGGCGCCGACCTCGCCACGTCGGGCCTCATCGCCTCGGCCCTCGTGATCGGCCAGCTCTGCGGCAACGTGCCCGCCGGCTGGCTCGTCGCCCGCGTCGGCGAGCGCCTCACCATGGTCGGCGCCGGCACCCTCGCGCTGCTCGGCGTCGCCGGGCTCGCACTCGCGCCCACGCTGTGGCTGCTGGCCGTCGGGGTGTTCGTCGTCGGCCTGTGCGCCGCGGCCTTCGGACTGGCCCGCCACGCCTTCATGACCACCCGGGTGCCGCTCGGCTACCGGGCCCGGGCGCTCTCGCTGCTCGGCGGGTCCTTCCGCCTCGGCATGTTCGCCGGCCCCTTCGTCGGCGCGCTGCTGCTCGGGATCACGGGCGCAGAGGCCTCGGCGGCCTGGTTCTTCGCGGTCTGCCTCGCCGCCTGCGTGCTGCTCGTGCTGCTCGGGCCCGACCCCGAGACCCGGCTGGACGAGCAGCTGGTGCCGGCGGGCGGCACGCGCGCGGGCGGATCCGCGGCCGCCGGCGGTGCCGATAGGCCCGCTGTCGCAGACACCGGCGAGGCGCTGACCGGCGGTGTCATCCTGCCGGGAGAGAAGCCCGCCGGCGTATTCCGCACGATGGTGCGGCACCGCGGCGTGCTCGCCCGCCTGGGCCTGGCCGCCGCGTCGCTCTCGGCGGTCCGCTCGGCCCGCCAGGTCGTGCTGCCCCTCTGGGGCGTGTCCCTGGGCCTCGACGCGCAGACTATCTCCCTCGTCATCGGCATCTCGGGGGCGATCGACTTCGCGCTCTTCTACGCGAGCGGCCAGGTGATGGACCGCTTCGGGCGCCTCTGGGCGGTGCTGCCCTCGATGCTGCTGATGGGGGCCGGGTTCCTCGCGCTCTCCCTGACGCACGACCTGCCCGAGGCCGCGATGTGGTTCGCCATGTTCTCCGCCGTGATCGGCGTTGGCAACGGGCTCTCCAGCGGCATCCTGCTCACGCTCGGCGCCGACGTCGCGCCCCGGCACGAGCCTGCGGCGTTCCTCAGCTCGTGGCGCACGCTCACCGACGCCGGAGGCGCCGTGGCGCCCACGCTGTTCTCGGGCATCGTCGCGATCTCGACACTGGGCATCGGCACGGCCGTCATGGGGGTCATCGGGCTCGTCGGCGCGCTCGGCTTCCTCCGCTGGGTGCCGCGCTTCGTGCGCCGCCGGCCGACCGGCGGATGACCCCGGGGGGCGGATCGAGAGGGGCCTCAGGCCCGGCGCTCGCCCTTGCGCGCCTTGATGAGGTCGCGTGCGGTCAGCTTGTGGGCCCGCTGCCCGTAGGCGTCGGCGGTGATCCCCTCCAGGAAGTCGCCCGCGTCGACCTCGAGCGCCGTGGCGATGCGGACGAGCGACTCGACGGTCGGGCTCGAGGCGCCGCGCTCGATCTTGCCGATCGTGGTCCAGTTCACCTCTGCGAGCTCACCGAGATCCTCGAGCGAGATGCCGAGCCCCCTGCGCACCGAGCGGATGCGCCGGCCGATCTCGGCGGCGGCTGGGGAGTGGAACTTGCTCACCGATCAAGCGTGCGTTCCCGCGCCGATAAATACCAGGCCGTAGACACACAGGTCGATAACGCATAGTGAAACAAAGCTTAAAATGAACCTCGGCGAGGAGCGCCCGTCGGCGCGATCCCCCGCCCGCTCGGGCGCCCTGCGGTCGAATCCCCGACGCACCGAATACACTTGATCCGATCCGCCGAATCCAGCCGACTCCCCGACCGAAGGGCGCCCGCCACCAGTGAGCTCCACCGATCGCACCGAACCCCTGCGCATCCTCATCGGCTGCGACACCTTCGCTCCAGACGTCAACGGGGCCGCCCGCTTCACCGAGCGGCTGGCCGCGGGACTCGTCGCACGGGGCCACCGGGTGTTCATCGTCGCGCCCAGCCAGAAGTACCGTCGCACCCCGCCCCGCACCGAGGTGATCGAGGGCCAGCCGATGACCGTGTACCGCCTGCCGGCCGTCCGCTGGCTGCCGCACGACTGGCTGCGCTTCGTGTGGCCGTGGCGCTCGAAGCACTACGCCCGCAGGGTGCTCGGAGCCGTGCAGCCCGACGTGGTGCACATCCAGTCGCACATCGTCATCGGCCGCGGCCTCGCGCGCATCGCCAGGCAGCGGCGCATCCCCATCGTCGCCACCAACCACGTGATGGCCGAGAACATCCTCGACTTCACGGTGATGCCGCCGTTCATCGACCAGCTCGTGCTCAAGCTCGCCTGGGACGACGCCGAGCGCACCTTCAAGATGGCGCGCGCCGTCACCACCCCCACCCGCCGAGCCGCCGACTTCCTCGAGCGCACCGTCGACCTGAAGGGCGTGATCCCGATCAGCTGCGGCATCGACCGCGCGAACTACCGGCCCGATCCCGAACCGCGCGACCGCAGCCGCCTGCTCTTCGTCGGCCGCCTCACCAGCGAGAAGCGGGTCGACGTGACCCTGCGCGCGATCGCCCGCATCGTCGACGAGCACCGCCCGGCAGAGGGATCAGCCCTCGACCTGCGCTTCGACATCGTCGGCGGCGGCGACCAGCGCAAGCACCTCGAGCATCTCGTCGAGAGGCTGGGGCTGCAGGATCGCGTGACCTTCCACGGCCGCGTCGA
>JBFXIT010000029.1:0-10948 GCA_050175655.1 Leucobacter sp.
GACGGAGGCACCGACGTCGAGTACACGGTCAGCGCCGCGCAGAGCGACTCGCCCATCGTGAGCCTGTCGACCGGCGTCGGGGGAGCGCTCGTCACCACGACGGTGCTCGAGACCCGGGTCGAGAAGCAGACCGGGACCTATCAGCCGAAGGCCGTCGGAGCGTTCGCGGCGCTCTCAGGATTGAGCGGGCGACAGAGCAGCATGGTGAGCACGGTGGCCCACCAGCTGCTGTTCTTCGTGCCGAGCGGCAAGAGCGGCGAAGAGATCCAGCTCCTCGGATACACGACCGAACTGGTGGAGGCGACGAACTGATCATGAGCCAGCAGATTCCCGAGCGCATTCCGGGCGGCGCAGTCGACCTGAGCCATCTCGCCGCACGCGCGGCGCAGTCGCCGAGCGGGGCGCCCGCCGGCATGCCGGAGGCCGGCGGCGCCCCCGGCCAGACCGTCGACATCCCCTCACTGGTGCTCGACGTCTCCGAGCAGACCTTCGACCAGGTCGTGCAGCTCTCCGCGGTGGTGCCGGTGGTCGTCGACCTGTGGGCCGAGTGGTGCCAGCCGTGCAAGACGCTCGGCCCCGCGCTCGAGAAGGTGACCAGGGAGTTCGCGGGCCGCGTCGTGCTCGCCAAGGTCGACGTCGACGCCAATCCCGGCCTCGCGCAGGCGTTCCAGGCGCAGTCGATCCCGACGGTGGTCGCGCTCGTCGGCGGCCGGCCGCTGCCCCTCTTCCAGGGGGCCGTGCCCGAGCAGCAGGTGCGAGACGTCTTCTCGCAGCTCGTCCAGCTGGCCGAGCAGCAGGGGGTCGTCGGCCGCGTCAACGCGCCGGACATGGGCGAGGCCGATCCCGACGCCGCCCCGGCGGAGCCGCCGGTGAACCCGGCCCACGTCGAGGCGCTCGACGCGATCGAGCGGGGCGACTACGCCGCCGCGGTCGAGGCCTACGAGCAGGTGCTGGCGAAGGCCCCCGCCGATCACGAGGCTCGAGCGGCGCTCGTGCAGGTGCGGCTGCTGCACCGGCTGGAGGGGCTGACCGCCGACGAGATCCGCGCGGCCGCGGCCGCGAGCCCCTCCGACGTCGAGGCGCAGCTTCGCGTCGCCGATCTCGACGTCTCCGGCGGTCACGTCGAGGACGCCTTCCTGCGGCTGCTCGAGCTCTTCGCGGCGACCGCCGACGAGGGCGGGCGAACCGCGATCCGCGAGCGGCTGCTCGAGCTCTTCGAGGTGGTCGGAGGCTCGGATCCACGCGTATCGGCCGCTCGCGCGCGCCTCGCCAACCTGCTCTACTAGCGGGCTCCGAGCGTCGTGCGCACCCCGCGGCCCCGCGCCTACCTGGACCATGCGGCGACCTCGCCCATGCCAGATCCGGTGCTCGCGGTCTACACCCAGGCGCTGCGCACCGTCGGCAACCCGGCGTCGACGCACGGCCACGGTCAGGCCGCGAGCGACCGGCTCGAGGAGGCCAGGGAGAGGATCGCTTCGGCGCTGGGCTGCGACGCCGCGGAGACGATCCTCACCGCCGGCGGCACGGAATCGATCAACCTCGCGCTGAAGGGCCTCTTCTGGGCGCGCCGCAGGGCGGGCGCGGGCCCGGTGCTGCTGATCGCCGAGGGCGAGCACCACGCCACGATCGAGGCCGCGGAATGGTTGCGCGACTCGCAGGGAGCGATCCTGCGCCTGCTGCCGATCGACGCGGAGGGGGTGCTGCGTCCACAGGTGCTCGAGGCCGCGATCGAGGACGAGGGGGCGGATCGGATCGCGCTGGTCTCGTTCCTGTGGGCGAACAACGAGGTCGGCAGCATCCAGCCGGTCCCCGAGCTCGCGGCGATCGCGCGGGCGGCGGGCATCCCCGTGCACGTGGACGCCGTCGCCGCGCTCGGTCAGCTCTCCGTCGACTTCCGCGCGGCCGGCGTCTCGGCGCTGAGCGTCTCGGCGCACAAGGTCGGAGGCCCGGTGGGCGTCGGCGCGCTCGTGGTCGACCGGCGGACCGCCATCGATCCGCTGCTGCACGGGGGCACGCAGCAGCGTGCGCGCTCCGGGACGCAGGACGTCGCGGGGGCAGTCGCCTTCGCCGCGGCGCTCGATCACGCCCACGGTCTTCAAGACGGCCGGGGGCTCGGGGAGCGGATCGCGCGGCTTGCCGCGCTGCGCGATCGGCTCGTCGCAGGCGTTCGCGCCGCGGTGCCGGGCGCCGTCATGCGGGGCGCCGACCCCGCCGAGCCCGGTGCGCGGCTCGCGGGCAACGCCCACTTCACGTTCCCGGGCTGTCAGGGCGACTCTCTCGTGTTCCTGCTCGACGCCGCGGGCGTCTCGGCCTCGGTCGGCTCCGCCTGTCAGGCGGGCGTCGCCGAGATATCCCATGTGCTGCTCGCCATGGGGGTTCCCGAGCATGATGCGGCGGGTTCCCTGCGCTTCACTCTCGGCCCGGACACCCGTGAGGACGAGATCGACGCGCTGCTCGAGGAGCTGCCCGGAGCGGTCGAGCGGGCGCGCGCGGCCGGACTGTCGTAGCGCCTGCGCCCCTGCTAGACCGGTATCGCCCGGTCGATGGTGAACTGCCCGAGCACCCGCGTGCCGAGGTAGAGCACCGCACTCTGCCCGGGTGCGACGCCGAGCAGCGGCTCCGCCTTGTCGAGATCGATGTCTGCGACGATCTCGTGGGTCGCATCGGCACGGTGCTGCTCGGTGCGCTCGGCCTCGTCGATGGGCACGAGCCTCGCCGTCGCGGGCACGGGGTCGGCATGGGCCCGGATCTGCACCTCGCACTCGAACGGCTCGGCGAGGTCGAAACCGGGGTCGCCGGTGAGACTGTAGCGGCCTCCGGCGACCCTGCCGATCGCGAGGCGATCCTTCGCCCCGACGACGACCTGGTTCGACACGGGCCGGATCGAGAGCACGTAGCGCGGCTGGCCGTCTTCGGCGGGGCGGCCGATGGCCAGCCCCCGGCGCTGGCCGACCGTGTAGCCGGGGGCGCCGTCGTGCTCGCCCAGCACCTCGCCCGACTCGTCGACGATATGACCCGGTTCGCGCGCGACGTGATCGTTCAGCCAGCCTCGCGTATCGCCGTCGGGGATGAAGCAGATGTCGTGGCTGTCGGGCTTGTGCGCGACCTGCAGCCCCCGCTCGTCGGCCTCTGCGCGGATCAGCTCCTTCGAGGGAGTGTCGCTGAGCGGGAAGTAGCAGTGGGCGAGCTGCTCGGCGGTCAGCACGCCCAGCACATAGGACTGATCCTTCGCCCATGCGCTCGCGCGATGCAGCTCCCGGCCGGTGGGGCCGTCGATCAGCGTCGCGTAGTGCCCGGTGGCGACCGCGTCGAAGCCGAGCGCGATCGCCTTGTCGAGCAGGGCGGCGAACTTGATCTTCTCGTTGCAGCGCAGGCAGGGGTTGGGGGTGCGGCCGGCGGCGTACTCGGCGACGAAGTCGTCGACGACCTCCTCCTTGAACCGCTCGCTGAAGTCCCAGACGTAGAAGGGGATGCCGAGCAGGCTGGCCGCGCGCCGCGCATCCATCGCATCCTCGATCGTGCAGCAGCCCCGCGATCCCGTGCGCAGCGTGCCGGGCATGCGGCTGAGCGCCAGGTGCACCCCGACCACGTCATGACCCGCGTCGACCGCTCGCGCAGCGGCGACCGCGCTGTCGACGCCCCCGCTCATCGCAGCCAGAATTCTCACCCGAGCAGTCTACGCCCCGGGCGGAGGGGCGCATAGGGTCGAACGGATCGGCAGCCGGCCTCCTAGAATTGTGGCCGTGACCGAGAACTCTGCCGCAGCGATCCCGACCGACTTCGATGCGGCGAGAGCCGAGAGCGAGCGGCTGACCGCCGAGATCGAGCGGTACCGCACCGCTTACTATTCGGAGGCCACGAGCCTCGTCTCCGACGCCGAATACGACGAGCTGTTCCATCGGCTCGAGGCGATCGAGCGGGCGTTCCCCGAGCTCGCCGGGCTCGACAGCCCGACGCAGCAGGTCGGCGCCGAGATCGTGTCAGCGGGCTTCCCGCCCCATGAGCACGCCGAGCGCATGCTGAGCCTCGACAACGTCTTCACGATCGAGGAGTTCCGCGAGTGGGCCGAGAAGACCCGGGCCGCCGCCGGTCGGGAGGTCCGCTGGCTCAGCGAGCTCAAGATCGACGGCCTCGCCATCAGCCTCGCGTACCGCGACGGCGTGCTCGAGACCGCGACGACCCGCGGCGACGGCCGGGTGGGCGAGGACATCACCGAGAACGTGCGCTTCATCCCCGCGATCCCGGAGCGGCTGGAGGGATCGGGGATCCCGCCGTTCTTCGAGGCCCGTGGCGAGGTGTTCCTGAGCCGCGAGAACTTCGAGACCCTGAACCGCCGGCAGCACGAGCTGCAGGAGGCGTTCGCGGGCGAGCAGCGAGCGAAGGGCGTGGAGGAGGATCGGATCGCGATCCGCTATCCCGAGTTCGCCAACGCCCGCAACACCGCCGCCGGCAGTCTGCGGCAGCGCGCCGAGAAGAAGAACGAGGCCGAACTCGCGCTGATGGAGGATCGCCTCGGCCGGCTCTCGCTCTACGTCCACGGCATCGGGGCGGTGTCGGAGGAGACGCTGAGCCGCCCGGACTTCTCGAACCAGAGCGACGCCTACCGGCTGCTGGGGGAGTGGGGGCTGCCCGTCTCGCCGCACTCGCAGGTGTTCGACACGATCGACGAGGTGGTCGCGTTCATCGAGGATCGCGGCGAGCACCGGCACGACGTCGAGCACGGCGGTGCCGATCATGAAATTGACGGCATTGTGGTGAAGGTGGACGAACTGGAACTGCACGCCGAGCTCGGCGAGACGAGCCGGGCCCCGCGCTGGGCGATCGCCTACAAGTACCCGCCGGAGGAGGTGCATACGAAGCTGATCGACATCAGGGTCGGCGTGGGCCGCACCGGCCGCGCGACGCCGTATGCGGTGATGGAGCCGGTGAAGGTGGCCGGGTCCACGGTGCGCCAGGCCACTCTGCACAATCAGCAGGTCGTGAAGGCGAAGGGCGTGCTGATCGGCGACACCGTCGTGCTGCGCAAGGCCGGCGACGTGATCCCCGAGGTGCTGGGCGCCGTGGTCGAGCGGCGGGACGGGACCGAGCGCGAGTGGGTCATGCCGCAGCACTGCCCGGAATGCGGAGCCGAGCTGCGGCCCATGAAGGAGGGCGACATCGACCTGCGCTGCCCGAACGCCCGCGGCTGCCCGGCCCAGGTGCGGGGGCGCGTGGAGCACATCGGGTCGCGCGGCGCCCTCGACATCGAGGTGCTGGGCGAGATCACCGCCGCGGCGCTGACGCAGCCGGAGGTGCCCGCGGATCCGCCGCTCGGCACCGAGGCGGGCCTCTTCGATCTGACGCTCGAGCAGCTGGTGCCGATCGAGGTGATCGTGCGCGACAGCGAGACCGGCGAGCCGCACCTCGACGAGGCGACTGGGGAGCCCAAGCGCCGGATGCCGTTCCAGAAGAAGGACGGGACGCCCTCGAAGGACGCCGAGACGTTCCTCGCCGAGCTCGAGAAGGCCAAGGCCAAGCCACTCTGGCGCTTCATCGTCTCGCTGAACATCCGCCATGTCGGGCCGGTCGCCGCGCGCGCGCTCGCCGACTGGTTCGGCTCGCTCGACGCGATCCGCGCGGCATCGGTCGAGGATCTCTCCGAGGTCGAGGGCGTGGGCGGCACCATCGCCGAGTCGCTGCGCGAGTGGTTCGAGGCCGACTGGCACCGGGAGATCGTGGATCGCTGGGCGGCCGCGGGCGTGCCGTGGGCGACGCCCGGGCATCCCGGGCCGGGCGCCGCGGCCGAGGCGGGCGGCGTGCTCGCGGGTCTGACCGTCGTGGCGACCGGCAGCCTCGACGGCTTCACGCGCGACGGTGCGAAGGAGGCCATCATCGCCGCAGGCGGCAAGGCGGCCTCGAGCGTCTCGAAGAAGACCGACTTCGTCGCCGCCGGGCCGGGGGCGGGATCGAAGCTGGCGAAGGCCGAGGAGCTCGGCATCCCCGTGCTCGATGCGGCGCAGTTCGCCGTGCTGGTGGCAGAAGGGCCCGACGCGCTCGGCCTCGGTACTGAAGAGTGAGGCGTGCCGAGGGGTGAGGCGCGCCGGCCCGTTCGAGGCTAGGCGGTGCTCATCAGGTAGTCGTCGATGATCCGGTGGAGGTGATCCTGCCCGAATGCCGATCCGTGCCCTGGCAGCACCCGGTGGACGGGGAGCTCCCTGAGCCGGGTCAGGCTGCGCCGGTACACCCCGATGTCCGACTCCGGGAGCGAGTCGAGCAGTTCGCCGTCGTAGATCACGTCGCCGGAATAGAGTTCGGCGCGCTCGCGATCGTAGAGCGCCAGGCTGCCGGGTGTGTGGCCGGGCAGGTGGAGCACCTCGAGCACCGTGCCCCCGAGGTCGATGCGCTCGCCGTCGGCGAGACGCCGGGTCAGGGGCGATCCGGGCTGACGGTAGTCTCTCGGGTCGTACTCCGGGTCGGGCCGCGCCGAGAGCATCCACTCGCCGACGCCCTCGAGCTCGTCGCCGGAGAGGCCGAGCGCCGCGGCGTGCTCGGAGGCCAGAAGACTGATCCTGCGCGTATCCAGCACCTCGTCGTCCGCGTGACCCCAGCGCTCGGCGAACTCATGCGCGGCACCGGCATGGTCCAGGTGCCCGTGAGTGAGGATCACCGGGCATGCGGCGCCGGTCAGGCTGTGCAGGACCGGTGCGATGGGCACGATGCCCATCCCGCAGTCGATCAGCACCGACGCGGTCTCCCCGCGGATGAGCCAGAGGTTGGCCCGAAGGAACTTGTCGACGTAGGGCTCGGTGATCAGCTCGAGGCCTGGCCGGTCCGACTCGACGCGGTACCAGCGGTCGCTCCCGACCACCGGGAGCGGTCGGGGACGCAGAGGATCGGAGGAGGGAGCGACGGTGGAGGTGGGCACGGGGAGATCCTTTCACGAAGCTCTGGAAACGGGCGGCCGGGAGTTATCCACAGATCATCGGAATCCTCCTCGAACGGTCGCCGTATCTGAGAAGCTGACTTCCAGGCGAAAGGAGCCCCATGGCGAACGACGAGACCGATCGCGCGCGAGCGGAAGGGGTGGAGCGGGACGAGCCGCAGCGGGCCTCCTGGGCGACCGGCGACCCGCTGCTCACCGAGTACTACGACACCGAATGGGGCATGCCGGTGCGCGACGAGGCTGGGGTGTTCGAGCGGCTGTCGCTGGAGGCTTTCCAGTCGGGTCTCTCGTGGATCACCGTGCTGCGCAAGCGCGAGGCCTTCCGAGCGGCGTTCGACGGGTTCGACCCGGATCGGGTGGCCGCCTATGGAGCCGAGGACGTCGAGCGACTGCTCGCCGACAGCGGCATCATCCGCAACCGTCGCAAGATCGAGGCGACAGTCGGGAACGCCGGGGCCGCCCTGCGGCTGCGCGACGCGGGGACGGATCTCGGCGAGCTGGTGTGGTCCTTCATGCCGGAGCTCTCCCCGGCGCCTCTGACCGAGGCCGAGGTGCCGAGCGCTTCGCCCGAGTCGGCGGCCCTGGCGAAGGAGCTCAAGCGACGGGGCTTCTCGTTCGTCGGGCCGACCACCGTGTACGCGCTCATGACTGCCATCGGCATCGTCGACGCTCACGTCGTCACGAGTCATCGCAGAGGGTGCTCAGGCCTCTGGAACGCCGACGGCACCCGTGCCGTGCCGGGCCCGATCGCAGCGGATACCATGTGACCATGTGCACTCGCTTCCTGTGGTCCTCCGACGGTTCGCCCGGCAGCGGGCTGGTGATGGTCGGCCGCAGCATGGACTGGTTCGAGGACACGCGCACGGTGCTCGCGCTCCGGCCGCGCGGCGAGCGGAGGGAGAGCGCCGAGGGCGACCCCGGCAGCTTCACCTGGGTGTCCGAGCACGGCAGCGTGGTCGCGCTGATGTACGGGCGGATCGCCGTCGACGGGCTCAACGAGGCCGGCCTGCAGGTGAGCGGTCTCTATCTGGCGGAGTCCGACTACGGCGAGCGAGACGCGGCGCGCCCGGCGATCGGCCTCCAGCACGCGATCCAGTGCATGCTCGACCGCTTCGCCACCGTGGCGGACGCGGTGGCCTGGCTCACCGAGAGCCGCGTGCAGATCATCCCGCTCGAGATCGGCGGCAAGCCGGGAACGGGCCATATCTCGCTCGCCGATATCACCGGCGACTCGGCGATCGTCGAGTTCCTGGAGGGGCGTCTCAGCGTGCACCACGGCCCCCAGTACACGGTCATGGCGAACTCGCCCGCCTACGACGAGCAGCTCGAGCTGGAGCGCCGCTACTCCGGTCTCGGCGGAGACCAGCCCTTACCCGGCGGCACGGATTCGCCGGATCGCTTCGCCCGGGCCGCCTACTACTCTGCGCACCTGCCCGCCACCGACGACCCCCGTCGGGCCGCCGCGCAGGTGTTCAGCGTGATCCGCAACGCCTCGGCACCCTTCGGCACGGTGGACGAGGCGCGGCCGAACATATCGACGACGCGCTGGCGCACGGTCGCCGATATCAGCAGCCGACGCTACTTCTTCGAGTCGACGATCTCTCCGAACGTGGTCTGGGTCGATCTCGACCGCTTGTCGTTCGAGCCGGGTCCGGAGCGGATCCTCGACATCGTCGACGAGCCCGGCCTCGTCGGAGAGCAGAGCGGTGGGTTCGTCACGGCCGCATGACCGGCCGCGCGGCCTCCCGACGCCGGTAGGATGGTCGGGTTCGCATTCGACCCCTACGGAGCAGCATGTCTGAAACCAGTGCTGCGGGCCGCGAGATCACGGTGGAGACCGTGCAGCATCTCGCCGGACTCGCCAGGATCGCCCTCACCGACGAAGAGATCGGCTCGCTCACCCGAGAGCTCGGCTCGATCCTCACCAACGTCGCGAAGGTGAGCGAGGTCGCGGGGGAGGACGTACCGGCCACGAGCCACCCGATCCCCATCAACAACGTGACGCGCCCCGACGAGGTCGCCGATGTGCTGACCCTCGACCAGGTGCTGGCGAACGCGCCCGAGTCGACCGATGGCATGTTCCGGGTGTCGTCGATCCTCGGCGAAGAGCAGTAGGGGAGGCGACCATGAGCGATCTGATCAGACTGACCGCTGCCGACTTGGCAGCGAAGCTCGCCTCTGGCGAGGTCTCCGCGGTCGAGGCGGCACAGGCCCACCTCGACCGCATCGCGGCCGTGGACCCTGCGGCGGACGGCGGCCTGAACGCCTTCCTGCACACCGACACCGAGGCGTCGCTCGCCGCGGCCCGCTCGATCGACGAGCGCCGCGCCGCGGGTGAGCAGCTCGGCGTGCTCGCCGGCGTGCCGCTCGCCGTCAAGGACGTGCTGGTGACCGCCGACATGCCTTCGACAGCAGGTTCCCGGATCCTCGAGGGCTACCAGTCGCCCTACGACGCGACGGCCGTCGCCAAGGCCCGGGCCGCGGGCCTCGTGAACATCGGCAAGACCAACATGGACGAGTTCGCGATGGGATCGTCGACCGAGAACTCCGCCTACGGCCCCACCCGCAATCAGTGGGCGACTGACCGGGTGCCCGGCGGTTCGGGCGGCGGATCGGCTGTCGCAGTCGGGGCCTTCGAGGCTCCGCTCGCGCTCGGCAGCGACACGGGCGGATCGATCCGCCAGCCCGCGGCCCTCACCGGCACGGTCGGCGCCAAGCCGACCTACGGCGGCGTGAGCCGCTACGGCGCCATCGCCCTGGCCTCATCGCTCGACCAGATCGGGCCGTGCGCGCGCACGGTGCTCGACACCGCGCTGCTGCACGACGTCATCGGCGGGCACGACCGGCACGACTCGACCTCGCTGCGGCACGAGTGGCCCTCGATGGCCGCTGCCGCCCGCGAGGGGGCCGATCCCGCATCCCTGAAGGGGCTGCGAGTGGGCGTGGTGAAGCAGCTCATGCTCGACGGCGTGCAGCCCGGCGTGAAGGCGCGCTTCGAGGAGGCGCTCGGCCTGCTGCAGGCTCAGGGCGCCGAGATCGTGGAGATCGACGCGCCTCACTTCGAGTACGCGGTCGCCGCCTACTACCTGATCCTGCCGGCCGAGGCGTCGAGCAACCTGGCGAAGTACGATTCGGTGCGCTTCGGGCTGCGCGTCACGCCCGAGGGCAGCGCGACCGTCGAGAACGTGATGAGCGCGACCCGTGAGGCGGGCTTCGGCGCGGAGGCGAAGCGCCGCATCATCCTGGGCACCTACGCGCTCTCCGCCGGCTACTACGACGCGTACTACGGCAGTGCGCAGAAGGTGCGCACGCTCATCCAGCGAGACTTCGCGGGGGCCTTCTCGCAGGTCGACGTGATCGCCTCGCCCACCGCTCCGACGACCGCGTGGCGCATCGGCGAGCACGCGGGCGATCCGATGCAGGACTACCTGAACGACGCGACGACCATCCCGGCCAACCTCGCCGGGATCCCGGGGCTGAGCTTGCCGGTCGGCACCGCGAGCGAGGACGGCCTGCCGGTCGGCCTGCAGCTGCTGGCGCCCGCGTTCGAGGATGCTCGCCTGTACCGCGCCGGTGCGGCGATCGAATCGCTGATCGGCGAGCGCGACGGCCGCGCATTCTGGGAACAGAGCCCGATGATCGGGGAGGGGGAACTCTGATGGCGAAGACCAAGCTGATGCCGTTCGAGGAGGCGCTCGAGCGATTCGAGCCGGTGATCGGCCTCGAGGTGCACGTCGAGCTGAACACGAAGACAAAGATGTTCTCGTCGGCGCCCAACGCCTTCGGCAGAGACCCCAACACCAATCTCACACCGGTATGCTTGGGCTTGCCCGGTTCGCTGCCGGTCGTGAACGATCAGGCGGTGCGCTACTCCATCAGCCTGGGGCTCGCCCTCGGCTGCGAGATCGCCGAGGTCTCGGGGTTCGCGCGCAAGAACTACTTCTACCCCGACATGGCGAAGAACTACCAGATCTCCCAGTACGACGACCCGATCGCCTACGAGGGCTCGGTCGAGGTGGAACTCGC
>JBFXIT010000029.1:11048-15747 GCA_050175655.1 Leucobacter sp.
GCTCAACGACAAGCTGGCGCGCCAGGTGATCCAGGGGATCATCGACGGCGAGGGCTCGGCCGCCGAGATCGTGGAGGCCCGCGGGCTCGCCATCGTCTCAGACGACGGAGCGCTCATCGAGGCGATCGACGCGGCGCTCGCGCAGCAGCCGGACGTGCTCGAGAAGATCCGCGACGGCAAGGTCCAGGCCGCCGGCGCCGTGATCGGCGCCGTGATGAAGGCGATGCGGGGTCAGGCCGACGCCGCACGGGTGCGCGAGCTGGTGCTGGAGCGCGCGGCGGGTTAGGCGTATCCTGGCCGCATGAGCGGGCAGACGCGGAGCGAGCGGCAGCAGTCGGGCGGGCACCGGCGCGAGGAGGATCGGGGCTGGCGCGTGATCGGCACGCTGCCGTTTGCCGCGATGGTGTTCGTGCTCGTGAACGCGCTCTACATCTTCCTCGTCGCGCTCGGGAACCTCACCGACTACGGAACCAATTTCGCCTTCGTGCAGCATGTGCTGTCGATGGACACGACGAACTTCGGGCAGCCCGAAGGGCAGGGTCTGGACCCCGACGTGATGTGGCGGGCGATCGACAACCCCGTGATGTGGAACCTGGGCTACATCGGCATCATCCTCGCGGAGTCGCTGGCGGCGGTCCTGCTCATCATCGCACTCGTGCATTTTGTGCGCGCGCTCTTCGGTTCGGCCGCCTTCGACGCCGCCCGGCGGTGGGCAAGCATCGGCCTGGTGGTCATCGTGCTCATCTTCGCAGGCGGGTTCATCGCCATGGGCGGCGAGTGGTTCCAGATGTGGCGCTCCACCTCTTGGAACGGGCTCGATCCTGCGATCCGCAACGCCATGCTCGCCGGTATCGGGCTCGTGCTCCTGCACCTGCCCAGCCCCGCCTGGCAGAAGAGGGCCGTGAACGGGGACTCTAGAACGGATCCTCTCGCTGAGGCGCCGCAGCCGTAGGTGCAGTTGTAGATGCCGTTGTAGATGCAGTCGTAGATGCAGTCGTAGATGCAGGGGCAGTCGCACCTGCACCGACTTCCCGGAGCATTTCGACAGGTGCGAACTCCACCTTTCGCCGGGGCCTATCCAAGTGGGTTCTGCCCGTGGGCGACGTCCACTCGAGCGTTCCGCCGCGTCTCTGGCGCACTCGCCATCCTGTGTGATGTTTGAGGGTGTGATGCCCTCTGCAGAGGTGCGCGAGGTTGTCCGTCGCAGTGCTTCCTCCGAGCGCAGCGTCGACGGTGTGGTCGATGTCGCAGCGGGAGAGCGGCACTCGGCAGCCGGGGAACCGGCAATGCTCGTCGCGCGCACCGAGCAGGCGCCGCATGCGTTCGCTGGGACGGTACCGGTCGACCGAGAGGACCTCCCCTGTGGCCGGATGGGCGTGCAGAAGTTCCCAGTGGGGTGCTCGTCCGGCGATCTGCCTCGCAGCGGCCCCGCCGATGGGCCCGTAGCCACCGAGCGAGGGCGCGGCCGGGGAGTTGCGGTCGCCGAGGCGATCGGAGGGCATGAAGGGCACGATCGTGGGAACGGGCCTGCCGGGGAGATCCGATGCGACCTCGGCCAGGGCTTCGACGGGGATCACGATCTGCACACGGGCGCGCATGCCACCGGCGGAGGCAGCACGAATGGGACTCGGGGAGCCAGAGCTCGGGTCCTCCACGCCTGGGATGCCCGAGCCCGTCGAGCCTGCCGCCGAAATATCCGGAGCGAGCAGCAGGTCGGCGAGGAGATCGGCGCGGATCTCGTCGCGGAGACGGCGCGGGGGAGGCGCTTCGTCCGCGCGATTCGCGCCCGAGCGGGCTTCGTCCGGAAGAGCCGGGATCGCCAGGGACGCCTCCACTCGCTCGATCTCGCGACACATGCTCGTCAGGCGCTGGAAGGCGCCGTAGGCCTCCTCCGCCGGGAGATGCGCGATGAGGTCGGCCATGCCGTCCTCCGTATCGACGACGTAGACCCGGCGTCGGGCGCGGGCCTCCGCGTGCCGTTCGTCGAGCGGTCGATCTGCGAACTGCTCTGCCAGCCCGCGGGCGAGCGGGCGCAATCGGCCCGGAGTCTCCTCGACCGCGAGTTCGAGTACCGCGGCTTCGTATGCGCTTCTGCGGAGCACCGTGTCGGGATCGTCACCTGCGCCGATCACGGTGCCCGCATCGGCGATGACCGAGGTGTGGCGCTCCGAGAGAGCCCCTGCTCGATAGGCCTCGAAGGTGCGCGGGTAGCGACGGGTGAGCGTCACGGCGTGGTCAAGCTGTCGCTCCGTCGTGCGCTCGCTCTGGTGCAGGGCCGCCGACACCTCGGCTCGCACGGCGCGATAGGCGAGCTCCGACGATCGATCCGAGGGGGTCGAGACGACGCCCCGCTCGGACTCGAGCGCAGCGATGTCAAACGCCTCTGCGAGCAGCTCGATCCTCTCCGCCTCCGCCTCGCGGATCTTGCGCTCGACCTCTTCCAGCCGCGACATCACCCGCTCGAGGGCGACGAGGTGCGCGCTCCGGGGGCCGAATGCGGTGCGGGGCTTCATGCGGCCAGTCAAGCCGGGACCACCGACATTCACGGATGGCGGCACCGTCCGCGACCGGGTCGGGGCCGCCCCGGCTTCACACGGACACACAGCCACGACGCGCCACCCGATATATGCCCGATGCCGCATATTCGCAGCACCCCTAGACTGGCGGCGAGGAGAGCCGAACGAGCGATGAACGTGGGCACCGGGCCTGCAGCCCGCCCGCGAGGGCATCGCACGGCGTCGGAACCCACAGAACGGAGCACGAGATGTCGGAATCGGAGACCGCGGGACAGGCCGGTGCGGATGAGTACTCCACGCGGGGCGCGTACGTGACGAGCGGTGAGGAGTTCACCCGCGACACCGCCTACATCGAGGATCGCATCGTCGCAGACCCCGTGGCGGTGAGCTCGCTCCCCGCGCCGCCCGCCTCGAAGATCGGTTCCGTCGGCTTCGGTCTGAGCTCCGGTGCGCGGGCCTGGCCGGTCGAACCGGGACGCTACCGCCTCGTCGCGGCCGCCGCATGCCCGTGGGCCAACCGGACGGTGATCGTCCGCCGTCTGCTCGGCCTCGAAGACGTCATCTCTTGGGGCAGGCCGGGCCCCACGCACGACGCTCGATCCTGGGTCTTCGACCTCGAAGGCTCTCCCGAGAACCTCGGCGGTCGCGACCCGGTGCTCGGCACCGAGCGCCTGCAGGAGAACTACTTCAAGCGGTTCCCGGGCTATCCGCGCGGCATCACGGTGCCGGCGATCGTCGACGTCCCGAGCGGGCAGGTGGTCACGAACGACTACCCGCAGATCACCCTCGACTTCTCGACGCAGTGGCGCGAGTTCCACCGCGAGGGCGCCCCGGATCTGCTGCCCGGTCTCGAAGCCGGTGCAGAGCATCTCGACGAGATGTGGTCGATCATCGCGCGCGTCTTCACCGAGGTGAACAACGGGGTCTACCGTTGCGGCTTCGCAGGCAGCCAGGACGCCTACGACGCGGCCTACGCCAGGCTCTGGGAGGCGCTCGACTGGCTGGAGGATCGCCTCTCGACCCGCCGCTACCTCATGGGCGGCACGATCACGGAGGCCGATGTGCGCCTCTTCACCACGCTCGCGCGCTTCGACCCCGTCTATCACGGGCACTTCAAGGCCAACCGCAACAAGCTCGCCGAGATGGACCACCTCTGGGGCTACGCGCGAGACCTCTTCCAGACCCCGGGCTTCGGCGACACCATCGACTTCGCGCAGATCAAACGGCACTACTACGTCACGCACGAGGACATCAATCCCACCCGGATCGTGCCCGTCGGCCCCGACCTCGAGAACTGGCTCCTGCCGCACGGGCGCGAACGGCTCGGCGGCGAACCGTTCGGAGACGGCACGCCTCCGGGGCCGGTCCGGGAGAGCGAGAGGATCGCCGCCGGCCACAACCCGCTGGGGTGAGGGAGGCAGCGACGGGCGGCGCTGCGACACAATAGAGCCGTGAGCGGATCAGGATCGGGATCGCCTCCGGCTTCGGGCGGGCGCGAGCAGCGCGAGCGGCGCGAGGCCTCGATCCTGCACGTCGACATGGATTCGTTCTACGTCTCCGTCGAACTGCTCGAACGCCCCGAGCTGCGGGGCAGGCCCACTGCGGTCGCGCACGACACCGGCCGATCAGTGGTCTCGAGCGCCAGCTACGAGGCGCGCCGCTTCGGCGTGCGATCCGCCATGCCCGTCGTGCGGGCGAAGCAGCTGTGCCCGCAGCTGGTCCTGATCCCGCCCGACTTCGGCAAGTACCGCCCCGCGTCACGGGCGGTCATGGCGGTCTTCCAAGAGTTCACGCCGCTCGTCGAGCCGCTCAGCATCGACGAGGCCTTCCTCGACGTCGCCGGCTCGATCCGCCTCTTCGGACCGCCGGTGCAGATCGCGCAGGATCTGCGCGCCCGTGTGCGGGAGCGCACCGGCCTGCCCGCGTCGGTCGGTCTCGCGAGCACCAAGCACGTCGCCAAGCTCGCCTCCCAGCGGGCGAAGCCGGACGGCCTGCTCGAGATTCCGCCCGAGCACACCCTCGACTTCTTGCATCCGCTGCCGGTCGAGGCGATCTGGGGCGTCGGTCAGGCGACCGCGAGGGCACTGCACGGCCGGGCGATCCGCACGGTCGGCGACCTGGCGCGCGAGCCCCTGGACAGTCTGCGGCGCATCGTCGGCAATGCGAACGCGGAGCGGCTGCAC
>JBFXIT010000030.1:0-15506 GCA_050175655.1 Leucobacter sp.
GCGATCTCGATGGCGCTCGGCGAGTACACCTCGGTGCGCACCCAGAACGAGCAGCTCGCGGTCGAGGTGCGGACCGAGCGCGAGGCGCTGCAGCGCAACCCCGAGGGAGAGCTGGCCGAGCTGGCCGTCATGTTCGCCGACCTCGGCATGGACGAGGCGACCGCGCGCACCGCGGCCTCGCAGGTCCACGAGGATCACGAGCAGGCGCTCAAGGTGCACCTCGCGCACGAGCTCGGCCTCGCACCGGACAACCGCCCCTCCCCCGCAGTGGCGGCGATCTCGTCGTTCATCGCGTTCGCCGTCGGCGCCATCATCCCGGTGCTGCCGTTCCTCATCGGCTTCGGCACGCTGTGGTGGGGCCTCGCGTTCGGAGCCGCGGGCCTGCTGATCGCGGGCTTCGTCGCCGCGAAGTTCACCGACCGCAACCCGTTCGTGGGCGCGGGCAGGCAGCTGCTGTTCGGCGGCATCGCCGTCGTCGCGACCTATGCGATCGGGCGGCTGCTCGGAGTCTCGGCGCTGGGCTGAGCGAGGCGGGCGCGTAACCTAGAGGCATGCCCAGCGCCGAATTCGTCGAAGCCGTGCTCGGCGTGGTCCAGCGCGTTCCCGCGGGCCGCGTCGTGACCTATGGGGACATCGCATGGGCGCTCGGATCGAACGCGCCGCGCGCGGTCGGCAGGGTGATGGCGCTCTACGGGCACGCCGCGCCCTGGTGGCGCGTGGTTCCCGCGAGCGGTCTGCCGCCGCAGGGGCACGCACGACTCGCCCTGCCGCACTACCGCGAGGAAGGCACCCCGTTGCGCCACATCGTATCGCCCGACGACTATCGCATCGCGCTGTCGTCGGCACGCCTGAGCTTCGACCACGAGATCTACTCGAACGTGGAGGCGCCGTGAACGAGCCGGTCGACGGAGGCCGCGCCCTCGTGCTCGGCTTCGCCCGCGGGGTGTCGCCGAGCAAGTGGGCGCGCCGCTGGAGCCGGGCTGCCGAGGCGACGGGTGGCGGGCTGCCGAAGCTCGAACTGGCGCCGCTGGCGGTGAACGGCCGACCCGAGCGCGGGCAGGAGCCCGACGTGATCCTCGAGCGGATCGCTCCCGGCGAACGGCCCGCAGGCACGACGGCGGGAGCGGCCTCGGGCGACGGTGGGAGCGACGGGGACCACGAAGGATCCCGCCGTGCGGTGCGCCTCTACGCCGAGGCTGTCGCGCTGGTCGTGGCGGCCGACCATGAGCTGGCCGGCGAGCCGGAGGTGGATCGCGGCACCGTCGATCTGATCGGGCTGCTCGCCCACCCCGATCACCCGGCGGCCTGGCCCGATCCCGACCCGTGGGCCGATCCGTCGTGGGCACCGGCGGACGCGGCAGCCGCGCTCGACCTCGTCGCCACGGGGATGGGAGCGATCCTGCTGCCCCTGCCCCTCGCCCGGCATCTGGCCGGTAAGCGCACGCACACGGTGCTCCCCGTGACCGGCGAACCGGCCCTGCCCGGCACCGAGATCTGGGCGAGCTGGGCCGCCGAGCGCGACGCGGCCGATGTGCAGCAGCTCATCGGCATCCTGCGCGGCCGCACCGCGCGGAGCGGGCGCAGCACCGTGAGCGCTCCCCCCGCCGAGGCCGGCTCGAAGCCCGCGGCCGGAGGCGGCAAGGGTGCGGGCACCCGCGGTTCGCACGCGAAGAAGGCAGGCCCGCCCAAGAACTCGCGCGGAGCCCAGCTCGCCGCGGCCCGGGCCAAGCAGCAGAAGCAGAAGCAGCAGTCGAAGCGCGGAAAGAAGCCGCGCTCCTGAACCGCGATCCTAGAGTTCGCCCGCCGAGACGCCGAAGGTGTCGCAGCTGGTCGCCCCGCTCCGGTACCCGGTCTGCAGCCATCGCTGCCGCTGCTCCGATGAGCCGTGCGTGAACCCGTCGGCGTTCACCTGCTGACCCGAACGGCGCTGGATGTAGTCGTCGCCCACGACCTCGGCGGCGTTCATCGCGTCCGCCATCTCGCTCTGCGTCACCGGCTGCATGAGCGGCACGCCTGAGTCGTCGGTGATGGTGGAGGCATCGCGCACCCAGGCGCCCGCGTAGCAGTCGGCCTGCAGCTCGAGACGCACCGAGCCCGAGGCGGGGCCGGTGTCGCGGCCCACCGACTGCAGCGAACCGGTGATGTT
The DNA here is from genome assembly GCA_050175655.1 of Leucobacter sp. Classification (GTDB taxonomy): domain Bacteria; phylum Actinomycetota; class Actinomycetes; order Actinomycetales; family Microbacteriaceae; genus Leucobacter. Next base: position 2,147 of record JBFXIT010000030.1, read on the forward strand.
GGAGATGTGGTGGCCCCACTCGTGCGCGAGCACGTACATCTGGGCGAGCGGCCCGGCCGAAGCGCCGAAGTCGCTGCGGAGGGTGCCGAAGAAGGCGGTGTCGATGTAGATCGACTCGTCGGCCGGGCAGTAGAAGGGGCCGATCGCGGCGGAGGCGGTGCCGCACGCGGAGTCGGTGTAGTCGCTGTAGAGGATCACCTCCGGCACCCGGTAGCCCTCGACCTGACCCGCCCAGAACCTGTCGAGCGAGTCGGCCGCCGCCGCCATGCGGCACTGATCGTCCTCGTTCGCGTCGGCGCCCGTCTCGCAGTTCTCGAGCGCGACCGTCTGCTCGCCGGAACCGCCCGAAGTGCCTCCGGACACCATGCCCGAGAGCGGCGTCAGATCGACGCCGAGCAGCTGAGAGGCGATGAACAGGATGAGCACGCCGAGCGCCCCGCCGCCCCCGATCATCGCGGTCCTGCGCCCGCCGCTGCGGCGCTGCACTTTGCTGGTGTCGATGCGGGCGTTGTCGTTGAAGGTCATGCTCGCCCCTTCCGTTCTGCTCGAACGTTACCATCGACCGGTGACAAGAATCACCGAGACGAGAGGTCACCGAGCCGCAGAACGCCTCTCGGCGAAAGGCCGCTCGAAGCGGCGAAAATTGGAGCCCGGGGTTACTGCGGCCCGGCCGTTTCAGTCTAGCGTGCCGTCGCGCCAGCGATGCGCGCCGGCCCGCAGCTCGTCGGCGAAGGTGGCGTAGCGCAGCGATCGCGTCGTCAGCTCACCCGCGTGCTGCTCGTCGTGGAAATCGCGGTCGTCGGCCAGCGAGGCGGCGCCGAGCGACATCACCCGGCAGTAGCTGGCAGCGCGCTCGAGCGCGATCGCGAGGTCGCCGGTGAAGACGCCGCGCAGGATCGTGTCGCACATCGCATTGATCGAGTCGGGGGTCACCGGCTCTGCGACTCCCGCCACCACGGGGTCGATCGTGACCGCTGCGGTGCGCCCGATCCGGAACAGGTCCGCAGTGCCCGCGGGATCCGCCTCGACGGCCCGGTGCAGCAGGTAGATGCGCCAGAGCTGCCCGGCGAGCGAGTGCGCGCCCGCGTCCGACCAGAGCTCGGCGATGTCGTCGATGCCGGGGCCCGCGGCGAGCGCGACGACCCGGTCGACGGTCTCGGGGTCCGCCAGGCTGCGCACCCGGTCCAGGAGCGCCCACGAGGTCTCCTGCGCGAGGCGATGCGCGGCCTCGGGCTCGTCGCTGCCGATGATCCAGTCGAAGGCGGCCGTGGGCTGCAGCATCGGTCGCCGATGCTCTCGTGTCACAGTCGCCCCTCTCCCGGCGCATGCCGCTGGTCCGGTGCCGCGGGCCGAGCGCCCGCGCCGCGTTTTTCGCGCTCCGCGAGTCTACGCTCCCCCGTGCCGCGTCGCGTGCAGCGAGCACCGATCTCGACACGGTAGATTAGTCGCGGGCCTGTAGCTCAGCTGGCAGAGCATCGGACTTTTAATCCGCGGGTCGCGGGTTCGAGCCCCGCCGGGCCCACTCACTGCGTTCGTGGGGCCGGGACCGGGGCTCGCGCCGATTCCGACGGAAGCGATGCTTCCGTCTCTGAGCAATCGACGCCCGCCGGGCCCACTCACTGACTCCGATGTCTGCCCACGATGCTTTCTCGGCTCGACGCCCTTGGCTTAAGATGCAGCAATGAGCGAGATCCTGCGGGAGTGGACGGACTTCAATGTCGCCATCGTGGGTGCGACCGCGGCGCTCGCCGGTCTCGTCATCGTCGCGGCGAGCGTCAACATCTCCGACATCGTGAAGTCGCGCACCCTGACCGCTCGGCTCGGCACCGCGGTTGCGACCCTGGTGGGGGCGCTCGTCATCTCGGCGCTCGGCCTCGTTCCCGGGATCGAGGCCGCGTGGTTCGGGGGCCTCGTGATCGTCATCGCCCTGATCCTGCTCGTCTTCCAGGTGCTCACGATCCGCCTCCTGGCGGCCGACAGCGACCCTGACGACCAGTCGCGCTGGGCGAAGTCGCTGCTGGGTGTGCTGCCGGTCGCCGCCTATGCGACGGCCGGCGCGCTCGGGTTCGTCAGCGCCCCCGCAGCCCTGATCGCGGCCGCGGCGGGTGCGATCCTCGCGATCGTGGCGGCGATCGTCGTCTCTTGGGTCGCGTTGGTCGAGGTGCTGCGCTGATCGACACCGCCCCGACCCTGGGTCAGGACACGATCTGGATGCCGGTCGTCGACGCCGCCTGCTCGAGCGACCCCAGGTTGGTGAGGTTAGAGAAGCCGGCCTGCTCCATCAGCGCGATCGCCTGGCCGGATCGGTTGCCCGAGCGGCAGTAGACGAGGTACTCGGCGTCGGGGTCGAGGCTCGGGATCGCGGCGGCCACGTCGCCTCCGTTGAAGTCGAGCAGTTGCGCTCCGTCGAGGTGCCCGCCGGCGTACTCGTCGGCGGTGCGCACGTCGAGGATGATCGCGTCGGCGCTGACCTCGGTGCTGCCCGCGGCGGCGGGCGCGGCGCTGCATGCAGCCAGGCCGAGGGCGAGCGCGGCCAGGCCGAGGGGCAGTGCGGCGATGCGGGAGAGCTTCTTGGGGGTCATGGGGTGGGTCCTTTCGGTGTCGCGGTGCGTTCGCACTCGCAATGCGTCAGTCGTTTTCGGTGAGGTGGATGGGTTGGAGAGGTGGGTGGGTGGGTGATGGATGGGGGAGGCGGACGGAGTGGAGAACGCGAGAGGATCAGGCCGCATCGACCGCGCAGCTGTCGCCGGGGCAGTACCTGGGCGGCGTCCTGCCGAAGCGGGACTGCAGCGCGCAGCCGACGCAGATGCCGAAGGCGGTCTCGAGGAACAGGATCGAGAGGCACAGGCCGCAGAGCGTGAGCGTCAGCCAGAGCGGCGCCGCGAAGAGCCCCATCGTCGCGCATGAGACGGCGGCGAGGCCGAAGCCCAGCCACCAGGCGAACTCCTTCTGGGCGGCGCCGACCCACTCGGGCCGCTGCCGGTGCACGACGAGGCGCCCCAGTGCGAGCGTCGGCGACCACCGGTCGCCTGCGACGACGCGCAGCAGCATGTCGATCATGAAGAGCATGCCGAAGGGCTGCAGCGGGCGCATCGACTGCTCGGCCATCGCGGCTGAGAAGGCGATGCCGCCGAGCAGGAGGAGGATGCCCGCCGCGGCGCGCACCGCGCGCTCGTCGATCACCGGCACATCGTAGCCGGCGACGACCATGCCGATGCGCGGAGCGGCCTGCGCGGTGGGGTTCATCCGGAGTCTTCCTGTCGGGGCGGGGGCACGGTGCCGGCTCAGGCCGCGCCGAACGAGGCGATGAGGGGCGGGATCTCCTGGACGAGCACGAACACGCCCATGGCGAGCACGAAGATGCCGAAGCCGCGCCGCAGGGCGCGCTCGGGCACGCGACCGGCGAGCGCGGTGCCGACGAACGACCCGGCGACGGCCGCACCGGTGAAGGCGAGCACGATCGGCCAGTTCAGCTGCACGGAGAAGAGGTAGCCGCCGAGTCCCGCGAACGACTTCATGGTGATCACGAGCAGCGAGGTGCCGACCGCGATCGCCATGGGCAGCCCGCCCAGCAGGTTGAGCGCGGGTACGATCAGGAACCCGCCGCCGGCGCCCACGAGCCCGGTCGCGAGGCCGACGAGCAGGCCGTCGATCAGGATCCGCGCGACCGGCAGACCCCGCTCGGCGCTCCCGCCCGCGGAGCCCTCAGCCGAGCCGGCGGAGCCTCCGCGATCCTTTCGTCCTCTGATCATCGCGACCGAGGTCACGATCATCATGATCGCGAAGAGGATCATGAGCACCACTCCGGGGATGTATCCGCCGAGCAGCCCGCCGCCGAAGGCGCCGGCCATGCCCGCGAGGCCGAAGAGGATCCCGGTCTTCCAGCGCACGCGCCCGGCCTTCGCGTGGGTGATCGCGCTCACGGCGCTCGTCGCGCCGACGATGAAGAGCGACGCCGCGATCGCCTCGCGGGGCTCCATGCCGAGCACATAGGTGAGGATCGGCACGGTGAGGATCGATCCTCCGCCGCCCAGGAGCCCGAGCGACACCCCGACCACGGCTGCGAGGGCGAGCGCGATGAGGATGGATGCGTCCATGCGGGCTCCTGAGTGCGGGTGGCGGTTGCGTTGACGGTGGGACGGCGGCGGATCGCCTAGGCGGCGACGGCCTCGCGCTGCTGCAGCGCGGCCCAGGCGAGGTAGCTGCCCTCGAGCTCGGCGACGTCGTAGCCCGCGCGGCGCAGGGCGCTGGCGGCGACGCTGTTCCGCACGCCGCTCTGGCAGTAGGTCACGATCGTGCCGGCGTCCTTCGCGGGCAGACGGTCGAGGTTCCAGAGCACGCGCCCGCCGGAGAGCTGCTCGGCGCCGGGCAGGTGGCCCTCCGCGTACTCGGTCTTGTTGCGCACGTCGAGCAGCAGGGAGTGCGCGAAGCCGTCGAGATCCTCGGGCCTCACCATCCGAGGCGCCACCAGTTCGAGGCCGTCGAGCGACCGGATGTAGCCGCGCACGGTGTCGATGCCGACGCGCAGCAGATGGTCACGGATCTGCTCGGCCTGCTCGCGCGAGTCGGCGAGCAGTACGAGCGGCCGGCTCTCGCGCTCGGGGTCGTAGACCCAGGCGCCATAGCTGGCGGCCTTCTCGACGCCGGGGATGTTCAGCGAGCGGTCGACGGTTCCCTCGTGCACGAGCGCGTTGGCACGGGTGTCGACGAAGATCGCGCTGTCGGCGGCGAGCTCGGCCTTGAGGTCGGCGGCGGTGTACTCGACGAGCTCGGGCACCTCGCCGATCACGGCGGGGCCGACCTTGTTCTGCACCTTCATGCGGCCGAAGTAGGCGTGCGCGTCGGGCTGGCCGCTGAGCAGCTCGTCGATGAAGCCCTGCTCATCATCGTTCTCCAGGTACTTCGCCCACCACGAGAAGTTGCGCTCGTAGCCGACGGTGGTCGCCGGGATGGCGCCCAGTGCCTTGCCGCAGGCGCTGCCCGAGCCGTGCGCCGGATGGATCTGCACGTAGTCGGGCAGGGTCAGGAACCGGTCGCGGAGGCTGGCGAAGAGATCCTTCGCGCCCTGGAACCGGGTGTCGACACCACCCGCCGCCTCGTCGAGCAGGTCGGGGCGCCCGAGGTCGCCGACGAAGACGAAGTCGCCCGTCAGCATGAAGCCGGGCTCGTCGCTCTGCGCGCCGTCCGTGACGAGGAACGACATGTGCTCGGGGGTGTGCCCCGGCGTGTGCACCGCCTTGACGGTGATGTTGCCAAGCACGATCTCGTGGCCGTCCTTCATGCGCACCGCGTCGTCGAACACCGAGCTGTATGTCCAGTCGAGGCCGCCTTCGTCGGAGACGTACATCCGGGCGCCGGTTCTGGCCGCGAGCTCGCGGGTGCCCGAGAGGTAGTCGGCGTGGATGTGAGTCTCAGTGACGCCCACGATCCTCATGCCGTTCTTCTCGGCGAGGCGCAGGTAGACGTCGAGGTCGCGGCGGGGGTCGACGACGAGCGCCTCGCCCTTCGCCTGGCAGCCGATGATGTAGCTCGCCTGGGCGAGGTCTTCGTCGTAGATGCGTTCCAGCAGCATGGGGGTGCCTTTCGGGTGTGGGTCGGTTCGGTTCTCGGTGTCTGGACTGCCTGGAGAGCCCGGGCGCGTCAGGCGTCTTCTGAGACTTCGGCGGCTTCGGCGCGCTTCGCGATCTCGCGCCGCACCTCGTCCATGTCGAGGTCGCGAGCGCCCTGGATCAGCCGCTCGAGTTGCGGCGCTGCGAGCGCGCCGGGCTGCGAGTAGACCAGGATGCCGTCGCGGAAGACCATGAGGGTCGGGATCGAGGTGATGCGGAACCCTGCGGCGAGCTGCTGCTCGGCCTCCGTGTCGACCTTGCCGAACACGACATCGCCGTGCTGCTCGGAGGCGCGCTCGAAGACGGGGGCGAAGGATCGGCACGGCCCGCACCAGGCGGCCCAGAAGTCGACGAACACGATGCCGTCGCCGTTCACGGTGGACTCGAAGGTGTCGAGCGTGAGGTCGATGGTCGCCACGGGGATTCTCCGTTCTCGGAACACCCCGATCCTAGATACTACCGGGGGTATATTTGCTTGAGCACAACTATACCCCATGGGGTATCTAGATTGTCAAGCGCATCCCCCTTGCGCACACGAAAAAGCGCCGGCGGATGAGATCATCCGCCGGCGCTGAGAGAAGACGCCGGGCCTACTCCTTCTCGCCCACCACCACGGTGAACTGCAGCGGCTGGATCCCGCCCTGCTCGTTGGTCATCGTGACCTCGGTGGTGCCCACCGCCAGTGCGGTCACGCCGGGGTTGAACTCGGCGCTGCCGTCCACTCGGCCCGGCGTGAACTCGGCGACCTCAGGGTCGGCGACCTCTCCGGTGTAGCTGTCGACCGCGAGATCGCCCGTGTTGATGTTGAGCACCTGCCCCACGATCAGGTCGACGGTCGCACCCTGCAGGTCGTTGGCCTCGAGGGTCACCGGAGCGATCACGTCGCCCCCGATGGGCTCCTCGGTCTCAGCCGGCTGAGAGGATCCTCCGCAGCCTGCGAGTGCGACGGTCAGAGCGGCGGCGGCGGCGAGCGCGATCCATTTCTTCATATGCACAGTATGAAGCAGAGATAGTCTGGGCGGAATACAGCGAAGGGAATTTCCGGGTGGGCACACAGACTGATCGGCCGAAGATCTGGAGCACCTGGGGCCGCCTGCTCGCGGGTGCGTGGAGATCGGTGCGCGCAGGCGGGCTGCGCCTCCTGGGGCTGATGCTGCTCTTCCACGCCGCGATCCTGGTCATCGCGGCTCCGCTGATCGCCTGGCTGTTCCGCGAGGCGATGCGGGCGAACGGGATGGTGGCCTTCGATCCCGGCAACATGCGGATCGGCGGGGGGATCGCGATCACCTTCGCCCTCATCGTCCTGATCTGCGCCCTGGCGTTCTGGGTGGTCGCCGCGCAGTTCACGGTGATCGTGGTCGCACTGCGCCGGTCGCGCTTCGGGCTGCCGCTCACCGTGCGCGCCCTGATGCACGACCTCGGCAGGGTCGCCCGCAAGCTGCTGCGCCCTTCTTCCCTCCCGCTGGTCGCCTACCTGTTCGTGCTGCTGCCCCTCACCGGGTTCGGGTTCACGACGGCGCTGGCGCAGAGCATCGCGGTGCCGCCGTTCATCTCCGGGGAGCTGATGAAGGGGCAGGTCTCGGCGGCCGCATGGATCGTGCTGATGATCGTGCTCGCGGTGCTGAACATCCGCTTCTCGGTGACCCTGCCGGTGTTCGTGCTGACCGACGCGACCGGTGGCCGCGCGATGCGACTGAGCTGGCGCCTCACGCGCGGCAGGGCCGTGATCTCGCTGGTGGGGGCGGTGCTCACCGTGCTGGTGGCGGCGACGCTCGCCACGCTCGCGCTGGTGATCGCGGCGATCGTGCCGACCGCCGTGACCGATGAGGTCGCGCCCGGCGCGTCGCCCCTCATCGCCGCGTTCTCCCTGGGTGCGGCGCAGCTGGCCGGGCTGCTGCTCACCGCACTGGTCACAGCGCTGGTGAGCGCCGTGCTCGTCGCGTTCCTCGCCCGCTTCAAGGACCGGCTGCCCGACGACCTGCACCTGCGCGAGCCCGAGCGCGGGCCCGATCCTCGGATCGGGGGTCGCGCGACGGGCATCGCCTTCGCGGCCGCCTGCGTCGCCGTCGCCGTCGGCCTCGGGGCGGCGGCGATCCCGACCATGAAGCATCTCGCCGAGCAGCCCGACACCCTCGTGCTCGCGCACCGCGGCTTCACCCAGGGCGGAGTGGAGAACACGATCTGCGGCCTCGAGGCGGCGGCGGACGCCGGCGCGGACCTGGTCGAGATGGACGTGATGCAGACGAAGGACGGTCGCTTCGTCGCCATGCACGACGCGAATCTCGCGCGGCTGACCGGGCAGGACGTGAACGTGAAGGATCTCACCCTCGACGAGATCACCTCCATGACGGCGAGCGCCGCCGGGCACGAGTGCGCCATTCCCGCGTTCGCCGACTACGTGATGCGGGCAGCAGAGCTGGGCATGCCCCTGCTGATCGAGATCAAGCTGGGCGGAGCCGACACCCCCGACCACGTGCAGAGGCTGGTCGACGAGCTCGAATCGCTCGAGGTCCCGGGCGATGTGAACGCCCTGGAGCGCAACATCTACCACACGCTCGACGCGCCGAGCGTGGCCGACCTCAAGCGCGCACGACCCGGCCTCACCGTCGGATACATCATGGCCTTCGCGGGAGCGGGAGCTCCCGACACGCCCGCCGACTTCGTCGTGGTCGAGGAGTGGTCGGCGACCGACGCCCTGCAGCGCGACGTCGAGGCTTCGGGGCTGGGCTTCTTCGTGTGGACGGTGAACGAGGAGCCGAGGATCCGGGAGCATCTGCGCCGCAACAGTCACGGCATCATCACCGACCACCCCGACATCGCGCTCGCCGCGCGCGAGGAGATGAGCGAGGAGACCGGGCTCGCCGACGTGCTGATCGACGCGCTGACCCGCTTCGTCGTCGTGTTCTGAGTGTTCTGAACGGGGCAGGCGCGGGGGCGAGGTGCCCGAGCGCATCGATCGAGGGTCAGCGGCCGTTTGCGCCCCGCTCGCGCAGGAACGCCTCGACCTCCGCGCGGTCTGCGTACGAGGCCTGGGCGCCGAGGCGCTGCACCGAGAGCGCCGCGACCGCCGTCGCGAAGCGCACCGCGTCGGCGAGCGCCGCTCCCCGGGCCAGCTCGCACGCGACTGCGCCGACGAAGGCGTCGCCGGCGCCCGTCGTATCGACCACCGGCACCCGGTGGGCGGGAACGCTCGTGCTGCCGAACGCATCGACGACCAGCGAGCCCGCGGAGCCCAGCGTGATCACCGCGGATCTCGCGCCCGCTTCGAGCAATCGCTCAGCGAGGCCCAGGTAGTAGGCACGGCCTCCGGCATCGGAGTTCGCGCGACCTTCGCCGGGGGTCTCTCCCAGGAGCTGACGCGCCTCGTGCTCGTTGACGACGAGCGGGTCGCAGACTCCGAGAACCGCCGGAGGCAGGGGCGTCGCCGGGGCGGCGTTGACCAGCACCCTGGCGCCTGCCGCCGCAGCGCGGACGGCGACGTGCTCGACGGTCTCGGCCGGGATCTCGAGGCTCAGCACCACCACGCGCGCGGTCTCCCACACGGCCGAGACGCGCTCCGCCCGCTCGATGTCGAGGTCCCCGTTCGCGCCGGGCGACACCACGATCGAGTTCTCGCCGTCGGGCGTCAGCATGATGATCGCGGTGCCGGTGGGGCGGCGCGACACCGTCACACCGGCGGTGCCGACCCCGGCCTCCGCGAGACCGGCCAGCAGGAACTCGCCGTCGGCGTCTAGGTCTACGGCTTCAGCTGCGTCACCGCCAGTGCCACCGCCGACGCAGCCGACGAACCCGACGCCTGCTCCGCAGCGCGCCGCAGCAGCGGCCTGGTTCGCCCCCTTGCCCCCGGCCAGCCGCAGCAGATCCGCCCCGAGCAGCGTCTCGCCTCCGCCCGGCCGCCGCGGCACCGCGACGACGAGGTCGACGTTCGCGCTGCCCACAACGGCGACCTCGCTCCGTGCGGCACGATCCTCTGTCTCGCTCACGCGCCAGGCCCCCGGCCCTCGTCGGCATCCTCTCCCCCAACACCGTGCGCCGCGATCAGGTCCACGATGTCGTCAACGATGCCGGTGCCGATTTCGAGCAGCACCCGGCAGCGGGCGCCCGGCTGGTCGGGGTGCCCGCGGTAGACGCCGCGAAGATCCGCGACCGTCTGCCCGCGCCCGGGCCCGTTCGTGGCGTCGATCTCCACGTGCACGAGCGGCGCGAGGCGCACGTCGAGCTCGCCTGCGGCCGCCGCGACGGCGATCGCGTCGTGCATGCAGCAGGCCCACTCGTCGAACACGGTCGTGCGGTAGAACTCTCCGTAGTGCTGCAGGATGCCCGCGATGTAGCGGCCGGCCTCGCCGGACGCGGCGAGCAGATCCCGATGCCCGGCCGTGATGACGGCCCTCATCGTCACGTCGAGCCCCGCCATCACGATCGGCCACGGCGCTCGGAACACGGCTGCCGCGGCCTCGGGGTCGTGCCAGACGTTGGCCTCGGCCACCGGGGTGACGTTGCCGGGGGCAGCGGCGGCACCGCCCATGAGCGAGACCCCGGCGACGAGGCCAGGCAGCTCGGGGTCGAGGATGAGCGCCGCGGCGATGTTCGTGAGCGGCCCGACGGGCACCAGCCACACCTCGCCCGGATGCGCTCGCACCAGGTCGACGATCTGCTGCGCCGCGGTCGTGCGCTCCGCCGCCGCCAGCGCGGCCTCGGGCACGGGCACGTCGCCACCGGCACCGCCCTGCCCGTCGTCGCCGTGCACATGATACGAGAACTCGACCGGGCCGCCGAGCAGCGGGCCGGCGGCGCCCCGCGCGACCGGCACATCGGGGCGGCCGGCGATGTCGAGCACGCGCAGGGTGTTGCGGGTCGCGAGCGGCACGTCGACGTTGCCCCAGACGGTCCCGACGGCGAGCAGGTCGATGCCTGGGTGCAGCGCCGCGTACATGATCGCCACGGCATCGTCGACGCCGGTGTCGCAGTCGAGGATCATCTTGGTGGTCGCAGCTGTCGCCATGCTCCGACCCTACCCCCGCGGCTCAGGCCGCGAGCACCTCGCTCTCGAGCCGGGCGTAGCTGGTCTCCATCCCGTCGACCATGCCGGTCGAGAGCACCATCTCGCGCGTCTCGGCGTCGGGATAGGTGATGAGCAGCGTCAGCAGCGTGCCGCCCTCGACCGGGGTGAGGGTCATCTCGTTCAGCGTCACCGGGCTGTTCGCCGCCTCGGGGTCGTCGGGCGTCCACATCGCCTCGGTCGTGACCGCGCGGTGCGGGGCGTCGATCTCCGTGACCTCTCCGGTGAACCCGAACTGCGAGCCATCGGCCGAGTTCTCCCAGCCCTGGCGGTAGCGCTGGCCCACCTCGGTGGCCACGTCGCAGACGGGCATGGTCCATCCGTCGGGGCCGAGCATCCAGCGCCGCATGAGCTCGGCGTCGTGGTGGGCCCGCCAGACCTGTTCGACGGTGCCGCGGATCACCCGCGAAGTGCGCGCCTGGTTCTCGCCGATCAGCTGCAGCTCGGTGCGATTGCCCGCCGCGAACGAGGCGAGATCCTCGAGCACGGCGTCGATCTGGCTCATGGCGGAGCGCATGCCCTCGACCATGCCCATCGCCTGCAGTTGCTCGAGCTCCTCGAGCGAGTTGAAATAGGTGGTCGTGGTGAGCCGCGAGCCGAGCGCCGTCTCGGCGAACTCGAACACCATGCGCATGTTCGGCATCTCGGTGTTCGGCACGCCCACGTCGGTGGCGAAGCCGTCGCGCACCTCGAAGCCGCGCCCCTCGTCGACCGAGACCCATTCCCAGTAGCCGCAGCTGCGATCGCCGTCGGGGCCGGTCATGCAGTAGTCGGAGCGCCCGCCCGGGAACCCGTCGTGGCGGAAGAATGTGGCGGGCCATTCCTCCGGCCCCCAGAAGCGCTCGATCCGGCGGGGGTCGAGGTAGGCGTCCCAGAGCCTGCGCACGGGAACGGTGAAGTCGGCGATCACCTGGAGGGTGAGCGCGTCGGTGTCGGTGGTGACTGATGTGATGGGCATGATCCTTGCCTTTCCGTGGTGTCGGTTCGGTCCGAGCGCCTTCGCCGGACCCTGTGCGTCATGTCTGGTCGCGCTCCTCCGCGAACATCTGATCGAGTCTGTCGATGCGGCCGCGCCAGAGCTGCTCGAAGTGGCCGAGGAGTTCCTGCGCCCGGCGGATGGTCTCGGGGTTGCCGCGCACGATCCTCTCCCTCCCCCGCGGGATCTTGGCGACGAGATCGGCGGCTTCGAGCACCGCGACGTGCTTCTGCACGGCCGCGAAGCTCATGTCGTAGTCGCGCGCCAGCTCGGATACCGAGGCCTCTCCGACGAGCGTGCGGCGCACGATGTCGCGTCGCGTGGCGTCGGCGAGGGCCCGGAAGATCCGATCGATCTGCGCGTCTGAGAACTCTTTTACAACCATTTGGTTGTAGATTACGCCGAGGAGAGGATCGCGTCAACCCCTGCGCCGGATCCGATCCGGCGAATCCGATGTTCGCCGACCGTCACACCCTCGTGACAGTCCCGTTACACGCGCGCCTTAGGCTGCTGCCATGGGGCGAGCGCACACCGATGACATCCGCGAGGACGACATGAACTTCTACACGCGCAGGTGGGTGCGACCCGAGGATCTCAACGCCAACGGCACCCTGTTCGGAGGGAGACTGCTGCAGTGGATCGACGAGGAGGCGGCGATCTACGCGATCATCCAGCTCGGCAACCACCGCCTGGTCACCAAGTACATCTCGGAGATCGAGTTCGAGTCTCCAGCGCGCACGGGCGACCTGCTCGAACTGGGGTTCATCGCGACCGAGTTCGGCCGCACCTCCCTCACCATGCGCGCGACGGTGCGGAACATCATCACCCGCACGGCCATCCTGAGCATCGAGAAGATCGTCTTCGTCAATCTCGACGAGAACGGGCAGCCGGCGCCGCACGGCTACTCGACGATCACCTACGACCGCGACCGTCACCCCGTCGCGGTATGAACTCGCGACGTGCGGTGCGTAACGGAGCGCACTGCACGTCGCGGGAGTCTTCAGGCCTCGGGCGACTCCGGCGCGGCGGCTCCGGCATCACGCCGTTTGGCGCGCCATGACGAGAACGCCCGCCACAGTTCGATCAGGATCGGGATGCCGGGGATCAGCACCAGCACGATGATGAACACCTCGCTGTATTGCTGCACGAACGGGATCTGGCCGAGGAAATAGCCGATCAGCGTGACGCCGACGCCCCAGAGCAGAGCCCCGATCGCGTTGTACACGACGAACTGGCGGTAGTTCATCTTGCCGACCCCGGCTGCGGCCGGGACGAAGGCCCGGAAGATCGGCAGGAAGCGGGCGATGATGATCGCCTTGGGCCCGTGCTTCTCGAAGAACGCATGGGTGCGCTCGACGTTCTCGGGGTTGAAGAGCCGGCTCTTCTCGCGCTTGAAGATGGCAGGCCCCAGTTTGCGCCCGATCATGAAGCCCATCTGGTCGCCGGCGAAGGCGAAGACGAACAGCAGGATGCAGGTGATCCAGATCGGCACGTCGATGATGCCGGTCGCGCTGAACAGGCCCACCGTGAAGAGCAGCGAATCGCCCGGCAGGAAGGCGAGCACCAGCACGCCGGTCTCGAGGAACACGAAGGCGCAGGCGAGCACCAGAGCCGCCCATCCGCCCGCCTTCAGCAGGGTCTCGGGGTCGAGCCAGTCGATGCCGAGCAGCGCGGGCGCCGTATGGGCGAGAGAGAGGATCACGGTCTCCAGTCTAG
>JBFXIT010000031.1:0-14800 GCA_050175655.1 Leucobacter sp.
CGGCCCGGAAAAATCGGTCGGGCGCCTTCGCGGTAGCTCAGGCCGCCCGCAGCGAAGCCCTCGGGCGCCGCACCAGGAACGCCGCCGCGGTCGCGACCGACACGATCGAGCCCGCCATCACCGCGAGCCGCGCAGTGTCGGCGTCCGCGGCGTTCGAGAAGCTGAGCTCGGCGATCAGCAGGGCGACGGTGAAGCCGATGCCGCCGAGGCATCCCACGCCGATCACCTCCCGCCAGGAGGCGCCCCCGCCGAGCTCGGCACGAGTGAACCTCGTGAGCACCCAGGTGGTGAGGACGATGCCGAGTGGCTTGCCGATCACCAGGCCGGCCATGACGCCGAGCGCGATGGGATCGAACGGGAACCTCGCGTCGCCTGCCAGCGGCACGCCGGCGGCGAAGAACGCGAACACCGGCACGGCGATGCCCGACGACAGCGGGCCGAAGCGGTGCGCGAAGTCGCCCGCGAGATCCCCGACGCGGCCCCCGGCGCCCGCTGGAGCGCTGTCGCCCGCAGAGACGCCGTCACCCGCGCCCCGTCTGCGAGCGCGCTCGCCGAGGCCGACCGGCACGACGAAGGCGAGCAGCACGCCCGCGATGGTCGCGTGCACGCCCGATGCGTGCATGAACGCCCAGGCCGCGATCCCGACGGGGAGCAGCACGATCCAGGCCGGCCAGCGCCGCCGCGCGAACCAGGGCGACAGCCCCTGCGCGAGCAGCCCGAAGAGGGCGACGGTCCCGAGGGAGGCGAGCAGGAAGCCGAGCTGCACGCCGCTCGTGTAGAAGAGCGCGATGATGACGATCGCGATGAGGTCGTCCACGACCGCGAGCGTGAGCAGGAACACGCGAAGCGAGGCCGGGATGCGCGGTGCGATGAGCCCGAGCACGGCGACGGCGAAGGCGATGTCCGTCGCAGAGGGGATGGCCCAGCCGTGCTCCGCGCCCCCGCCGAGATTGAACGCCAGATAGAGGATCGCGGGCGCCGCGACACCCCCGACCGCTGCGAGGACCGGCACGATCGCGGTGCGGAAGCTCCTGAGGGATCCGAAGGCGAACTCCCGCTTGAGCTCGAGCCCCACGATGAAGAAGAAGACCGCGAGCAGGCCGTCGGCGGCCCACTGCCCGACGGTGAGGTCGAGATGCAGCGAGGCGGGCCCGATCCGGGTGTCGCGGAGCGCGAAGTAGCCGGAGGCGAGCGGGCTGTTCGCGGCGAGGAAGCCGGCGAGAGCCGCGACCATGACGAGGATGCCGCTCGCGAACTCGGCCCTCAGCAGGCGGCTCACGCGGGCCGCCTCCCGGCTCGTGACCCCGAGCAGGCGCCGCGGTCGGGGCGGGCCCGGTCTGCCCGAACTCGCTCCGCCGGGGCCTGTCCTGCTTGCGTTCGGCTCGTTCGGGCTCGGCTCGCTGGGGCGCTCTGCGTTCATTCGGTCTCCGGTCGGTCTGTCGTGCGGCGCATGCGAAAGCACGCTGCCGACCAGACTTCCCGGCTCACCTGAGAGGCGATCCTACCCTGCATCGCGGCGGGACGCCGCGGCGCACGAGGAAAGCGGGGGAGAGGATCAGGCCCGCTTGCGGGCCTTCGCGAGTGCCTTCGCGGCATCGCGCTCGGCGCGGTCCGCCTCCTTCGCGGCGGCCTCGAACTCCTCGTCGTCCTGCTGCTTCGCGACGCTCGCGAGCGCCAGCAGGAGGCCGGCGGCCCAGACCCCCCAGACCACGAAGCGGCGCCAGTCCCGCGGCATGTTCTGCGTCTGCTTCATCGTGCCCAGCACGCCCAGGAGCGCGCCGATCACCCCGAGATTGGTCACGTACTTGCCGATCGACATGCCGCCAGCCTACCCGCCCTCGATCCGCGCCCTCCAGCCCGCTGCCACCTGCGGTCCGCGGCGCGGCTGTGCACGGGGGCCGTGCGGGGCGGCCGTGCAGGGCGGTTCCGGCATGCGGGCGAGCGCTAGACTGGAGGGTATGGCAGAAATCGACATGAAGCCGCGCAGCCGCGACGTCACCGATGGGATCGAGAAGGCGGCCGCCCGGGGCATGCTCCGCGCAGTCGGTATGGGCGACGAGGACTGGGACAAGCCCCAGATCGGCATCGCCAGCTCGTGGAACGACGTCACCCCCTGCAACCTGAGCCTCGACAGGCTCGCGCAGGGCGCCAAGGAGGGCGTGCACGCGGGCGGCGGCTACCCGCTGCAGTTCGGCACGATCTCGGTGAGCGACGGCATCTCGATGGGCCACGAGGGCATGCACTTCTCGCTGGTGTCGCGCGAGGTCATCGCCGACTCGGTCGAGACGGTGGTCATGGCCGAGCGCCTCGACGGCACGGTCGTGCTCGCGGGCTGCGACAAGTCGCTGCCCGGCATGCTCATGGCGGCGGCCCGGCTCGATCTCGCCTCGGTGTTCCTCTACGCGGGCTCGATCGCTCCCGGGTGGGTGAAGCTGACCGACGGCACCGAGAAGACGGTGACGATCATCGACGCCTTCGAGGCCGTCGGCGCCTGCAAGGCCGGCACGATGAGCGAAGAGGATCTCAAGCGCATCGAATGCGCCATCGCTCCGGGAGAGGGCGCCTGCGGCGGCATGTACACCGCCAACACGATGGCCTGCGTCGCGGAGGCCCTCGGAATGAGCCTGCCCGGCTCGGCCGCGCCGCCCAGCGCCGACCGTCGCCGCGACTACTTCGCCCACCGCTCGGGCGAGGCCGTCGTGAACATGCTGCGCATGGGGCTCACCGCCCGGGACATCCTGACGAAGAAGGCCTTCGAGAACGCGATCGCGGTCGCCATGGTGCTCGGCGGATCGACGAACGCCGTGCTGCACCTGCTCGCGATCGCCCGCGAGGCGGAGGTCGACCTGACCCTCGACGACTTCACCCGGATCGGCGACAAGACCCCGCACCTCGCCGACATGAAGCCCTTCGGCCAGTACGTCGCCCAGGACTTCGACCGCGTCGGCGGCATGCCCGTCATCATGAAGGCGATGCTCGACGCCGGTCTGCTGCACGGCGACGCGCTCACCGTGACCGGCAAGACCGTCGCCGAGAACCTCGCGGATGTCACGGCCCAGATCGACGGCAAGGTGATCCGCAAGCTCGACGATCCGATTCACGCCAACGGCGGCCTGACGATCCTGCACGGCACGCTCGCCCCGGAGGGCGCCGTCGTGAAGACCGCGGGCTTCGACGCCGACGTGTTCGAGGGCCCCGCGCGGGTGTTCGAGCGCGAGCGCGCCGCGATGGACGCGCTCACCGAGGGCAAGATCGGCAAGGGCGACATCGTCGTCATCCGCTACGAGGGCCCCAAGGGCGGCCCCGGCATGCGCGAGATGCTCGCCATCACCGGTGCGATCAAGGGCGCCGGCCTCGGAAAAGATGTACTACTATTGACCGACGGCAGATTCTCGGGCGGCACAACCGGCCTGTGCATCGGCCACATCGCGCCAGAGGCCTCCGACGGGGGGCCGGTGGCGCTGGTGCGCGACGGCGACCTGATTCGGGTCGATATCGCCGCGAAGTCGCTCGATCTGCTGGTCGACCCCGCAGAGCTCGAAGCGCGTAGAGCCGCTTGGGCACCGCTGCCGCCTCGCTACACTCGCGGAGTGCTGGCCAAGTACGCCAAGCTCGTGCGCTCGGCCAGCGAGGGCGCCATCACCGGTTGACCCGGCAGCGGCTCGGCCGCGCGTGAGACCCGACCGCATCGGCGGGGTCCGTGCGGTCCGCGATATTCAGACGTCGACAGGAAGTGTGAGATGAACTCCGACACGGGTGCGATCCCGGCAACGACCACCGCGGCCTCCAGGGGCGTGCGCATGACCGGGGCCGACGCCGTCGTGCGCAGCCTCGAGGCCCTCGGCGTCACGGACGTCTTCGGCTTGCCGGGCGGCGCCGTTCTGCCCCTCTACGACGCGCTCATGAACGATCACGAGCTGCGCCACATCCTCGTGCGCCACGAGCAGGGCGGCGGCCACGCGGCCGAGGGCTTCGCCGCGGCGAGCGGCGAGGTCGGCGTCTGCATCGCCACCTCGGGCCCCGGCGCGACGAACCTCGTCACGGCGATCGCCGACGCCTACATGGACTCGGTGCCGATGCTCGCGATCACAGGCCAGGTGTTCTCGCACCTCATGGGGAGCGACGCCTTCCAGGAGGTCGACATCGTGGGTGTGACCATGCCCATCACCAAGCACTCGTTCCTGGTGAAGCGCGCGGAAGACGTGCCCGGCGCCCTTGCGGCGGCCTACCACGTGGCGAGGAGCGGCCGCCCCGGCCCCGTGCTCGTCGACATCACGAAGGACGCCCAGGAGGGCGAGATCGACTTCGTGTGGGATCCGAACGTCGAGCTGGCCGGCTACCGCCCCATCACCAAGGCGAACAGCAAGCAGATCCAGGCAGCGGCCGAGCTGATCGCCGAGGCCGAGCGCCCCGTCTTCTACATCGGCGGCGGCGTGGGCCGCGCAGGCGCCTCCGAGGAGCTGCTGCAGCTGGCGGAGCTCGTGGGCGCGCCCGTCGTCACCACGCTGATGGCCCGCGGCGTGTTCCCCGACTCGCACCGGCAGCACCTCGGCATGCCCGGCATGCACGGCACGGTGCCGGCGGTGCTCGCGCTGCAGGAGTCGGATCTGCTGATCACCATCGGCGCCCGCTTCGACGACCGCGTGACCGGCCGGGTGGCGACCTTCGCGCCCGAGGCCAAGGTCATCCACGCCGACATCGATCCCGCCGAGATCGGCAAGATCCGCGCGGCCGACGTGCCGATCGTGGGCGACGCGGCCGAGGTGATCTCCGACCTCATCGCGGCGGTCTCCTCGCTGAAGCACGCGCGCGAGTTCGCCAGCCTCGACGTCTGGTGGGAGCGGCTGAACGGCCTGCGGGAGAAGTTCCCGCTCGGCTACCAGCCGACGAGCGACGGTCTGCTCTCGCCGCAGTACGTGATCCAGCGCATCGGCGAGCTGAGCGGCCCCGAGGCGGTCTACGCCGCGGGCGTGGGCCAGCACCAGATGTGGGCGGCGCAGTTCATCAAGTACGAGCGCCCGAACTCGTGGCTCAACTCGGGCGGCGCCGGCACGATGGGCTACGCGGTGCCCGCGGCCATGGGCGCCAAGGTGGCCCAGCCCGATCGCGTGGTGTGGGCGATCGACGGCGACGGCTGCTTCCAGATGACCAACCAGGAGCTCGCCACCTGCGTCGTGAACGACATCCCGATCAAGGTCGCGGTGATCAACAACTCGTCGCTCGGCATGGTGCGCCAGTGGCAGACCCTCATCTACGACGGCCGCTACTCGAACACCGAGCTGCACACCGGCCACGGGTCGGCCCGCGTGCCCGACTTCGTGAAGCTCGGCGACGCCTACGGCTGCCTGTCGATCCGCGTGGAGCGCGAGGATCAGGTCGACGAGGCCATCAAGCTCGCGCTCGAGACCAACGACCGGCCGGTCCTGCTCGAGTTCGTGGTGAGCGCCGACGCCATGGTGTGGCCGATGGTGCGCCAGGGCACCTCGAACAGCGATGTCCAATACGCCCTCGACCACCGTCCCGATTGGGAGGAGGAGTAATCATGAGCCGTCACGTACTCAGCCTGCTGGTCGAAGACAAGCCGGGCCTGCTGACCCGCGTCGCGGGGCTCTTCGCCCGCCGCGGCTTCAACATCGAGTCGCTCGCGGTGGGCCCGACCGAGCTGCCGGGCCTCTCGCGCATCACGGTCGTCGTCGACGAAGAGGATCTGCCGCTCGAGCAGGTGACGAAGCAGCTGAACAAGCTCGTCAACGTCATCAAGATCGTCGAGCTCGAAGACGCCCAGTCGGTGCAGCGCGAGCACATGCTCATCAAGGTGCGCGTCGACAACCAGAGCCGCTCGCACGTGCTCGAGGCCGTCAACCTCTTCCGAGCCCGCGTCGTCGACGTCGTCCCCGAGGCGCTGGTCATCGAGGTGACCGGCGACACCGGCAAGATCCAGGCGTTCCTGCGCGTGCTCGAGCCGTTCGGCATCAAGGAGATCGCGCAGTCGGGGCTCATCGCCGTCGGCCGCGGCTCCAAGTCGATCACCGAGCGCGTCTACAAGAATTGAAAGATCGCGAGCGATCCTCTCAGAAGAACCAGCAGATACCACCTACAACCGAAGGAGGCCATTCGTGGCTGAGATGTACTACGACGATGACGCCGACCTGTCGATCATCCAGGGCAAGAAGGTAGCCGTCATCGGTTACGGCTCTCAGGGGCACGCGCACGCGATGAACCTGCGCGACTCGGGCGTCGAGGTCGTCATCGGCCTCAAGGCCGGCTCGAAGTCGATCCAGAAGGCCGAAGAGGCCGGCTTCACGGTGATGACCGTCGACGCCGCCGCCGAGTGGGCCGACCTCATCATGATCCTCGCGCCGGATCAGCACCAGCGCGGCATCTACAACGATCAGATCAAGGCGCACCTGAAGCCGGGCAAGACCCTCGCCTTCGCGCACGGCTTCAACATCCGCTTCGGCTACATCGAGGCGCCCGAGGGCGTCGACGTGATCCTGGTCGCCCCGAAGGCTCCCGGTCACACCGTGCGCCGCGAGTTCGAGGCAGGCCGCGGCATTCCCGACATCATCGCCGTCGAGGTCGACGCCTCGGGCACCGCGTGGGACACCGCGATCTCCTACGCCAAGGCGATCGGCGGCACCCGCGCCGGCGTCATCAAGACCACCTTCACCGAGGAGACCGAGACCGATCTCTTCGGCGAGCAGGCCGTGCTCTGCGGCGGCACCTCGCAGCTCGTCCAGTACGGCTTCGAGACCCTCGTCGAGGCCGGGTACCAGCCCGAGATCGCCTACTTCGAGGTGCTGCACGAGCTCAAGCTCATCGTCGACCTCATGTGGGAGGGCGGCATCGCCAAGCAGCGCTGGTCGGTCAGCGACACTGCCGAGTACGGCGACTACGTCTCGGGCCCGCGCGTCATCGACCCCCGCGTCAAGGAGAACATGCAAGCCGTGCTCGCCGACATCCAGTCGGGCGCGTTCGCGAAGCGCTTCATCGACGATCAGGACAACGGCGCGACCGAGTTCCAGGAGCTGCGCGCCAAGGGCGAGAAGCACCCGATCGAGACCACCGGCCGCGAGCTGCGCAAGCTCTTCGCGTGGAAGCAGCAGGACACCGACTACACGGATGGCTCCGCTGCGCGATAGCCATCCGCGCAGTCAGTGTCCTATCGGGCAGTGTTTGCCGGATGGGGGTCGCGAGCGACCCCCACGTGACTACGTGGACGGCAGCGCCGCGCGCTGACCGACGCCGATAGCGATGGGCCCCGGGGTTACCCGGGGCCCATTTCTCGTTCCCGAGCCTCTTCCCGGCGGGCTGCGCACCGCGATAGACTGTTGCCGTTCACAGCAGGCGCCTCGGCGATCGACAGGGTCTCCGAGCACATCGGTGAGGATTGCGGACATGGGACTTATTCAGGCGGCGATCGGGGCGCTGGGCGGCACGCTGGCGGACCAGTGGAAGGACTTCTACACGGTCCCCGAGGGGCTCCAGCCGACGGCGGCACTGTTCGCGGCGGTGCCGCGGGGGCAGAACGCGGGTCGCGGATCGAACACGAAGGCGTCCGAGGGCGTCATCACGAACGGCAGCCGCATCCTGGTGCCCGAGGGCTACGGCCTCGTGCTCATGCAGGACGGCGCGATCACCGGCTTCGCCGCCGAGGCGGGCGCATACGAGTGGAACAGTGAGGCGCAGGACTCGCAGTCGATCTTCGCGGGCAACGGGATCGTGAGCCCGCTCATCACCACCTCGTGGGAGCGCTTCAAGTTCGGCGGCCGCCCGGGCACGCAGCAGCGGGCCTACTTCGTCACGCTCAAGGAGCTGCCGAACAACCGCTTCGGCACGCAGTCCGAGATCTACTGGGACGACGCCTACATGAACGCCCAGGTGGGCGCCGTGACGCGCGGCACCTACACGCTGAAGATCGCGGATCCGATCCTCTTCATCAAGAACTTCGTCCCCGCGAAGTACCTCGAGCCCGGCCAGGTCTTCGACTTCACCGACATCGACAACGATGCGGCGTCGCAGCTGTTCAACGAGGTCGTGGGCTCGCTCGCGCCCGCGTTCTCGCTCTACACGAACGACCCGTCGAAGGGCAATCGCATCACCCGCATCCAGCAGGATTCCGTGGGCTTCGCCCAGAGCCTGTCGGCAGCGGTGGAGCAGAACTACCAGTGGTCGACGGTTCGCGGCCTGCTGATCGTGGCGACGGCGATCGTGTCGATCGAGTACGACGAGATGACGCGCGAGCTGCTGCGGAACGTGCAGCGCGCCGACGCGCTCGCGGGCGCCCGGGGCAACTCGAACCTGCAGGCCTCGGTCGCCTCGGGCTTCGAGTCGGCGGGCGAGACCGCGGGCGCGGGCGGCATCTTCGGCATGGGCATGGCAGCGGGGACGGTCGGCCTCGGAGGCCTGCAGCAGCCCGTGCCCGGCGTCGGGCAGCAGAGCACGCAGCAGCAGGCGGCTGCTCCGGCTCAGGCCGCGGCTCCGGCCGCCGCCGAGCCCGCGGCCGAGGATCCGATGGCCAAGCTCGCGAAGTTCAAGGAGATGCTCGACGCCGGGCTGATCACGCAGGAGGACTACGACGCCGCGAAGGCGAAGGCACTGGGGCTCTGAACCGGTGAGGGGAGCCGTCGCCGAAGGGAGACAGGGCCTGCGATGACCGACACCCAGCCGGCGGCCGGCCCCGTGCCCGAGCCGCCCATCCAGCCCGAGCCCGTGCCCGCACCGGCCGAACCCGGGCCGGTGGACACCGAGAACGGGCGCCTGCGCGACGGGCTGAACCGCTGCCCGAAGTGCGGGTCGACCGAGATCCAGCTGCGCCCGTCGACGGGCATGCTCGTGTGCCTGTTCTGCCGCCACGAGTGGTCGGAGGCCGCGGTCGAGGGGCAGATCTTCGAGGATCAGCCGCTCTCGGAGCTGCGGGGGACGATCATCGGCAGTGGTGCCGCCGACATGGACGCCTCGGTGAGCGAGGTCATCACGATGAAGTGCGGCGGCTGCGGATCCGAGGTCGTCGTGAACACGGCTCAGGCCATGTCGGCCAGGTGCCACTGGTGCCGGCACGTGCTGACGGTCAACGAGCAGGTGCCGAACGGCGCGGTGCCCGACGCGGTGCTGCCGTTCGCGCTCACGCACGAGCAGGCGGTCGCGGCGATCCGCGCCTTCGCAGGCAAGCGCCGGCTGTTCGCCCATCGCAAGTTCGTGCAGGAGTTCACCCCCGAGAACGTGGTCGGCGTCTACCTGCCCTACATGGTGATCGACGGCAACGCGAGCGCCGACGTGTGGGGCTACGGGGAGGTCGAGACGCGGCGCTACACGCGGGGCAGCGGCGACGACAAGGAGACCTTCTACGATGCCGACGTCTACCAGGTGCAGCGGCACGTCGACTTCACCGTCGACGACCTGACGATCGAGTCGTCGGCCGAGCGCGCCAACATGGACGCCTTCGTCAACACCAACAACGTGATCAACACGATCCTGCCCTTCGACACCAAGAACGCGGTCAAGTGGAATGCCGCCTATCTCACCGGCTTCACCTCTGAGAAGCGGGATCAAGACGTCTCGGCGGTGCAGCCGGTACTCGAGCACCAGCTGCTCTCGATCGCGCGCTCCGAGGTCTCGGAGTCGGTGCGGGCCTACGGCCGCGGCGTGCGGTGGGAGCACGAGCGCATCGAGGTGCACGGCACGCGCTGGGTATCTATGTACCTGCCCGTCTGGCTCTATTCCTACTACCACGTCGAGCGGGGCAAGGGCATGGTGCACTACATCGCGGTGAACGGCCGCACGGGCGAGACGATGGGCAGCGTGCCGGTCTCGCAGGGCCGGCTGCTGGCGGCCGCGATCGCGGGCGGCATCGCCATCCAGGCGGCCGCACTGACCGCACTGGTGGTGATGGGATGATCGCGCTGGACCTGGGCCTGCTGCACCTGCTCGCACCGCACGTCGTCGACCTCGTGGCGGCGCTGGGCAACGTGCTGGCCGCCTCCGAGGACGAGGGCGGCACCGGCTGGCTGCTGCTGGCGGGCCCGATCGGCGGCTTCGCCATCTATATGGGCCTCTTCCGCTACTACCGCAACACCGACAAGTCCCACAGCTACGAGCGCGAGACGGTCATCGAGTCGCAGCCGGTGGCCGGGCAGGACGCGAAGGTCGACGAGGTTCGGGGGACCAAGCGCACCTCGATCCAGGGGAACAACGTGCGCGACCACCGGCAGCGGGTGCAGCGGGTGCAGTGAGCTCCGGCGCGGGGATCGTGCCAGCGGCTCAGCTCCGCAGGCCGCGCCCCGCGCGCGCTGTGGCCCGGGCCGTCCACGGATCCTCGGGCCAGGGGTGCTTGGGGTAGCGCCCGCGCATCTCCTTGCGCACCTGCTGGTAGGGGCCGTTCCAGAACGACGCCAGGTCGTCGGTGACGGCCAGCGGCCGGCGCGCGGGGGAGAGCAGATGGAAGAGGATCGGCACCCGCCCCTGCGCCACGCGGGGCGTCTCGGCGAGTCCGAACACCTCCTGCAGCTTCACGGCCGCGACCGGTGGGCCGTCGCCGGTCTCGGGGTAGTCGATCCGCACGCTCGAACCCGACGGCACCGCGATGCGCTCGGGCGCCAGCTCGTCGAGGCGCGCGGCTTCGGGCCAGGGCAGCAGGCGGTGCAGCGCTGCGGCGACATCGATGCCGTGCAGAGAGGTGTCGGGTCGCAGGCGTTCGAGGTCGGCGGTGAGCCAGTCCCTCAGTCGGGCGAGCAGGGCCTCGTCGTCCACCGCCGGCCACGGCTCGCCCAGCTCGCGGTGCAGCAGGGCGAGGCGTGCGCGGAGGGAGAGCGCACCCTCCGTCCAGCGGAGCGCCGAGAGGCCGGTCTCGCGCAGGTGGGTCGCGAACACGGGGCCGGCGTCCTCCGGCCGGGGCGATGCGGGCGACGACGAGAGCAGGATCGCGCCCAACCGGCGCTCCTCCCGCACCCGCACCCGGCCTCCGTCGATGCGCGCCGCGCGCTCGCCGACGAGCAGGGCACTGCCGAGGCTCAGCGCCTCGCTCTCCGAGATCGGGGCGGCGAGGCGGATCACTGCTCCGGTCCCGTCGGCCGCGCGCCCCTCGGCCCGCTGGACCTCGCGCACCGCGATCCACTCCGAGCCCGCCAGCGGGCTGCCCTCGGGCAGCGCCGCCCGGGTGCCGCTCGCGAGCAGGTAGGCGCGCGAATGCTCTCGGGCACGGCGCGCGATCCATTCGGGCCGTGCGAGCGCGACCACGATGCCCGGGGCGGACGGATCCGCCTTCGCCGTGCCGTGCCGTGCCGACGAGCCCGCCTCCTCGACGGCGATCCGTTCGAGGCGGCGGGCCTCCCCGCGCCAGCGATCCGACCCGCGGGCCCGGCCCGACCGCAGCGCTCGCAGCAGCGCAGTCAGGTCGGCTCCGGCGTCGCGGTGGTCATCGGTCATCGCCGCGACGATCTCGGCGGCGAGTCGCGAGTCTCCGGTCAGCGCGGCGCCCTCGACGAGGGCCCGGGCTTCGCGCGCGCCGACGGGGAGCACCGCCACCCGCCTGCCCAGCGCAGTGATCCTTCCCGGGCCGCCGCCTGCATCGCTACCTGCGTCACCGCCTGTGCTCTCGACGAGGCCGAGCGTCCGCAGCACCTCGACCGCTGCTCGCATCGCGGCTCGCGGCGGAGGCGACGGTAGCGCGAGACCCTCCCCGCCCGGGGTGCCCCAGGCCGCCAGCAGCAGAGCCGCGTCGGTGAGATCGGCCGAGGCGATCGCGGGGGCCGAGGCTGCGGGCATGCGCGCGAGATCCGCTTCCGAGTAGACGCGGATCGCGCGGCCCGGGCCCTGCCTCGCCGCGCGCCCCGCCCGCTGCTCCGCGCTCGCGCGCGAGGCGCTCACCGTGACGAGGCCCGCCATGTCGCGCCCGCGGTCGCGGCGCACCTCGCGCGAGAGACCGGAGTCGATCACGAGCCGCACGCCGGGCACCGTGAGCGAGCTCTCGGCCAGGGCCGTGCTCACCACGATGCGCGGGGGATCGCCCGCCGCGCGGCCGCTGACGGCGCGATCCTGATCCTTCGCCGCGAGCCGCCCGTGCAGCGGCAGGATCTCGACGGCCTCAGTCCCGGTTCTCCCGACCCGATCCCGCAGCAGCCCCACGGTCTCGTCGACCTCGCGTGCTCCCGGCACGAACACCAGCGCGTCGCAGGCCTGCTCGCGCTGGGCCTCGGCCGCGACCGCGGCGAGGTGCGCGAGATAGCCGCGGGTCGTGCCGCGCTCGTCGAGGCGCGGCCCGTCGAACGCGGCATGCTCGATGCGCAGCGGGTGCAGGGCGGAGGGGATGTCGATCACCGGCGCGGGGGAGGATCCGTCGCCCAGCAGTTCGGCGATCCCCTCCGCGTCGAGCGTCGCCGACATCGCCACCACCAGCAGATCGTCTCGCAGCGCGCGTGCTTCGGCCACGATCCCGAGCAGCAGGTCGCCCTCGACGGAGCGCTCGTGCACCTCGTCGAGGATCACCGCGCCGACGCCCTCGAGCGCCGGGTCGGCGATGAGCCGCCGCAGCAGCACGCCGGGGGTGAGCACCTCGAGCCGGGTGCCCGCGGAGACCCTCCGCTCGCCGCGCACGGTGAAGCCGACGGCCCCGCCCGGCCGGCCGGCGCTCGAGCCGGCGCCGTCGAGCCCGGCTGCACCGTTCAGCTCCGCGATGCGCGTCGCCGCTGCCCGCACCGCCACGCGACGGGGCTGCGTGAGCAGCACGCGATGCCCGGGATCCGCTCCCATCAGGTTCGCGATCAGCGGGGGGACGAACGTGGTCTTGCCCGTGCCGGGAGGCGCGGTGACGACCATCGCGCCGGCGCGGGCGGCCCGCTCCAGCTCCGCGCGCGCCGCGGCGACGGGCAGTCCCGCGCCGATGCGGTCGAGGTCGAAGCCGTGCATCCCTCCAGACTAGGGCTGTCAAGGCCAGGGCTGTCAGGGTTTGCCAGCGCTCGTTCGCTACAGTGGAGCCCATGGCGGGCAAGAGTGAGCGCGAGGCGCGCGAGAGCCGCCTCGCAAGCGGATGGATCGTCGAAGGCGAACCCGCGGTCGACGCCGAGGGGCCGGTCGCCGATGGATCTGCAGAGGTCGAAGCCGGTGACGAGACCGTCGACGGCGCTCCCTCCCGCCCGCAGCTGAGCAGCGCCGCGCTCATCCTGCTCGGCGTGCTCGGCGGTCTCTACCTGCTGTACGTCTGGGTGTGGTTCAGCTGGGCCAGCTACTACTCCAGCGTCAACGCCGCGATCGCCGAGGCCAGCGGAGTGGTCGGCTCAGTCATGCAGCAGATCGTATTCTGGGCGGCGCCCCTCGCGCCGATCCTCTGGTTCGTCTCGGTGCTCGCGCTGAACCGCAGCGGTCGCCTGCGCCCGCTGGTGCTGTGGCTGCTGATCGGCGCGGTCGTGCTCGTGCCGCTGCCGATGTTCGACTTCGGGGCGGCGTCGTGAAGACCGAGCGGATCGCATCCTGGGTGCTGGGCGTGCTGCTCGGGCTGGTCTACGTCTATCTGGTCGTCGCCGCCGTCGGCAACGTCATCGGCATCGTCGAGATGTCCGGGCTGCTCGGTCTCGAGCTAGGCGCGATCGGCTGGTTCTGGCTCGTGCTCGGGGTCGCGCTGCCGGTGGCGGCCTTCGTCGTCGCGCTGCTGATCGGCAGGGGGCGGCGCGCCGGGGCCCGGCTGCTGGTGCTCGCCGCGGGCATCGCAGCGGTCGCCGCGATCCAGCTCGAGGTGATGCACCTCGTGCCGCAATCGAGCTTCTTCGCCTGACTCCGGAGCCCCGTCGAGCCTCCTCGCGCAACGTCGGGCGGCCGACGCCCCGCGGAGTTGTAGAATGACCTGGTGGCTCCTTACGCGAGCCTCTCCTGCCCGCGCATCCCGAAGGAACCGTCTGTTGTCTGCGCCCGTCGTCCTGATCGCCGAACAGCTCTCTCCCGCCACCATCGCCGCACTCGGCCCCGACTTCGAGGTCGTCCACGTCGACGGCACCGACCGCGAGGCACTGCGTTCGGCACTGTCGACGGCCGACGCGGTGCTCGTGCGCTCCGCCACGCAGCTCGACGCCGAGGCCATCGGCTGGGCGCCGAGGCTCAAGGTGATCGCGCGCGCCGGCGTCGGCCTCGACAACGTCGACATCAAGGCCGCCACCCAGGCCGGCGTGATGGTCGTCAACGCGCCCACCTCGAACATCATCAGCGCCGCCGAGCTCACGGTCGCGCACATCCTCGGCCTCGCCCGCCACCTGCAGCGCGCCCACGGCTCGCTCAGCGCGGGGGAGTGGAAGCGCTCGGCGTTCACCGGCACCGAGCTCTTCGAGAAGACCATCGGCATCGTCGGCCTCGGCCGCATCGGCGCGCTCGTCGCCGACCGCCTCCGCGGCTTCGGCGTCGAGCTGATCGCCTACGATCCCTACGTCACCGCCGCCCGGGCCGGCCAGCTGGGGGTCGAGCTGGTCGAGCTCGACGAGCTGGTCTCCCGCGCCGACTTCCTCACCATCCACATGCCCCGCACGCCGGAGACCCTCGGCATGATCGGCGAGGCGCAGCTGAAGGCGATGAAGCCGACCGCCTACGTCGTGAACGTCGCCCGCGGCGGCCTGATCGACGAGCAGGCGCTCGCCGCCGCGCTCGAGGCCGGCGAGATCGCGGGCGCGGCGCTCGACGTGTTCATGCAGGAGCCGCCGGCCGACACCGTGCTCACGGGCAATCCGAAGATCAACGTCACGCCTCACCTGGGCGCTTCGACCGACGAGGCGCAGGAGAAGGCCGGCGTCTCGGTCGCGAAGTCCGTGCGGCTCGCACTGGC
>JBFXIT010000032.1:0-6347 GCA_050175655.1 Leucobacter sp.
GCTCGACCGGGTCGGGCTGGGCGCATGGGCGCGGGAGCGCGGCGGCCTCGACAGCAGGATGGGGGAGCGCGGCGCTCTCGTCAGCGGCGGGCAGGCGCAGCGCATCGCCCTCGCCCGGGCGATCCTCGCGGACTTCCCGGTGGTGATCCTCGACGAGCCGACCGCGGGCGTCGATCGCGAGCTCGCCGACCGGCTCCTCATCGACCTGCTCGGCGCCGTCCCCGAGGACCGGGCCGTGATCCTGATCACCCATACCGACCTGCCGGCCGGCCTCGAGATCGATAGGCTCGAGCTGCCGGGTCCGGGCGGAGACGCACGGCTGCCCCGGTAGACGGATCCGAGGTTCGGCGCCGTCGTCTTCAGCAGCGCGGTTCTTCGCGCCGCCCCTCTTCAGCGAAGGAGCGAGGATGGTCCAGGGCTCTGCCGATGCCGGCGCAGGTCTTCGCAGCGGAACGCCGATCGACCGAGGGGCGTGCGTCGCCGCGGATCTGCGCGATCCGCTCGCGCCGTTCCGAGACGAGTTCGACCTGCCGGTCGGGGTGATCTACCTCGACGGCAATTCGCTCGGAGCGCTGCCCCGCGGGGCGGCAGAACGCGCGCGAGACGTGGTCGAGCAGGAGTGGGGGCGCGGCCTCGTCAGCAGCTGGAACACGCACGGCTGGGCTGGGCTGTCTCAGCGGATCGGCGACAAGATCGGCCTCCTGATCGGCGGGGGCGAGGGCGCATGCGTCGCGACCGACACGACCTCGGCCAACCTGTTCAAAGCGCTCTCCGCGGCGCTGGCCATGCAGAGGCGTGAGCGCCCTGAGCGGCGGACGATCCTCGCGGAACGCGCGAGCTTCCCGACCGACCTCTACATCGCGGAGGGCCTGATCCGCCTGCTCGGCGAGGCCGACGGGCGGGGCTGGGAGCTGCGCCTCATCGACGGCCCCGACCAGTTCGACGCCGCGCTCGACGACGACGTCGCCGTCGTCATGCTCAGCCACGTCGACTACCGCACCGGCGCCATGTGGGACATGCGGCGCACCACCGGGCGGGCGCACGACGCGGGCGCGCTGGTGATCTGGGATCTCTGCCACTCGGTCGGAGCTGTGCCCCTCGACCTCACCGCCGCCGGCGCCGATTTCGCGGTGGGCTGCACCTACAAATACCTGAACGGCGGGCCGGGATCGCCCGCATTCGTCTGGGTCGCCCCGAGACACCAGGCCCGCGCCGAGCAGCCCCTCTCGGGCTGGTGGGGGCATCGGAGCCCCTTCGAGATGAGGCCCGGCTACGAGCCGGCGATCGGGATCGCCAGGTTCCTGTCGGGTACGCAGCCGATCCTCTCCCTGGCCACCATGGAGGTCGGCGTCGACCTCGCCGTGCGCGCCGACGAGACCCTGCTCCGCGAGAAGTCGCTCGCCCTCACCTCGCTCTTCATCCGGCTGGTCGAGGATCGCCTGGCGGGCCATCCGCTCACGCTCATCACCCCGCGAGACGAGGCCCGGCGCGGCAGCCACGTCAGCTTCCGGCATCCCGACGGCTACGCGGTCATGCAGGCACTCATCGCGCAGGGAGTGATCGGCGACTACCGCGAGCCCGAGGTGCTGCGCTTCGGCTTCACGCCCCTCTACGTCGGCTACGCCGACGTCTGGGACGCCGTGGAGACGTTGCGGCGGGTGCTCGACGACGAGCTCTGGCGGTCGCCCGAGTTCGAGGTTCGAGGCGCCGTCACCTGATCGTCGCCAGCGGCTCCCAGCTGCGATCGAGCGCCTGGCGGAAGCCGCTCAGGCGCCCGGGGTCGGGCGGCGGTGCGAGCACCCCGTCGATGCGGGTGACCGTGCGGAGGCCGTGCAGGGCGTTCACCGCCCATACCTCGCGGCCCGCGAGGGCGACGGGTTCGGCCCGCGAGCGCGCGGTCGGCGTGCCGAGGCGCTCGGCGATGCCGAGCAGGATCCTCTCTGTCACGCTCGCGACCCGCGCCGTCGTGCGTACCGAGCACAAGGTGCGGCCCTCCCACCAGAGCAGGCTCGTCGTCGCGCCCTCGACCGCGAGGCCCTCGGCATCCGTCAGCAGCGCCTCGGCCCCGAGCTCGCGGTTGAGCGCCCCGAGGCGGTCGATACCGGGGCCCTTGCGCTCCGGGTGGGGGAGCGGATCGGCCAGCACCGAGCGGAGCTCCAGCGTCTCGCGCAGCTCCGGCAGGGGGCGCAGCGAGAGCCGCAGTTCGGGCCGCTCCTTCGCAGTTCGGTCATCTGCGGGCGCCGATCCTCGCGGCTCTCCGAGGAGCAGCTCCAGCCGGGGGAATCCCTCGCCGTACTCCGCGATCCGGTCGCGGGCCTGCAGGAGGAAGGCGTCGAGGCCGTCCGCAGAATCCGCAGAGGTTTCCACATCGAGTTCCGCACCGAGCTCCGCCGCCGCCGCCCGGGCCGAGCGCGCGAAGCGATCCAGGTGCATGCGCCAGCCGCGGACCTCGGCGGCGCCGCTCACGGGGTTCCTCCGCACTCGGAACGAGTCGGCCACCAGTAGAGCGGAGGGTTCGGGAAGCATGCGACCATCCTCGCACTCCCGCGACTCGCCGCGCGATGGGAAGGCGACTGGGTAGGGTGGTCGTGTGGCAGTGCGCGGGGTGTCGTGGCCGGGAGAGCCGGCGGTGCTCGCGCGCAGCCTCGCGCGTGCCGGAGCATGGTTCTGGCTCGACGGCAGCGCTCCTGCGCCCGGTGGCGGCGCAGGGCCGGGCGACCCCGCGCACGCCGGCCGCAGCTATCTGGGCGAGGCGGCCGCGGTGCTGCGGGCGGAGCGCGGCGCGGAGCGTGAGTTCCTGGGCGCCCTGCGGGGCGCGATGAGACCCGGCGCTGATGCGAACGGCGACCCGAGCAGCGGCAGCGGCGGCCGTACCGGCAGCGCCGAAGCCGCTCCCGGATGGGTCGTCGCGCTCGGCTACGAGTTCGGCGTCGCGCTCATGGGCCTCGATCCGCTGCCCGACGCCGTCGACCCGGGCTTCGCCCTGCGCAGCGAGACCGTGCTCGTGCTCGACCATGCGACGCGTTCCGCCGAGCTGCACGGGCCCGACGAGACGGCGCTCGACCTCTGGCTCGCACGGCACGGCGACGCGTTGCGAGGCGCTGCGTCGGAGACGAGCGATGATGCCGACCGAAACGGACGCGACTCTCCGGCGGAACGCGCGTCTCCGGGGCAACCCGCTGCCGAGCCGGCGCAATGGAGCACAGGCCCCGCCGGATACGAGGCCGCGGTCGAGGCCTGCCGCGAGGCGATCCGCGAGGGCGACGCCTATGTGCTGTGCCTCACCGACACGGCCCGCGCAGAGGCGCCCGGGGGCGATCCGCTCGATCTCTACCTGCGGCTGCGGGCGAAAGGCGCCGAGCTGCGCGGCGGCGTGATCGTCGCCGGGGATCGCGCGCTCGTGAGCCTCAGCCCCGAGCGCTTCCTGCAGGTGCGCGACGGTCGGGTGAGCACGCACCCGATCAAGGGGACGCGGCCTCGGGGCGAGACCCCGGAGAACGATGCCGCGCTGGCCCGGGAGCTCGCGGAGGATCCGAAGGAGCGGGCCGAAAACCTCATGATCGTCGACCTCATGCGCAACGACCTCAGCCGGGTCTGCGAGCCCGAGACGGTCGCGACGGAGGGATTCCTGCGGGTCGAGACGCATGCTCGGGTGCACCAGCTCGTCAGCACCGTGAGCGGCCGGCTGCGCAAGGGCTCCGACGTCTTCGACGCGATCGAGGCCTGCTTCCCCGGCGGCTCCATGACGGGGGCGCCGAAGCGCCGAGCCGTCGAGATCCTCGCCTCTCTCGAGCAGCGGCCGCGGGGCCTCTACTCGGGATGCTTCGGATGGATCGCCGGCTCCGGCGACGCCGAGCTCGCGATGACCATCCGCAGCATCGAGCTCCGCGGGCTCGACGCCGGGCTCGGAGCCGAGGGCCGCGGGCCCGGCTCGCCGCGCCCCGAGGCGAGGGTGGGCGCCGGAGGAGGGATCACGGCCGACTCCGACCCCGCCCGCGAGCGCGCCGAGAAGGATCTCAAGGCCGCGCCGCTGCTGGCAGTGCTCGTCACGGACCGCCCGCGCGGATCGCACCCCGCGGAACGGTAATCTAGAGGGATGCAGACCAGCGACCATCAGGCCGATTCGTACGACTTCAGGGCGATCCAGGATCGCTGGCTCCCCGTCTGGGAGGAGATGCGCCCCTTCGAGGTGGGTGAGGGCGGCGACAAGCCCAAGAAGTACGTGCTCGACATGTTCCCGTACCCGTCGGGGGATCTGCACATGGGCCATGCCGAGGCGTTCTGCTTCGGCGACGTGCTCGCCCGCTACTGGCGCGGCCGCGGCTACGAGGTGCTGCACCCCATCGGCTGGGACTCCTTCGGCCTGCCGGCCGAGAACGCCGCGATCAAGCGCGGAGTCGACCCGCGCGAGTGGACGTACGCGAACATCGCCCAGCAGAAGGCGAGCTTCCGCATCTACGCCCCGTCGTTCGACTGGAGCCGGGTGCTGCACACGAGCGATCCCGAGTACTACAAGTGGAACCAGTGGCTGTTCCTCAAGATGTACGAGAAGGGCCTCGCCTACCGCAAGGCCAGCTGGGTGAACTGGGATCCGGTGGATCAGACGGTGCTCGCCAACGAGCAGGTGCTGCCCGACGGAACCTCTGAGCGCTCGGGCGCGATGGTCGTGAAGAAGAAGCTGACGCAGTGGTACTTCCGCATCACCGACTACGCGGATCGCCTGCTCGACGATCTCGACGGCCTCGAGGGCCGGTGGCCGGCCAAGGTGCTGAACATGCAGCGCAACTGGATCGGCCGATCCGAGGGCGCCGAGGTCGAGTTCGAGATCGAGGGCCGCGAGGCCAAGGTGCCGGTGTTCACCACCCGCCCCGACACGCTCTTCGGCGCGACCTTCATGGTCGTGGCGCCCGACAGCGACCTGGCCGCAGAGCTCGCGGCGAGCGCCTCGCCCGAGGTTCGCATGCGCTTCCAGGAATATCTCACCGCGACGCAGAAGCAGAGCGAGATCGACCGGCAGAACGCCGATCGCCCCAAGACCGGCGTGTTCCTCGACCACTTCGCCATCAACCCGGTCAACGGCGAGCGTATTCCGGTATGGGCATCCGATTACGTGCTGGCGGACTACGGCCACGGCGCCATCATGGCGGTGCCCGCCCACGACCAGCGCGACCTCGACTTCGCGCTGAAGTTCGAGCTGCCGGTCCGGGTGGTCGTGGACGTGCGCGACGAGGACGGCGCCTCGCTGCCCGACCCCGCCGAGAGCGGCGTCGCCACCGCGGGCGACGGGACGCTCGTGAACTCCGGCCCCCTCGATGGCCTGCGCAAGGCCGAGGCGATCGCGAGGGCCGTCGAGGTGCTCGAGGATCGCGGCACCGGCCGCGCCGCGAAGACCTACCGCCTGCGAGACTGGCTGATCTCGCGTCAGCGCTACTGGGGCACCCCGATCCCGATCCTGCACGGTGCGGGCGACGACAACGACGGCGAGATGCGACCGGTCGATCAGTCGGAGCTGCCGGTGCGCCTGCCCGCCTCCGAGGGGCTCGATCTCAAGCCGAAGGGATCCTCGCCCCTGGGCGCGGCGACCGCGTGGGCGAGCGTGACCGATGCCGACGGCCGGTCGTGGAGGCGCGATCCGGACACCATGGACACCTTCGTCGACAGCTCCTGGTACTACCTGCGGTTCCTCTCGTCGAACGACGACACGCAGGCCTTCGATCCCGAGCTCGCCAAGCGGTGGGGGCCGATCGACCAGTACGCCGGCGGAGTCGAGCACGCGATCCTGCACCTGCTCTACTCGCGCTTCATCACCAAGGTGCTGCACGATCTCGGCTACCTCGACTTCGAGGAGCCCTTCACCGCGCTGCTCAACCAGGGCATGGTGCTGCAGGACGGCGCCAAGATGTCGAAGTCGAAGGGCAACCTGGTCGAGTTCGCGTCGGAGCTGAAGGATCACGGCGCCGATGCGCTGCGCGTGACGCTCGCCTTCGCGGGCCCGCCCGAGGACGACATCGACTGGGCCGACGTCTCGGTGCAGGGCTCTGCGAAGTTCCTGGCGCGCGCCTGGCGCGTCGCGGGCGATGTCGCCTCCGAGCCCGGCGCCGACTTCTCCGGCGGCGACGTCGAGCTGCGCCGCCACACCCACCGGCTGCTGGCAGACGCCCCGAACCTCGTCGAGCACTACAAGTTCAACGTGGTCGTCGCGCGCCTGATGGATCAGGTCAACGTGACCCGCAAGGCCATCGACTCCGGCTGCGGCCCCGCCGACCCCGCGGTGCGCGAGTCGGCCGAGGCGATCGCCATGATCCTCTCGCTCTTCGCGCCCTACACCGCCGAGGACATGTGGGCGC
>JBFXIT010000032.1:6447-14666 GCA_050175655.1 Leucobacter sp.
GCCATCGAGTGCGCGGCCGCCCGCACGTCGCGATCCTCGATCGCCTGCAGCAGGGCCCGGTGGTCGAGCTGCATGGTCTCGTGCGAGGTGCCGAGGAAGACGAGTCCCTTCGCCGCGGCGCCCGCGAGCGCCGACATGACGCCGGTGTAGAGGTCGAGCAGCAGCGCACTGCCGCTCGCCTCGACGATGAGCCGGTGGAACGAGTCGGCCCGGGTGATGTCGTCGCACCGCTCGGCGATGCTGCGCTCGTAGGACGCCCGCAGCGCGGCGAGATGCGCGTCGCTGCGCTTCACGGCAGCCGTCTGCGCAGCCTCGATCTCGAGCGAGCGACGGTAGACGAGCACCTCTTCGATGTCGTGATCCGCGAGGAACTCGGTGAGGATCGAGCTCACGGGCGTGCGCGATCGGACGAAGGTGCCGACGCCGGGCACGGTCTCGAGCATGCCGAGAGTGGCCAGCGATCGCACGGCCTCGCGCACCGTGGACTTGCCGACCCCGATGAGCTGCATGAGCTCGGGCTCCTTCGGGATCAGCTCGCCGACGCTCCAGGCGCCGGAGGAGATGCGTTCGCGCAGATAGCCGAGGGTGTCGCGGGCCTTCTGCGAACCGCTCAGGGTCGTCGGCATCGGGCTCCTCGTTCGGGGCGGAAGGGGATGCTGAAACTATAGCGGCGTTTGCCGCCGCCCGAGTGAATCGACGACGGGGTCGCTGATCCTCTCGGGCGGTGGCGGGCCGACGATGCCGAGCGGCGGGGACGCCTACCGGAGACCGGCCACCCAGGCGGTGAGCGACGCGAGCCCCTCCGTCGTCGTCGTCAGGCCCAGGGCCTGCACCTGCCGGCCGGTCACGAGCAGCAGGCGGTCGTCGGAGGCCGCGGGCAGCGAGGCCACCGCGGGGTTGCCGAGCAGCTCGCGGAACATGCGGTCGCCGGTGCCGTTCATGTCGATCAGCAGAATGCCGTCGGGGGCGCTCTCGACGATCTGCTCGGCCGAGATGGGCCCGGTGCGCTCGAGACCGAGCTCCTCGCTCACGTTCGCACCGCCGGCGAGGTCGAGGAGGGTCAGCGGGAAGGCCTGGCCAGCCGTGGCGAAGGGCGTGCCGGCCTGGTTGGTGAGCACCAGGACGCGAGGCCGATCCTCGTCCGTCGCGCCCTCGGCGGCTCCGGCCTCGAGGCCCTCCGCGATCGCCTGCTCGAGTTCGTCCGCTTCGGCGTCGGCGCCCGTCGCCTGGCCGATGAGATCGATGTTGACGGCGAGGGTCTCCGGGCTCGTCCACGACGAGGGGAGCGGCAGCACGGTGAGGCCCGCCTGCTCGAGCACGCTGCCGATCGTGTCCTCGGACCCGTGCCTCGGGCTCATCACCACGAGGTCGGGAGCGACGGAGACGACCATCTCCGCATCGAGGTCGGCGGCGACCGGGAAGGCGTTCTCGACCTCGGAGAGTTCGTCGATATGACCGCCCAGAGCCGGATTGAGCACGGCCTCCGGGATGAGGACCAGCCGGTCTGCGAGGCCGAGCTCCGCGATCACCTCGGCGCTCTCGTAGTCGAGCGCCGCGATGGCCTGCGGCTCGTGCTCGATGGTGATGCTGAGCGGATCGCCGCCGCGGGCCGCGGGCACCTCGACGGTGCGCGGGAACGAGGCCGCGGGCTCCGGGGTCTCCTGCGGGCTCGGCTCGGCGGCCGACCCGCAGGCCGAGAGCGCGAGGGCGGCCGCTGCTGCGAGCGAGACCGCTGAGAGGATGCGTGCGCGTTTCATGGATGCTCCTGTTCGGTTGGGGCTGGTTTCGTGGGGGTGATTGCGTGGTTCGGATGCGGGCTCGGCCTGCGCTCGGCGATGGGCCCGGTCACTCGTCGTGCGTGGCGAGGAACCTGCGGCCGCGCGGGGTCGTGTGGATGGTCGTGTGGACGCCGTAGGCGGCGTGCACGAGCTCCGGCGCCAGCACGTCGGAGGGAGGCCCGGCATGGGAGTCGCCGTCTCCCTTCAGCAGCAGGATCTGGGTGCAGGCGTTGAGCGCCAGGCTGAGGTCGTGCAGCGCCGTGATGACGATCCTCCCGTCGTTGCCGAGTCGGCGCATGGTCTGCTCGACGGCGCGCTGGTGGAAGAGATCGAGTGCCGAGGTCGGCTCGTCGAAGATGACGACCGGAGTGTCCTGAGCGAGCACCCGGGCGAGGTGCACGAGCTGCTTCTGCCCGCCCGAGAGGGTGCCGAAGCGGCGATCGGCGAGCCCGGGCACCCCCGCCTCCTCGAGCGCGGCCGATGCCGAGGCCGCGGGATCCTCGCGCCGGGAGGCGCGGGCCCCCACCGCGACGAGCTCCTTCACGAGCAGCTCGTCGGGGGCGCGGAGATCCTGCGCCATCAGGGAGACGATCCTGGCGCGGGCGCGGGGCCGCATCGAGGTGAGATCCCGGTCGCCGAGCGTCACCCGCCCGAAGCTCCGCACGCCCGCGTGGGCGAGCGCGCCGAGCAGCGACGACTTGCCGACCCCGTTCGGCCCGACGACGCCGAGCACGGTGCCCGGCAGCAGCCTCAGATCGAGCGGATCGCTGAGGGCCCGCCCGGCGCGGAACGCCCCGAAGGAGTCGAGGGTGAGCGTGTTCCCGAGGGTCGGGCACCCGGCGCCGAGCGAGATCATGACGGCTGCCTCCTGAGCAGCAGCGCGAGGAAGATGGGCGCACCGACGAGGGCCGCGACCACGCCGGTCTGCACGACGACCGACCCGAAGGCGGTGCGGGCGACGGTGTCTGCGATCACGAGGAACAGTGCGCCGCAGAGCGCCGACAGCGGCAGCAGCCTGATGTGCGAGGCTCCCACGATCAGCCTCAGCGCGTGCGGTACGACGAGGCCGACGAAGCTGATGATGCCGCTGACCGAGACCGCCGCGCCGGTGACGAGGGAGGCGACGAGCAACAGCAGGGTTCGCTCGCGGGCGACGTCGACGCCCGAGGTCGCGGCGATCTGCTCGCCGAGGGCGAGCGCGTCGAGTGCCCGGGCGCGGGCGAGCAGGTAGGCGATGCCGAGCAGGATCGGCCCGACCGCGAGGGCGACGTGCTCCCACGAGCGCAGCTCCAGGTCGCCGGCGAGCCAGAAGAGGGCGCTGCGCACGAGCGCGTCATCGCTCGCGTTGGCGATCAGCACGTTGATGATGGCGCCCGCGAGCGCGCTGATCGACACGCCGATGAGGATGACGGTGGCGGCCCCCATATCGCGCCGCGTCTGCAGCACGGCGAGCAGCACGAGCGCGACGACGGCGGCTCCCGCGAAGGCGAGCAGCGGGATGCCCCAGCGATACGAGGCGCCCCACCCCAGGGTGATGCCGGCCACGGCGCCGACCGCTGCGCCGGCGGAGACCCCGGTGATGCCCGGCTCGGCGAGCGGGTTGCGCAGGATCGCCTGCATGACGGTGCCGACGGTGGCGAGCGCGGCCCCCACGAGCATGGCGATGGCGATGCGGGGGAGCCTGATCGACCAGACGACGGCTGCCGCTCGGCGCTCGACCCCAGCAGGATCGATGAGCGCCCGCAGGCTCGTCCCAGGCGGGAGTGAGACGATGCCCAGCGAGAGCGCGGCGAGCGCGGCCACGCCGAGCAGCAGCACGGCTGCCGCGGCGGCGAGCCACGCGAGGGATCGGGTCACGAGACTCCTGCCTGATAGATCAGATCTTTCACAGCAGATGTTATACATCAGATCTACAGGAAGCTTGGGATACGGTGAGAATCATGCCACTCTCAGTCGCGCCATACGATGCCCTGCTGATCTGCTCCTTCGGGGGCCCGAACGCCCACGACGACGTCGTGCCCTTCCTGCGCAACGTCACGAGAGGGAAGAACATCCCCGAGGAACGGCTGAAGGAGGTGGGCGAGCACTACTACGGCTTCGGCGGCCGGAGCCCCATCAACGAGCAGAACCTCGCGCTGCTCGCAGCCCTCCGCTCCGAACTCGAGCGGCGCGGGATCGATCTGCCGGTCATCTGGGGCAACCGCAACTGGCATCCCTACACCGTCGACACCCTGCGCGACGCCGCGGCCTTCGGCGCGAAGCGCGTCCTGACGCTCGTCACGAGCGCCTACGCCTCCTACTCCGGCAGCCGCCAGTACCGCGAGCACCTCGCGGCTGCTCGCGCCGAACTGGGGGAGCAGGCGCCCGAGATCGACATCCTCCGTCCCTTCTTCAACGATCCCGGCTTCGTCGCGGCCAACGCCGATGCGATCGTGGAGGCGGCTGCGAGACTGGGCGACGGATACGGAGACCCGAGCGTCGCCGCGGCCGCCGGGCTCGGCGGCGCGCACATCGTCTACGTGACGCACTCGATCCCCGATACCATGCAGGAGGCCTCGGCGGAGACCGGGCCCGGCTACCGCGAGCAGCACGAGGACGTGCGCGCCACGATCGACGCCATGATCGCCGAGCGGTTCGGCTTCGGGGCAGACGGCGAGGGTACTGGCGGTGCCGGCGGTGAAAGCCCGGGCTTCGGATCCTCCCTCGCATACTGCTCGCGATCGGGTGATCCCCGCGTGCCCTGGCTCGAGCCCGACGTGAACGACCACATCGAGGAGCTCGCCCGGCAGGGCGTGCGGAAGATCGTGATCGCCCCCATCGGATTCGTGTCGGACCACATGGAGGTCGCCTACGACCTCGACGTCGAGGCGCTGGAGACGGCGGCCGAGCACGGCATGGAGGCGGTGCGGGCCGGCACGGCCGGCGTGCGCGACGCGTTCGTCTCGGGCATCGCCGACATGATCGTGGAGCGCGCCGCCCGCGAGCGGGGCGAGGCGGCGGAACCCATGACGGTCGGCGCGCTCGGGGCCTTCCCCGATGCGGCCCCTCCGGGCAGCTGCCGGATGCGGCACGGCGAGGTCACGGGCATCCCGGTGCTGGCAGGAGACCGGGACTGAGCGCGAACCACGGGCGCCTCGCGGCGATGACACCCGCCGCAGGGTGCCGGGAGAATCTGCAGTCGAGAACCGGCAGGCAGAGAATCGACATACGGCGAAACGACATCCAGAGAACCGACAGGCAGAGAGACGAGAGAACGAGATGAACGAAAGCACCCGCCCGCACATCGACCACTCGGAGGTCGCCGAGTCCATCAACGACGCGATCAACTACACGATGTACGCGGTGTTCCGCGAGGATCGGGCCGTCGCGTCGCCGGGGGAGCAGGCGATCGCCGGCATCGAGGATCGCCTGGCCGGGATCGAGGGCCTGGCCGTCCGGGGCTGGTACGACCTCTCGGGGTTCCGCGCCGACGCCGATCTGCTGGTCTGGCTCCACTCGCCGAGCGCCGACGCCCTGCAGGCCGGATACCGGGCGGTGCTCGAGGGCGCGGAGGGCCGGCTGGCCCCGGTCTGGTCGAACGTGGGCGTGCATCGCGCAGCGGAGTTCAACCGCGCCCACGTGCCCGCGTTCCTGGCGGGCGAGGCGCCCAAGGGGTACATCTGCCTCTACCCGTTCGTGCGCTCGTACGAGTGGTACCTGCTGCCCGACGACGAGCGCTCGCAGCTGCTGCGCGAGCACGGGGCGGCCGCCCGCGGCTACGGCGACGTGCTCGCCAACACGGTCGCCTCCTTCGGGCTCGGCGACTACGAGTGGCTGCTCGCCTTCGAGGCCGACGACCTCATCCGCATCGTCGACCTCATGCGCGACCTGCGCGCGACCGGTGCCCGCCGTCACGTGCGCGAGGAGGTCCCGTTCTTCACCGGCCCCCGCCGCGACGCCGGGACGCTGCTGCGGCGCGCGCTCGTCTGAGTCGGCTGCGCCGAAGCGCCGTCAGCCCTCGAGGGTGCCCAAGTGGCGCTCGAGATCGATCGGTTTACGGCGCTTGGGGTCGCGGCCCCGATCGCGCTCGGGGATGCCGCCGACGTAGAGCCAGCCGAGCGCGTACTCGTGCTTGGCGAGGCGCAGCGCCTTGCGCACGGGCTTGCTGCGCGCGGCGGATCCGGTCCGCCAGATCGACCCCCACCCGGCCTCGTGCAGCAGCAGGCCCAGATAGTGCGCGACGCCCGAGGCGACGGCCTCCTGCTCCCATGCCGGTATCTTGCCCTTGCGCGGGCTCACCACGACGGCGAGCACCAGCGGGGCGCGGGTGGCCTTGGCGATGCCCTGAGACCTCTTCGTGCCGTTCGCCTTGGCCAGTGCGCGACCCAGGCGCTCGCGCGCCGCTCCGCGCAGTTCGACGATGCGCCAGGGGCGCAGCGCCGAATGGTCGGCGACGCTCGCCATCGCCTGCAGGAGGCGCTCCAGCTCGGCGCGATCCGGCGCCGCATCGGTCACCTTGGAGTGGGAGCGCCGTACCAGCAGAGCCTCGTACGCCCCGGACTTCGAGCCGCCGCCCGATCCCGTGCCGGCCGCCGTCTCGGCACCGGTGCCCGTCTCCGGGCCAGCGCCCGATTCCGCGTCTGTCATCGCTCTGTCCTCCGGGCTCCGTGGAGGGGAGCCATCCCCGCGATTGGTCTGATGAAGTTGTGATACATTCTACCGGTAAGGCTTGCCTTGCTTAGATCCTATGTTTCAGTAAGTGGGAGAGAGGGAGCCCGAACACCATGCTCGCAACGCTCCTCATCGGGCTCCGCGAGGGCCTCGAGGCCGCGCTCGTCGTCGGCGTGCTGCTCGCATACGTGGGCAAGCTCGGACGGAAGGACGCGGCCCTCAAGATCTGGGTCGGCGTCGCCGCAGCGATCCTGCTCTCCCTGGTCACCGGCGCGATCCTCACCTACGGCGCATACGGGCTCTCGTTCACCGCGCAGGAGGCCATCGGCGGCATCCTCTCGCTCGTCGCAGTCGCCATGGTCACCTGGATGGTCTTCTGGATGCTGAAGATGTCTCGCGGCATCTCGGCGGAGCTGCGCGGGCAGGTCGACCGCGCGCTCCTGGGCAGCGGATGGGGCGTCGCCGCGGTCGCCTTCGTCTCCGTCGCCCGCGAGGGCATCGAGACCGCCCTCTTCATCTGGGCGACGACGCGGGCGAGCGACATCTCGCCCCTGCTCGGCTTCCTCTCCGCCGTCTCGGGCATCCTCGTCGCCATCGCCGTCGGGTGGGCCCTCTACCGGGGGCTGCTGCGGGTCAACCTGACCGTCTTCTTCCGCTGGTCGGGAGTGCTGCTCATCGTCTTCGCCGCGGGCGTGCTGGCCTACGCCGTGCACGATCTTCAGGAGGCGGGGTTCCTGCCGGGGCCCTTCGCCGAGGCGCCTCCGGGCGCCGGCGCGTTCGCCGCGTCTTGGTTCGCCGACTCGGCCTGGGCCTTCCGCATCCCGCACATCATCGCCCCCGACGGCGTGATCGGCGTGCTGCTGAAGGGAACCCTCGGCTTCTCGCCCGAGATGACCAAGCTCGAGGTCATCGCGTGGGCGCTCTATCTCGTCATCACCCTGCCGCTCTTCCTCGCCAAGTCGTATGCGGGGGCTCGAGCACAACGAAAGGAAACACCATGACCGCCACCACCTCCCGCGGCGTCGTCGCGACGACCGCGCTCGCGGCGTCCGCGCTGCTGCTCACCGGCTGCGTGCCGAACGCCGGCTCGGACGCATCGGCGCAGAGCATCGCCGTGACCGCGAGCGACACCGACTGCGTCGTCGAGACGGCAGAGGCGAACAGCGGCACGATCACCTTCACGGTGAAGAACGAGGGCACCAAGGTCAACGAGTTCTACGTGC
Organism: Leucobacter sp.; assembly: GCA_050175655.1. Taxonomy (GTDB): domain Bacteria; phylum Actinomycetota; class Actinomycetes; order Actinomycetales; family Microbacteriaceae; genus Leucobacter. The sequence continues at coordinate 14,099 of JBFXIT010000032.1, forward strand.
TCGGCAGCAACCAGCTCACCATCGTGGGCGAGGTCGAGAACATCGCCCCGGGAGCGAGCCGCGACCTGACCGTGCAGGTGGGACCCGGCGACTACTACACGAGCTGCAAGCCCGGGATGATCGGCACGGGCGTGGGGCAGGCCGCCTTCGCGGTCACCGGCGAGGCGCTGCAGACTTCGCCCGAGGACGCGGCGGTCGTGGCGCAGTACATCGCCTACGTGAAGACGCAGACCGAAGAGCTCGTGCCCGCGGTGGAGGAGTTCGTCACCGCCTACAAGGCCGGGGACGACGAGGAGGCCAAGCGGCTCTTCCCGATCGTGCGCATCAACTACGAGCGCATCGAGCCGACCGCCGAACAGTTCGGCGATCTCGACCCCAAGATCGACTACCGCAAGCCCGGAGCCGACGAGGAGGGCATCCCCTTTACCGGATTCCACCGCATCGAGATGGATCTCTGGAACGACGCCGCCGTGGCGAACGGCGACTACCCGGGCGATCCCGACCTGACCCCGCTCACCCCCGAGCAGCGCGCCGAGCTCGGCGACCAGCTCGTCGCCGACGTGACCGA
>JBFXIT010000033.1:0-14288 GCA_050175655.1 Leucobacter sp.
GGATCGCGCAGCAGCACGCTGTCGAGCTCGATGAACATGCCGCCGTCGCCGTTCGCGGCGAGCTCGGAGGTAGCGCACGAGATGCCGGCGGCGCCGAGATCCTGGATCCCCTCGACGAGATCGGCGGCGAAGAGCTCGAGGCAGCACTCGATCAGCACCTTCTCGGCGAAGGGGTCGCCCACCTGCACGGCCGGGCGCTTGGTCGGGCCGCCCTCGGCGAAGGTGTCCGAGGCGAGGATCGACGCGCCGCCGATGCCGTCGCCGCCCGTACGCGCGCCGAACAGCACGACCTTGTTGCCGAGGCCCGAGGCGTTGGCGGTGTGCAGATCCTCGTGGCGCAGCACGCCCACGCCGAGCGCGTTGACGAGCGGATTCGCCTGGTAGACGCCGTCGAAGACGGTCTCGCCGCCGATGTTGGGCAGGCCGAGGCAGTTCGCATACGAGCTGATGCCCGAGACCACGCCGTGCACCACTCGGGCGGTGTCGGGGTCGTCGATCGCGCCGAAGCGCAGCTGGTCCATCACCGCGACCGGGCGGGCGCCCATCGAGATGATGTCGCGGATGATGCCGCCCACGCCCGTCGCCGCGCCCTGGAACGGCTCGATGTACGAGGGGTGGTTGTGGCTCTCGACCTTGAAGGTCACCGCCCAGCCCTCGCCCACGTCGATGACGCCGGCGTTCTCGCCCATGCCGACGAGCAGACGCTCCTGCATCTTGTCGTTGACCTTCTTGCCGAACTGGCGCAGGTAGATCTTCGACGACTTGTACGAGCAGTGCTCCGACCACATCACGGAGTACATGGCGAGCTCGCCCGAGGTGGGGCGGCGGCCCAGGATCTCGCGGATCCGCTCGTACTCGTCGGGCTTGAGGCCCAGCGCCTCGAAGGGCTGATGCTTGTCGGGCGTCGCGACGGCGTCTGAGACGGTGTCGGGGCGGGGCTCTACCTGCTGGGCGGCTGAGGGCGCTACGGGTGCGGAGGCGGGGGCGGCGGTGCTGTCGGTCACGGCCTCTAGCCTACCGTTCCCGGCTGTGCGGACCGGCCGCTCCGGCCCGGTGCGGAGCGGGCCTCCCGGGCGACCGCGGGCCGGCATCCGGCCGGCGTCCCGCTCACGGCGCAAGCCGGGGTTGCCGATTCCCAGGAAGGCACGAAACACTAGGGGTATGAGCGAAGCAGCATCGACCACGCCAGAGCCGAACGGGGCGCCGCCGCAGCCTCCCGCCGAGGCGCAGAACTCCGCGCCGCAGCAGACGGTGTCGCAGCAGGCGGAGCCTCAGGGGCAGGATCAGATCCCGGCGCCTCCCGCGCCGCCGCAGCCTCCCGCTCAGCAGCCGGCCGCCGAGCAGCAGGCCGTCACGCTGCCGCCGGCTCCTCCGGTACCGGCTCCCACCCCGGTTCCGGCACCAGCTCCGCCGACTGCCGAGACCGCCCCTCAGGCCTCCGGGCCTCAGCACCCGCAGCCGCCGGTGCCGCCGGCTCCCGCCCAGCCGCAGGCTTCCGCCGCTCCTGCGCCTGCTGCTCCGCATCCGGCCGCTCCCGCCAAGCCGCAGAGCGGCATCTCGACCTTCCTCAAGGTCAGCATCATCCTGCTCGCCGCGCTCTCGATCGCCGCGATCTCGCTGGTCTTCATCGGCGACTTCGAGGGCAAGGTCGAGCGGATCACCGCGACCTTCCTCATCTTCGCGGTGTTCGTGGGCCTGACCGCTGCGGACACCAGCCGGGGTCAGCGCAACAGCTGGTACGCGCCGGTGGCGCTGATCGCCAACTCCTACATCCTGGCCCTGCTGCTGATCGTCACCTGGATGAGCGAAGGCGGGTACTTCCTCGGCTGGGAGATCTTCTGGAAGTCGGTCCTGGTCATCGGCGTGACCCGAGCGGTCGTCGGATGCTGCCAGCTGCTGCTCGGCATGGGCGAGGGCAAGCCCGAAGCGCTGGCGCGCTTCGCATTCGTGACCAGCGTGCTGGCGGTGCTCTCCGGCATCCTGTTCACCGCGCCGCTCGCCATCGAGGTGTTCGATGTGACGGTGCCGGAGCTGTACTGGAAGATCGCTGTGGCTGGTCTGCTGCTCACCGCGCTGGGCCTCGCGATCACGCTCCTGCTGCGCTGGTCGTACAGGTCGCAGGATCGCGAGCGCCTGCGCCAGGAGCGCCAGGTGCAGGCCGCTGCGCAGCAGCAGGCCGCTCCTATCCAGCAGGCCGCCTACGTCGCCGCGCCTCCGGCGTTCGCGTCGCAGCCGATCGCAGCGGCACCGGCTCCTGTGCTGCCGGCCCCGGCGCCGCAGCAGGCCGCCGCTCCGCAGCCGCAGCCCGGGCAGCCGGTGCTTCCGTGGCCGACCTTCGCCGATGGGCGCCCTCTGCCGGTGGGCCCCGACGGGCAGCCGGACTTCAGCGTGCCGGGCGCCCCAGTGCCGCCGCAGTAGTCGCGCACCCGACGGCGACGAACAGACAACGACGGGCGGCGCTCCCCGCGAGGGGAGACGCCGCCCGTTTCGCTTTCTGCGCGAACGCGCTCGAGCTGCCGGAGAAGTCGAGGTCAGACGCGCGCCGCGAGCGTCTCGAGCACGCTCGTGAAGAAGCGCAGCCCGTCGACGCCCGATCGCATGGCCTCGGGAGTGTTGGGGCCGAAGCCCGGCTCGACCGCGTGCTCGGGGTGCGGCATGAGGCCGACCACGTTGCCGCGAGCATTGGTGAGGCCGGCGATGTCGTCGAGCGAGCCGTTGGGGTTGACGCCGCGGTAGCGGAAGGCGATCAGGCCCTCGCCCTCGAGGCGCTTCAGCGTCTCCTCGTTCGCGATGTAGCCGCCATCGGCGTTCTTGAGCGGGATCACGATCTCCTCGCCCGCCTCGAACCGGTTGGTCCAGGCGGTGTCGGCGTTCTCGACCACGAGCCTCTGGTCTCGGCGGATGAACTGCTGGTGGGCGTTGCGGATGAGCCCGCCGGGCAGCAGGTGGGCCTCGACGAGCACCTGGAAGCCGTTGCAGATCCCGAGCACGGGCATGCCGGCGTTCGCGGCGTCGACGACCTCGCGCATGATGGGCGAGATCGCGGCGATCGCGCCGGGGCGGAGGTAGTCGCCGTAGCTGAAGCCGCCGGGCAGCACGATCGCGTCGACGCCCTGCAGGTCGTGGTCGCCGTGCCAGAGGGCGACGGCCTCCGCGCCCGAGAATTCTGCGCCCGCGAGGCGGATGGCTCGCTGCGCGTCGCGGTCGTCGAGCGATCCTGGGAAGGTGACGACGCCGATCCTCGCGGTCATCAGCGGGCCTCGGTGTCGGCCGGGCCGCCGTCGACGGGGTCGCCGTCGACGCTGATCGCGACGACGTCTTCGATGACCGAGTTCGAGAGGATCTCATCGGCGACCTTGCGCACTTCGGCGACGATCTCGTCGGTCACCTGACCGTCGACGGTGAACTCGAAGCGCTTGCCGATGCGCACGTTCTGGAACTTGCCGTGCCCGAGGCGATCCAGCGCGCCCGTGGTGGCCTTGCCCTGGGGGTCGAGCAGTTCGGCCTTCGGCATCACATCAACAACAATCGTGGGCACCGGGAGTCTCCATTCGTCTGCGCCGTTCGTTCGCGCGTCCAGTGCTCAAGTCTACCCGTGGAGTGGCGGGCGGCGATTCGCCCGCCCGCCGCCGATGGGCCTGAATCAATAGAAGTAGGAGTTGAACTCGTCCAGATCCTTCGCGGTGCTCGTGACGACGATGAGCGCGCCCTCCTGCTTCACCTCGAACTCGATGTCGATATCGGCGTCGTCGATCATGTCCTGGTAGAAATCGCTGATGAGATCGAGGTTGTCGCCGGCGTCGTCGGATGAATCGTGGGCGAACACCCGAGTCGACACGACCCCGTCGTCGTTCGCGCCGAGGGCGGAGCCCATGAGGGAGATGCTCGCGGCATCGTCGAGGCCCAGCATGCTCTCCGCGTAGTGATCGAAACGGGTCAGGCTGTACGAGTAGCCGCCGGCCTTCTGCAGGCGCTGCAGCACCCGCATGACCTCCGCGTCGGCTGCGAACGAGTCGGCGCGCTCGGGCTTCTCGTGGGGGAGCGCATCCTCGTCCTCCGCGAAGTAGAGCGTGCCGTCGACGCGCGCCAGCCACGCGCCGTCTCCGCGAGAGAGATACACCTCGTCGCTGAACCAGACGTCGTCGCCCTCGTCGTCGAACAGATCGTCGATGCGCTGCGTGCTCACCGAGCCGGGCAGAGCGCCCGTCATCGAGTCTCCGCTGTAGAGGACGACTCCGCCTCCGGCCTCGGCCAGCACGGTGGTGAGCGGATCGGGGTAGGCGCTCCAGGAGATCCGGTCGTCGTCGACGACCTCGTCGAACCAGTCCTCGATCTCGGCTTCGGTGCCGTTCTTCGGGAACTTCTCGCCGATCGCCTGCTCGAGGTTGCCGATATCGAAGATCTGCAGGCTGAACTCGTCTTCGGCCTCCAACGCGGCCAGCTGCGCTTCGAATGAGCCGCCGCCCTTGGGCACGAACACGAACACGGCGAGCACCGCGATCAGGGCGATGACGAGCGCCCCCGCGATGCCGCCGATGATCCACCCGGTCCTCCGCTTGCTCGGGGGAGCGGCCGGCCCGCCGAACGGCTGCGCGCCGGGGAACCCCGGGAACCCCGGAGCGCCGACCTGCATCGGCTGGCCGGGCACCGGCTGCTCGGTGTAGGCGTAGGTCTGCTGGGCGGGAGCCTGCGCCGGGTATGCGGGCTGCTGAGGCTGCTGCGGGAGCGCCGTCGGGAGCTGCTGGGCGGCGGTGCTGGGGTCGAAGCCCTGCTGCCGCATCCAGTCGACGAGCCCCTCGTAGGCGTTCGGATGCGCGGCGATCTGCGGCCAGAGCTCGCGATGCTGCGCGGCGAGGTGCGCGAGCTGCTCGGCGCTCGTCGCGGGGTCGGCCGCGAACGCGGCGGCCTGCTGCTGGCTCATCGATTCGGTCATGGCTTCAGCCTATGGCACGCCATCGCGACGGCTCAGAGTGCGGATCCGGTCGTGATCCTCACTCTGTTGCGCCACGGGTCGAGCACCGTGAGCTCCCGGCCGTCGAACTCGCGCTCGACGCCTCGGGCTGCGAGGCGCTCGTCCAGCGCGCCGAGGGCATCGGCTCCGCCGGAGCTCCCGGCATCGCCCGCGGGCAGTTCGATGGTGACCTCTCCGAGGCCCAGGGCAGGGCTGCGCTCCCCGGCTCCGCGGGATTCCCAGGTGTTCATGCCCAGGTGATGGTGGTAGCCGCCGGCGCTCACGAACAGCGCCTGCGAGCCGTACTCGAAGGTGACGCCGAAGCCGAGGGTGTCGGCGTAGAAGGAGCGTGCGGTCGGGATGTCGCCGACCTTGAGGTGCACGTGCCCGACGGTGGCGGGGGTATCGGCGACCGCGGCCGCGCCCGCCTCGGTGAGGTGCCGCTGCAGGTAGAGGTTCGGATCGAGCGCGAGCGTGCTCATGCGCACCTCGCCGCCCTCGCCGATCTCCCACTGCTCGCGCGGGCGGTCGACGTAGAGCTCCACGCCGTTGCCCTCGGCGTCGGAGAAGTAGAAGGCCTCGCTGACCAGATGATCGCTCGACCCCTGGAACCGGCCGGGATGCTTGCGAGCGACCGAGGCCGCGACCGAGGCGAGCTCGGCCTGCGTCTCGAAGAGGAACGCCGTGTGATAGAGGCCCGCGGATCGCGGCGAGGCGAGTGCCAGCGTGCCGTCCTGGTCGAGCCGCAGGACCGGTCGCCCCCGGCGGCCGAGGGTGGCGGTGCCCTTCTGCTGGTCGAGCACCTGCAGGCCCACGGCGCCGTGGTAGTAGTCGATCATGAGGTCGAGGTCGTGCACTGCGAGCGTGACGGGCCCCATCGACGTCGCGTCGGGCAGGAGATCCTGCGTGTTCATGGGGCGTCCTCTTCTCAAAGCACGGGCTGCTGCTGGTACCGCCAATAATACTTGAAATTTCAAGTTAATTCAAGGACGCGCTCGACGCGCCTCACGAATGAACGCGATGCGTTCACCCCACAGGTGAGCCCGACGCGGTGGCGTCGGCGCGCCTCACGAGTGAACGCGATGCGTTCACTCCCCAGTGAGACGCGCATAGAGCTCGGCGTAGCGGTCGAGGGTGCGCAGCACGATCTTGTCGGGCAGCTCGGGCGGCTCTCCCATCCGGTCCCAGTTGGCCGCGAGCCAGTCGCGCACGATCTGCTTGTCGAAGCTCGCCAGCCGGCCGGGCCCGCCCGCGCGATAGGTCTCGGCGTCCCAGTAGCGCGAGGAGTCGCTCGTGAGCACCTCGTCGGCCAGCACCAGCTCGGCCGGAGACGAGGAGCCGTGCGGATCCCATCCGAACTCGAACTTGGTGTCGGCCAGCACGACCCCCCGCTCGGCCGCCAGCTCGCGAGCCGCGGTGAAGATGCGCAGAGAGGTATCGCGCAACGCCGCCGCGACCTCCTCGCCCACGAGCTCGACGGAGCGCTCGTAGGTGATGTTCTCGTCGTGCTCGCCGAGCGGAGCCTTGAAGGCCGGCGTGTAGATCGGCGTCTCGAGCAGGTCGCCGTCCTCGAGGCCTGCCGGCAACTCGATGCCGCACACGGCTCCGGTCTCGCGGTACTCGGCGAAGCCGGATCCGGTGAGGGCGCCGCGCACCACGCACTCGATCGGGTGCATCTCGAGGCGGCGGGTGAGCATGGCGCGGTCCGCGATCTCGGCGGGCACCGGCGGGGTCGCGGGATCCTGCACCGCTCCACCAGCGCCGCCGTTCGCATCGGCCAGGTGATTCGGCACGTCGAGCCGCTCGAACCACCACCGCGACAGCGCGGTCAGCAGAGCGCCCTTGCCGGTGATCGGCGGTTCGAGCACATGGTCGAACGCGCTGAGCCTGTCGCTCGCCACCACCAGCAGAGCCGGCGACTCGACGAGCGACGCCGCTCCCTCGGGAATGTAGAGGTCGCGCACCTTGCCCGAGTAGATGTGCTGCCAGCCAGCCAGTTCGGGGGCCCTGCCGAGATTCACCATTCCCTCATTCTCCCACGGAGCTCGTCTCGGCTGCGGCCGTTCGACCGTCGCCTCAGACCACGCGCAGGGCGATGTCGCCGCGGTGCTGGCCGCCCTCGAGGCCGATGCGGGCGACCCCCTCGTAGGCTCGGGATCGGGCCTCCGCGAAGTCTGCGCCGCGCGCGACCACGCCGAGCACGCGCCCGCCGGTCGCGATCCACTCGCCGTGCTCGCCCCTGGCGGTGGCCGCGTGCACCAGATGCACCCCGGGCACCGGATCGGCCAGCTCGCCGTCGTCGGCGATCCCGTTCAGCGTGCGGCCGGTCACGACATCGCCCGGGTAGCCCTCGCTGGCGAGGACCACCACGACCGTGGCCTCGTCGGAGAACTCGGGCGCCGGGTGGGCCGCGAGCGTGCCCGAGGCGGCGGCGAGCAGGTAGGTGCTGAGCGGCGACGCCAGGCGGGGCAGGACCACCTGCGTCTCGGGGTCGCCGAAGCGGGCGTTGAACTCGATCACGCGGATGCCCGCGGCGGTCACGATGAGGCCGCAGTAGAGCAGCCCGATGAACGGCGTGCCCTCGGCCTCGAGCCGGCGCACGGTCGGCAGGGCGACGGTCTCGGCGACCTCCTCCACGAAAGCCTCGACTCCGCCGGGCAGCCAGGGCAGAGGGGAGTAGGCGCCCATGCCGCCCGTGTTCGGGCCCTCGTCGCCGTCGAAGATGCGCTTGTAGTCCTGCGCCGGGCTCAGCGGCACGACGTCGTGCCCGTCGGCGAAGAAGAACAGCGAGACCTCCTGCCCGTCGAGGAACTCCTCGATCAGCACCTCGCCGTGGGGCGCCCAGGTGGCGACGTGGTCGAGCGCGGCGGCGCGATCCGAGGTGACCAGCACGCCCTTGCCCGCGGCGAGGCCGTCGGCCTTCACGACGTGCGGGGCGCCGAACTCGTCGAGCACCGCGGCGGCCTCGTCCGCCGTCGAGACGCGCACCGCGCGCCCGGTCGGGACTCCCGCCTCGGCCATGATCCTCTTGGCGAAGGCCTTCGAGCCCTCGAGCTGAGCCGCGGCCTTGCCCGGCCCGAACACGGGCACGCCGCGCTCGCGCAGAGGATCGGCGACGCCCGCGACCAGCGGCGCCTCGGGGCCGATGACGACCAGGTCGAAGCCGCGCTCGAGCACGAAGTTCGCCACGGTGGTCGGATCGGTGAAGTCGAGCGGGGGAGTGGCGACGCCCGCGGCCGAGACGCCGGCGTTGCCCGGCGCGCAGACCACCTCGTGGCCTGCCTCGCCGGTGCCGGTTCTCTCGGCGAGCAGGGCCTTGACGATGGCGTGTTCGCGGGCCCCCGGCCCCAGTACGAGAATCTTCACGGCTCAAGCCTACTTGGCGCGGTGCTCGCTCGGTATGCGGGCGGGCGGTGCTCTCGGCTCGAGTTGTCACGGAAGTGTCGTTCGCGGCCATGAACTGCACATCCGTGACAACTCTGCGAGGCGAGGGCGGAGGCCGGGGCCGAGCGGGGGCGGAGGCGAGGTCGGGGCGGGGCGAGGAGCGCGGTGCGTGAGGCAGAATGGAGGGCATGGCATCTGGCGAGAACGGCAGCACCCGTGACGGCATCATCCGCATCGGCGTGATCGGCGGCGGGCAGCTGGCCCGCATGATGGTGCCGCCGGCGATCCACCTGGGCCTGCGGATCAGCGTGCTCGCCGAGGCCGAGGGCATGAGCGCCGCCCGTGCCGCCGACGCGGTGGGCGACTATCGCGACCCCGAGACGGTCTACGCCTTCGCGGAGACGGTCGACGTGGTGACCTTCGATCACGAGCACGTTCCGGGTGAGATCCTGCGCGAGCTCGAGGCCCGCGGCAAGGCGGTGCACCCGCGCCCGGGGGCGCTGCAGTACGCGCAGGACAAGATCCTCATGCGCGAGAAGCTCGGAGAGCTCGGCGTGCCCGTGCCCGAATGGGCCGCGGTCGAGAACGAGAACGAGCTGCAGGCCTTCGTCGACGCCCACGGAGGGCGAGCCGTCGTGAAGACCGCGCGAGGCGGCTACGACGGCAAGGGCGTGCGCGTGGTGTCGCAGGCCGACGAGGTGCGCGACTGGTTCACCGCGCTGGCCGAGGACGGCCGCGGCGGCCACCTGCTCGTCGAGGAGCTGGTCGACTTCACACGGGAGCTCTCGCAGCTGGTCGCGCGGCGCCCGAGCGGCGAATCGCGCACCTGGCCGGTGGTCGAGACGATCCAGCAGGGCGGGGTGTGCGCAGAGGTGCTCGCGCCGGCCCCCGTCGAGCGCCCGGAGACGCTGGAAGAAGCCGCCCGCATCGGCCTGGCGGTGGCCGAGGGCGTCGACGTCACCGGCGTGCTCGCGGTCGAGATGTTCGAGACCCGCGACGGCCGGGTGCTCGTCAACGAGCTCGCGATGCGCCCGCACAACTCCGGGCACTTCTCGATCGAGGGATCGGTGACCAGCCAGTTCGAGCAGCATCTGCGAGCGGTCGCCGACCTGCCGCTGGGCGACACCTCGATGACGGCCCCCGTCGCCGTGATGGTGAACGTGCTCGGCGGGCCTGCGGAGGGCCCGATGCCGGTGCGCTACGCGGCGGCGCTCGCGGCGCACCCCCGCGCCAAGGTGCACAGCTACGACAAGCTGCCCCGGCCGGGGCGCAAGGTCGGGCACGTCACGGTCACGGGCGACGACCTCGATACCGTGCGCGCCGAGGCGCAGGCCGCAGCCGCAGCGTTCGCGTAACGCCTCGCACCCTGCAGCCGGGGCCCGTGCGGCGAACCGCCCGAGCCCCGGCGCATATACGGGGTGCTACCGCCCGCGGGCCTGGAGCGCGGCCAGCGTCTGCGGGTCTCCGGTCTGCGCGAGCCAGTTCGCCAGATCGTCGTAGAGCGACGGGTTCTGGGCGAGATAGGGCCACAGCTCGCGCTGCTTGCTCAGCTCGAACTGCTCGCTCGCCGGAGTCGCAGGGTCTGCGGCGCGGGCCGCGAGAGCAGGATCGACCTGCGGCTGGGCCTGCTGCGGCTGCGCGGCCTGCTGGGGGTGGGCCTGCGGCTGAGGGGCCTGCTGCCCCTGCACCGCGGCGAACGCGGCGGCATCGTACGCACCGGTCTGGTACGAACCGGTGTCGTAGGAACCCGTGTCGTAGGCGCCCGCGCCGTATGCGCCGGTCTGGTACTGCTGCGGGGCCGCCTGCGCCGGGCGGGCCGCGGCGAAGTACTCGCGCACGGGCTTGGGGGCGAAGATGCCGTAGAGCACGAGCGCCGGCGCGGCGAAGAAGGCCGTCAGCAGCCACGGCAGCGAGAAGGTGATGATGCTGAAGAAGCCGGCGCCGAGCATGAAGAAGTACTCGCGCACCTCGGCGGCCTTGAGCCCCTCGAGCAGCTGCGTGTTGTGGACGCCGGCGAGGATCACCGCGACGAGCCCGGCGACCAGGATGCCGCCGGCGATACTCGCCGACATCACGCGCCCGTGCACGAAGTTCGACGCCAGCTGCATGCGCAGCACGATCGCCGCGATGATCGAGAGCACGAGGCAGATCAGCACGCCGACGACGAAGCCGATCTTCTCGCCCTCCGCGGCGATGATGATGGCGACGCAGAGGATCACGAACAGCAGCAGGCCGGCGATGAGGGCGACGGGTGCCTGCTTGAGCGCGCCGTGCCAGCTGGCGAGCGGCTGCTGCTGGCGCATGGCGTAGGGGAGGCCTGCGTGGGACATGACGCCGGTTGCTGCTGCGAGCACGAGGGCGGGGTAGCCGAACGACTCTCCCACCGACTCCGGGACGCCCTGCGACGAGAACACGGCGATGAAGGTGCCGGAGACCATGGCGATGCCGTAGGCCAGCGCGATGAGTCGCGCGGCCTCCGAGCGGCGCAGCACGAAGAGCGTGAGCACGAGAGGGGAGAGGGCGATGAGGATCTTGAAGACGATGCCGACGGTGACGAGGAACCCGTTGGTCTCCGTTCCGTCGAGATTCTGCACCGTGCCGATGATGCTGAGCACGATGCCGAGCAGCGTCGTGACCGCTGCAAAGGCGAAGTAGCCGACGGTGAAGCCGTAGCCGTGCTTCGCCGCGGTGGCGGAGAAGGCGGGGGAGAGGATCTCGTAGCGCCGCGGCACCGCGGCCAGGATGGCACCCGCGAGGCCGATCACTGCGGCCGGCCCGAGGCCCACGCCGACCTCGAACGTCTCGCCCAGGTCGCCGAGCCGCACCGCGTCGAAGACGATGTAGAGGACGACCAGCAGCACGTACGGCAGGTTGAGCAGCGTGCGCGTGAGAGCAGCCTTCGGGGCAGTGAACGACGCGCCGAAGGCGCCGATGCGCGCGAGGTATCCGATGGAGACCGTCAGCGCTGAGAGCAGGGTGATGAGCAGCACCTCGACCCGCACCGCGGCGATCGTGATGATGGTGTCGGAGTCGGCGGTGAGCACGCGCGACCACGGCAGCGCCAGCGAGACGAGCAGCAGGATCACGGCCGCGCCGTCTCGCACCCAATCCGAGACCGGGGTGCCGGCGAACGGGTTCGGCTTCGGCTGGGCCGGGGCGGCGTAGCCGTATCCGGGCTGGACCTGGGGCATCGCCTGCTGCGGATACTGCGGGTAGCCCTGCGGCACCCCCTGCTGCGCGCCCTGAGCCGGAACACCGTATCCGGGTTGCTGCGGTTGCTGGGGCTGCCAGCCGTTCTGCTGCGGAGGGTAGCTCATGTGATGCCTTTCGTCTTCCTTCGTCTCGTGCTGGTCTCGGTTGTGCGATCTGACGTGCTCGGCGCGTCCATGCGGAGCGTTCCGGGGCGATGCGAGCGATCTCCGTCTCCCGCATCGCCCCTCACGGCCGCGCAGGCCGGGCTGTCGAACGCCTACGTGAACAACTTGTCGAGCTTGCCCTTCTCGGCCGCCTCGTTGATCTTGTTGGCGACGATCGCAGAGATGTCTGCGACGGTGCCCAGCGGGCTGATCTTCCAGTCGCCGCCCTCCTGCACCGCGACGATCGCCCACTCTTCGACGCCGAGGTCGTCGAGCATCGGCACTTCTTCGGTCAGGCAGAACTCCTCGCTCTGGGTGCTCACCTCGTACTCCTCGTAGCCGTGATCCCTGAGCCAATCTGAGTAGCTGCCCGGGTAGCTGAGGTCGTCCCACCACTGATCCCAGAGGTGGTCGTACTCATCCGAGTAGTAGTCGACGTACTCGACGCGCTCGCCCTCGACGGTGACGCAGGTGCCCGAGATCTCGATGTTCTGCGTCAGGTCCAGGTCGCTCCAGTAGTCGTAGTACTCGGTGCTGAAGGCCAGGCGGTCGATGGTGAGACGCGAGGCGCCGTCGGCGTTCTTGGCCTTGAACTTGGCCTCCTCGAGCTCGAGCCCGTACTCGTCCATCGCGCTGCCGAAGTCATCGGTATCCATGTACGCCTGCTCGGCGAAGCTCTCGCCGTAGATCGAGAGCAGACGGCGCTCGGGCAGGGGCATCTGCTCGACGATCGCATCGTAGTCGCCCGCGAACACGGCCTCGGTCAGGTTCTTCGCGGCATCCTCAGGGCTCTTCGCCCCGTTCTTCGCGGGGGCCACGATCTCGTCGCCGAGCACCTTGTCGCTCACCCCGGACGACTGGTGGGCGTAATCGGCGAAGGTCATGATGGGGCTCACGTACCACGAGCCGCCCTCCTTGACCGAGACCAGCGTGAAGTCGAAGTCGAGATCGGAGAAGTCGATCTCATAGGGCAGCTGATCCTTCAGATCGTCCTCGATCTCGTCGCGCAGATCGGCGAGATCGCTCTTGCTGAGCGGGTAGCCGTACGACTCGCTCTGAGCCTCGGCGATCGGGCCGTAGAAGTCCATGATCGCCTGCGCCACCTTCTCGGGGTCGCCGTCGATCTCGATGACGCCCTCGGTGATGGTGACTCGCTCGACCTCGCCCTCGACGATCTCGTCGGTCGTCGTCTCGAGCGGCGTGGTGGTCTCGATCTTCACCTCGCGCTTGAGATCGGAGAGGAACTGCTCGGCGGTCTTCGCGTCCTTGTCGGTCTGCGTCTCCAGCAGCTGCTTCGAGGCCGGCTCGAAGGCGCTGAACTCGCTGGGGGCGAGGGATCCGTAGAGCGACAGCGGATCGAGGCTCGACACGCTGGTGATCAGCTTCTTCGCGGCTGCCTCGGGCGTCGCGGATCCGCCGATCTTGCTGCCCAGGAACCACCAGAGGCCGCCGCCCGCGGCGAGCAGCACGAGCAGCACGATGCCCAGCGTCACGAACAGCGCCGTCTTCTTGTTCTTCGGCTTCGCGGGGGCTCCCGGCTGCTGTGCGTAGCCCGCCGGAGCCGCGGGATCGTAGCCCTGAGGCTGCTGCCCGGGCCACGGCCCGGCCTGCTGCGGATCGTAGCTCCCGGTCGGCAGAGCCTGTGTCGGCTGAGACGCGGTGGGTTGCGACACGGTGGGTTGAGACACAGTGGGCTGCGAGAAGAAGTCGGGCTGCGGCCCGGTGGGCAGCGGGCCGGTCGGCTGGGGACCCGTCGGCTGCGGCCCGGTCGGGAGGGACTGCGTGGGCTGGGTGAACTGCTGCGGCTGCTGATCCTGGCCCTGCGGGGGCTGGAACCCCTCCGGCTGCTGAGGGCCCGGCTGCTGAGGACCCGGCTGCGCGGGAGCCGCGGCCGGCGAAGCGTACTGCGCGATCCAGTCCCGCAGCTCGGGGTAGGAGTTCGGGTGCGCCGCGATCTGCGCTCCGAGTTCCGGGTGCTGCTGGGCGAGCTCGGCCAGCCGTTCGGGCGGCGTCGACGGGTTGTTCAGTTCGGATCTCGGATCGAGCATGCGGCTTCCTTTGATTCGGTGCGGGAGGTTCAGTTCTCGGGGGCCTCGAACGAGACCTGGCGGCCGCCCAGGCTGAGGGCGCCGCCGGTGCTGAGTGCGTAGGGCTTGCCCGGCAGGCAGGGCTTCGCACTGCCGCCGGCGTCGATCATCTCGGTGCCGTTCGTCGAGTCGAGGTCGGTGACCCAGAGCTCGTCGCCCTCGATTTCGAGCAGGGCATGGGTGCGGGAGAGCACCTTCCCGGGATCGGCGAGCGCGACGAGCTGGGCGCCCTCGGGCGCCCGGGCCGCGGCGGGCCTGCGCCCGAGCACGTTGGAGCGGTACAGAGGGAAGGCGGTGCCGTCGATGTCGATCAGCCTCCACGCGGTGACCTGGCCGCCTCGCGCGACCACGATGGTGGCGTCGAACGCCTCGTCGTCGAGATCGCCGCTGTCGGAGTTGTCGAACGAGTCGTTCGCCTGGGGTTCTCTGCCAGCCGGCGGCTGCGGGGCCGGGGGCTGCGGCGCCGGCTGCGGGGTCACTGCCGGCTGCTGCACCGGCGGCGCGGGGGGC
>JBFXIT010000034.1:0-12416 GCA_050175655.1 Leucobacter sp.
ATCCACTAGGCTTGTCTCGTTCGCGGCAGATGGGGAGAGTGATGGATCAGGCGAGGCCCACGGTCACGATCCTCGTCCCCATGTACAACGAGGAGTCGGTGCTCCCGCTCTTCTACGACGAGCTGAACCGCGTCATCGCGACCATCCCCGACTGCGACTTCGAGTTCCTCTTCGTCGACGACGGCTCGCGCGACGCCTCGCTCAGCATCGTCAAGAACCTCGCGTCGGGCGACGACCGGGTGCGCTACGTGGCGCTCAGCCGCAACTTCGGCAAGGAGCGCGCGCTGCTCGCCGGCTTCGACCACGTGCGCACCGACGCCGTCGTGGTCATCGACGCCGACCTGCAGGATCCGCCCGCGCTGATCGCCGAGATGATCGAACACTGGCGCGAGGGCTACCAGGACGTCTACGCGCAGCGCCGCAGCCGCAGCGGCGAGACCTGGCTGAAGCGCAAGACCTCGTCGGCCTACTACCGCGTGCTGCAGTCGGTGACCCGCGTCGAGATCCAGGCCGACACGGGCGACTTCCGGCTGCTCGACCGGGCCTGCGTCGACGCGCTGACCCGGTTCCGCGAGTCGGAGCGCAACACCAAGGCGCTCTTCTCGTGGATCGGGTTCCGCAAGAAGGCGATCCAGTACGATCGCGACCCCCGTGCAGCGGGATCGAGCAAGTTCAACTACTGGCGGCTGACCAATCTCGCGATCGACGGCCTCACCTCCTTCACCACCGCTCCGCTCCGCTTCTCGGGGTTCTTCGGCTTCGCGGTCTCGCTCATCGCGTTCGTGTACCTGCTGATCACCGTGATCCACGCGCTCGTCTTCGGGTCGGATGCGGCCGGCTATCCGTCGCTCATGGCCGTGATCCTCTTCCTCGGCGGGGTGCAGCTGATGTCGCTCGGAGTGATCGGCGAGTACGTCGGGCGCATCTTCCTCGAGACGAAGGGGCGGCCGGTCTACCTCGTCGGTGATACCAACATCGGTGACACCAACGTCGAGACGAACGCGGAGGCGCGAGACGAGGGTCAGGCGGCGGATCCGACCCCGAACCCGGGAGCGCGTTGAGCCCGCGCCGCAAACCGCTGCGCTTCGTGCTGGTGGGCGTGCTCAACACCGCCATCGACTTCGGCGCCCTCTTCGCGCTCACCGCGCTGGGCCTGCAGGTGGTGCCCGCGAACATGATCTCGACGGCGCTGGCGCTCTCGTTCAGCTTCCTGGCGAACCGCTCGTTCACCTTCGGCGCCGCGGGAGGCGGGGGCGCGGTCGGCCAGGCGGTGAAGTTCCTGCTGGTGACGCTGTTCGGGCTGTGGGTGCTGCAGCCGCTCGTACTGCTCGCGGGCACGGCGCTGCTCGGCGATCCTCTCGGCCCGCACGCCTCGCTGCTCGTGTCGAAGGTTGCGGCTACCATCGTCTCGATGGTGTGGAACTACCTGCTCTACGATCGCTTCGTCTTCCGGAGCAGCAGCAGAGGCGAGGGAAGAGAGCTCGATGACTGATACGGCGACCGGCCGCTGGACCTCGTCGCGCCTCGTGCTCGCGGTCACGAGGAACACCGCGGTGTTCTGGATCGTGCTCGTCGCGGTCTTCGTGCTCGCCAGGCTCGCCGCCTGGGGCTTCCCCTACGACAGCGACCACTGGATCTTCTACTATGTGGGCCGCAACTGGATCGTCGAGGGCGGCGATCTGTACGTCGACGCGTGGGATCACAAGCCCCCCATGATCTTCCTGATGAACGGGATCATGGCCGCCCTGCTCGGCGGCGACATCGTGCTGCACCGCATCTGGCTCACCGCGTTCGCGGTGCTCGACGCCTGGCTGTTCCATCTGCTCGCGAAGCGCGTGCTGCCCGGCCTGCTCGAGGGCGTGCGCAGCCGCATCGACCCCGTCGTGGCGGTGCGGCTCTCTCTGCTGCTCTACGTCTTCCTGCGTAACCTCTCGCAGTTCACCAACAGCGGCAACAACACCGAGGCCTACGGCGTCGTGCTCGTGCTGCTGCTCGTGCTCGCCTTCCTCAAGTTCACGGGCGGCGGCGCGTGGTGGTGGCTCTCCCTCGCAGGGCTCGCCTGCGGCGTGCTCTTCTGGTTCAAGGGCAACTTCCTCATCTTCGGCGCGGCCATCGGCATCCTGCTGCTCGTGCAGGGGTGGCGGAGGCCCGGCCGGCTGATCCTGCACGTGCTCGCCTACATCGCGCCCATCGTGCTCGTGGCGCTCGCCTGGTTCGCCTACTTCGCCGCCCGGGGAACGTTCGACGACTTCTGGATCGCCTCGTTCAGCTTCTCGGCGGCGTACGCCTCCAGCGCCTGGGGCGGCACGGTGAGTTCGAACATCTGGCTGTTCATCATCACCGCCGCGCTGTTCATCCCCGCGCTCGTCTTCTTCGCGCTCTACCTGCGCGACGCGAGGGCCCAGTGGCGATCCCCGAACTACCTGCTGGTCGGGGCGATGTTCCTCGCGGGCGCCCTGCTCATCGGCATCGTCGGCTCCTTCTACGCCTTCTACCTGCTCATCATGATGCCGTTCATCGTGCTCGTCATCATGTACGGCATGCTGCGGCTGGGGAGCCTCGGCGCGGTGCTCCGGAACGTCCTGATCCTCGGCTTCATCGCCACGCTCGTCGTGAACTACGCGTTCTCGACCCGGCAGCTGCTCAACACCTTCACCGGCGCCGCGCAGCAGGACGCGATCGAGCAGCGGCAGGCCGCCGAGTACGTCCGGGAGCACACCGAGCCCGGCGAGCGCATCTTCGCCAATCAGTACGGGGCGACGTTCTACCAGCTCGCGGATCGACGGTCGGCCAGCCGCTTCACCTCTGCGAGCTGGCTGCTGCTCGACTACCGAGACGGCTTCGGCTTCGGATTCAACGACATCTTCATCGAGGAGATGGAGAAGAACCGCGCGCCCTACGTCGTGGTGGGCGCGAGCACCGCAGAGCTCTACGCCGAGAATACGCAGCTCGACGAGTACTTCGCCGAACACTTTCAGCAGGTCGAGGCCTTCGGCGACACGATCGTGCTGGAACGGGTGAAATAGCGGGAATCTTCCGCGGTCGGAGGGGCCCGCGCACGGGCGGGCGCGGGTAGGCTGTAAGCGGTACCTCGGCGGGTCGTCCGCCGTGCGTGGAACACCATCACTTCGAACACCGGAGCCGATACACCTTGAGCGACTTCCTGTCAGCCCAGACCCGCACCGAGACCGACTCGCTCGGCAGCGTCGAGATCCCGTCCTCGGCCTACTGGGGCGTGCACACCGCGCGAGCCCATGAGAACTTCCCGATCGCCCGCAGGCCCATCTCGGTCTACCCCGACTTCGTGCGCGCGTTCGCCTGCGTGAAGCAGGCCGCCGCCCGCGCGAACCTCGAGATCGGGGCGCTCGACGAGCAGCGCGCCACTCTCATCGACCGCGCCTGCGAAGAGGTCAAGACCGGCATGCTGATCGACCAGTTCGTGGTCGGCGTCGTGCAGGGCGGCGCGGGCACCTCGACCAACATGAACGCCAACGAGGTGATCACCAACCGCGCGCTCGAGCTGGCCGGCCATCAGAAGGGCGACTACGCCTTCATCAACCCCAACGACCACACCAACCGCAGCCAGTCGACCAACGACACCTACCCGACCGCGATCAAGATCGCGCTCGCGTTCTCGCTGACCAGCCTGCTCGACGAACTGGAGCTGCTCGCCGACTCATTCGCCGCCAAGGGCCGCGAGTTCAAGAACATCATCAAGGTCGGCCGCACCCAGCTGCAGGATGCGGTGCCCATGACCCTCGGGCAGGAGTTCAAGGCCTTCGCCACCACGCTGCGCGAGGACATCGAGCGCCTCACCGAGGCCGTCACCCTGCTGCGCGAGGTGAACATGGGCGCCACCGCGATCGGCACGGGCATCAACGCGCCGAAGGGCTACAAGGAGGCCGTGATCCGCCACCTGCGCGAGATCACCGGGCTCGAGCTCGAGACCGCCGGCGACCTGGTCGAGTCGACGAGCGACACGGGCGTGTTCATCACCTTCTCCGGAGCGCTGAAGCGCAGCGCCCTGAAGCTGTCGAAGATCTCGAACGATCTGCGCCTGCTCTCGTCGGGCCCGCAGGCCGGCCTCGGCGAGATCAACCTGCCGGCGCGCCAGGCGGGATCCTCCATCATGCCGGGCAAGGTCAACCCGGTGATCCCCGAGGCAGTCTCGCAGGTCGCCTACTCGGTCGCCGGCGCCGACGTCACCGTGTCGATGGCGGTCGAGGCCGGGCAGCTGCAGCTCAACGCCTTCGAGCCCATCATCGCCCACTCGCTGTTCCAGTCGATCACCTGGCTCGAGCGCGCCTGCCAGACGCTGCGCGTCAACTGCGTCGACGGCATCACCGCCAACGAGGCGCATCTCGCAGACACGGTCTCGCGCTCGGTCACCGTGATCACCGCGCTCGCCCCCGTGATCGGCTACGCCGAGGCGGCGAAGCTCGCCAAGGAGGCGCTCGCGACGAACGCGAAGGTGTCGGAGCTCGTGGTGTCGCGCGGCCTGCTCGAGCAGGAGCAGCTCGACGAACTGCTGCAGCCCGCACGCCTCGCCGGCCTCGAGCCCGAGGTGTAGGCGCTACGCTTCGGTGCAGGAGTTGGTGAGCGCCCCGATGCCCTCGATGGTGACGGTGACCTCGGTGCCCGGCTCGAGGTAGAGCGGCGGCTTGCGGGATCGACCCGCGCCGCCCGGCGAACCCGTCGAGATGAGCGTGCCCGGCAGCAGCGTGAGAGACTGCGAGATCGAGGCGATCAGCTGGGCGACGGTGCGGATCATGTAGCCGGTCGTCGAATCCTGCACGCGCAGATCGTTCACGTCGGTCGTGAGATGCAGCGCCTGCGGGTCGGGGATCTCGTCGGCCGTCGTGACCACGGGGCCGACCGGCGTGAAGCCGTCGAACGACTTGCAGCGCGACCACTGCGGCTCGGCGAACTGGATGTTGCGGGCGGTGATGTCGTTCACCACGGTGTAGCCGAAGACGTAGTCGAGGGCCTCCTCGACGGCCACGTTCTTCGCCGCGCGTCCGATGACGACGCCGAGCTCGCCCTCGTAGTCGACCTCCTCGCTCAGCCGCCGCGGCAGCGGCACCTCGCCGCCGTGCCCGTTCAGGGAGTTGGGGAAGAGCGCGAAGAGCACCGGGCCAGAGTCGTTGTCGAGGCTGAGCTCGCTCGCGTGCTCGTCGTAGTTGAGGCCGACGGCGAGCACGATGGGCGGATCGATCACGGCGGGCCCATAGCTCGCGCCGTCGAGCGCGAAGCCGGCGTCGCGCGGCAGCGCTTCCACCGCCGCGCGCACGCGCTCCTGCGCGGCCGGACCGGCCTCGATCAGATGCTGGAGCATCTCGTACGGTTCGCCGATGTCCCGCATCGGGACGGCTCGCCCGTCCCTGACCGCGACGAGTTCCGGCTGCTGACTCCCTGCCCGGGTCATATGCGCAAACTTCACCCCACCAGGGTATCGAGGTTTGGGCCGGCGCCGTCGGCATGGCTGTCTTCCTCTGACAGCGAACTCACCGGAACTTTGTCCGGAGTCTCCGCAAGAATGGGAAGCATGAGCGAATCAGCACTGTCGAAGCCCGAGATCGAATTCCCCGAGGGCCCCGCGCCCACCGAACTCGAGATCGTCGATCTCGTGGAGGGCACGGGCGACGAGGCCCTCGCCAGCTCCACCGTCGAGGTGCACTACCTCGGCGTCGACTACGAGTCGGGCGAGGAGTTCGACAGCTCCTGGGGTCGCGGCGAGCCGATCAACTTCCCGCTCCGCTCCCTGATCCAGGGCTGGCAGATCGGCATCCCGGGCATGAAGGCCGGCGGCCGCCGCAAGCTCATCGTGCCCCCGGCGCAAGCCTACGGCGCTTCGGGGCCGCACCCGCTCGCGGGCAAGACCCTCATCTTCGTGATCGACCTGCTGTCGGTGAACCGATAACCCGACCCTCACGAGTCATCACGCGAACCCGCCGGAGATTCCGGCGGGTTCGCCATTTCCTGAGAACCTCCTGAGTGGTAGGTTCGGTTTCGTGCGCATGCGCGGAGCAGGCGCGGAAATGGAGACCCAGGTGGCAGGAACAGAGTCGTCGTCTGCACGGAATGCGGAGGATCAGAGCGCCGCGGAGCAGAGCTCGGCGGAAGCGAGCACGGCGGGGCAGGGCGGCGCCCTCGACCGCTACTTCGAGATCAGCAAGCGAGGATCCACCTTCGGCCGCGAGGTGCGCGGCGGTCTGGTGACCTTCGTCACGATGGCCTACATCGTGATCCTGAACCCGATCATCCTCTCGAGCGGCGTCGACGTCGACGGCAACACGCTCGCCTTCCCGGCCCTCAGCGCGGTGACGGCGCTGACCGCCGGCGTCATGACGATTCTCTTCGGCATCGTCTCGCGCCTGCCCTTCGCCTTCGCGGCCGGCCTCGGCATCAACGCCTTCCTGGCCTTCTCGGTCGTGGGGCAGGTCACCTGGCCCGAGGCGATGGCGCTCGTCGTCATCAACGGCGTGCTCATCGTGCTGCTCGCCGTCACCGGCCTGCGCCGCATGATCTTCGACGCGGTTCCCGTCGAGCTCAAGATCGCGATCACGGTCGGCATCGGCCTCTTCATCGCCTTCATCGGCTTCGTGAACTCGGGCCTCGTCACCTCCACCCTTTCCGCGTCGCCGCCCGTCGGCCTCGGCGTCGCCGGCTCGGTCGCGACGGTGCCGACGCTCATCTTCATCGTCACCCTCCTCCTCACCGGTGTGCTCGTCGCGCGCAAGGTGAAGGGCGGCCTGCTGATCGGCCTCGTCTCGGGCACCGTCATCGCGGTGATCGTCGAGGCGATCTGGCACCTCGGCTCGGGCGTCGACAACCCGGGCGGCTGGGGCCTCACCGTCCCCGCCCTCGAGGGCAACCCCTTCAGCCTGCCCGACCTCAGCCTCGTCGGAGCCGTCAGCTTCGACCTCGGCAAGGTGGGCCTCGTCACCGTGGTGATGCTCGTCTTCACGCTGCTCTTCACCAACTTCTTCGACGCCATGGGCACCTTCACCGGCCTCTCGCGCGAGGCGGGCCTGGCCGACGAGAAGGGCAACTTCCCGCGCCTCAAGTCGGCCCTCGTGGTCGAGGGCGTCGGCGCCATCGCCGGCGGTCTGACGTCGTCGTCGTCGAACACGGTGTTCATCGAGTCGGGCTCGGGCATCGGCGAGGGCGCGCGCACCGGCTTCGCGAACCTCGTCACCGGCGTGCTCTTCCTGCTCGCCATGTTCATCACCCCGCTGACCCAGATCGTGCCCACCGAGGTCGCGGCCGCCGCTCTGGTGGTCGTCGGTGCGCTCATGATGTCGCAGATCAAGGGCATCGACCTCGGCAGCTTCGGCGTCATGCTGCCGGTGTTCCTCACCGTCACGGTGATGCCCTTCACCTACTCGATCGCCAACGGCATCGGAGCCGGCTTCGTCTCATGGGTCGTGATCCGAGCCCTCTCCGGCAAGGCCCGAGAGATCCACTGGCTCCTGTGGGTCGTCGCCGCGGGCTTCGTGATCTACTTCGCACGAGGCCCCGTCGAGGCGCTGCTGGGCGCGTAGCGCAGGCGCAAGCGAGAGGGGGAGGACCGGCGCGGCCGATCCTCCCCCTCTCGCATTCGCCATTCATGTGAGTAACACTTTCTCGAGAAAATGTTACTAACATTGAGGCATGGATGCAGGAGCCTGCGAGGATCGCCCGGGCATGACCAGCCCCGACGGTCCTCCTGTCGCGCCCATCGCTGTCGTACCCACCGCTGTCGCGCCCACCGCGACGCGGATCCTGCCCATTCCCGCGGTTTCCTCGGAGACGCGCACCTGGATCCCCTCGAACCCGGGCCTCCACTCCCGAGCGGAAGTGCGACGCCAGACCGGATCCTACGAATCGACGATTCCTGCACGGATCGGCGACTGGGCGCCGGTTCTGAGCAGTGATCTCGGGGCCGATATCGAGGACGCCACGCGCGCACTCGTGAACTTCGACCAGTACACGATGAGCGCTCTCGGGCCCGACGCTGCAGCGATCAGCCCGATGTCGGCGATCCTGCTCCGCACCGAGAGCTCTTCCAGCTCACAGATCGAGAACCTCACCGTGAGTGCGAGGCAGCTCGCCCTCGCAGAGATCGGTGCGGGGGAGTCTCCCAACTCCCGCACAGTCCTCGGCAACGTGCGCGCGATGGAGGCGGCCGTGGCATTGGCGGATGATCTGTCGCCGGAGACCATCCTGACGATGCATCGCGAGCTGTTGAGACATCAGCCGCGGATGGAGGCTCATGCCGGCCGCTTCCGCGAGGAGCTGGTGTGGATCGGGAAAGGCAGCGCCGGCCCGAGGCAGGCCGATTTCGTGGCACCGCAGCCCCATCGCATCCGGGCCGCCCTCGAAGACCTGATCCTCTTCGCAGACCGGCCCGACCTGCCCGTGCTCATGCAGATCGCTGTGAGCCATGCCCAGTTCGAGACGATCCACCCGTTCGTGGACGGCAACGGCCGCACCGGCCGTGCCCTGGTGCAGGCGCTGCTGCGCACGACCGGGATCGCCTCCCGCAGCACGGTGCCGCTCTCGGCGGGATTGCTCACCGATACCGACGGCTATTTCTCGGCGCTGACCTCGTTCCGAGCAGGCGAGGCCGAGCCCATCGTGCGGGTCTTCGCCCGCGCCGCCCGCTATGCCGCGCACTCCGGCCGCGCCCTCGTCGACGAGCTCAGTGCGCAACTGGCCGATTCGCGCGACCGGCTCGCAGGAATACGGCAGCATGCGGTGGCCTGGCAGGTGATCCCGCGTCTCCTCGGTCAGCCGGTCGTCGACTCCGCATATGTGCAGCAGACCCTTGCGGTAAGCGCTGTCACGGCGAATCGAGCGCTCGAACTCCTCGTCGACCGCGGGGTGCTGACCGAGCGCACCGGCAAGCGTCGCGGCCGCGTATGGCAGCACGCGGGGATCCTCGAAGCACTCGATCGATACGCCGAGGAGATCCGCAGGCCTGGCCAACGCTGATCCGGGGCCGGGTCAGTTGCCCAGCACGCGCTGGTAGGCCTGGGTGAACTCGTTGTCCTCGGCAGCGGTGAGCGCGCGCATGTCGAAGATGCGGGCCGACATCTCCTCGTCGGGGAAGATGAGCGGGTTCTCCGCGAGCTCGGGGTCGATGCCGAGCATCGCCTCGCGCGCGCCCTCGACGGGCGTCACGTACCACACGTAGGCTGCGACCTCCGCCGCGACCTCGGGCTCGTAGTAGTAGTCGACGAGCTGATGCACCTGGTCGACCACCTCGTTCGCCTGCGGCATGCAGAACGAGTCGATGAACAGCGTCGCCCCCGCCTCCGGCACGACGAACTTCCAGATCTCCTCGCCGGCCTCGTCGTTGAGCATGGCGACGTCGCCCGACCAGGCCATGCCGGCCCAGACGGCCTCGGTCTGGAGATCCTGCACGTAGCTGTTGCCCTTCACGGTGTAGACCTGCCCGGCCTTGATCTGCTGCTCGACCACGTCGAGTGCGCTGTAGAACTCGTCGGCGCCCCAGTCGCCCTCGATGTCGACGCCCTGCTCGAGCATGACCAGGCTCACCGTGTCGTCCTGCTCGCTGAGCAGGTTGACCTTGCCCTTGAGCCCCGGGGCCCAGAGATCCGAGACGCTCTGCACGCCCTGCGGGTACAGCTGGGAGTTGTAGACGAGACCCGTCATGCCGGCCTGGTAGGGGATCGACCACTCGCGATCGGGGTCGAACGAGGCGCGCTGCACCAGGGGGATCATGCCCTCGTCGACGTGGGGCATCAGGCTGCGGTCGAAGCCGAGCAGCTGATCCTGCTCGAGCAGGCGCACGAGCGACGAATCGGTGAGGCAGAACACGTCGTAGCCCGTGTCCTGCCCGAGCTTCAGCTGATCCTTGATCTTGGCGATGAAGGTCTTGTTGTCGTCGATGTCCTCGAAGTACTCGACCAGGATGTTGGTCCGCTCCATGAAGGCGTTCAGCGACGGGTAGGTCTGGGCCTCCTCGTCGAAGTCGAGGTAGTAGGTCCAGTTGGCCCAGCGCACGGTGCCGCCGGATCCGTCACCGTACTGGGGGCCGCTCGCGCAGGCTGCGAGCGAGCCGGTGCCGAGGGCGGCCGCGCCGACGCCGAGGCCGAGCCCCGCGCTGCGCAGGAAGCCGCGGCGGTCGAGACGGGCGGCTCGAGCGCGCAGCACGAGGTCGCGGATCAGGGGGTCTGCGGGCAGGTGGGATCGCATGGGGCTCCTTTGCACTAGCGGATCGTTGCGCTCATCGTCGCACAGGTCGCACTGTCGATTCGCGCCCGCTGTCCGGCTTCGACAAACGGACGATGCGGATCACCGCGCGGATCGCGCGAGAGGTCACAGGCGGCGCGGCGGAGCGCTCGACCGGCGGAGGGTCAGATGCGCTCGGCGAGCAGCGCGACGTGCCGGCCCTGAGCGCGGGTGAGGATCAGCGTGCCCCCGTTCGGGCCCGCGAGCCGTAGACGGGTGCGCAGTGCGGCCGGGTCGACCGGCACTCCCCGTTTCTTGATCTCGAGACGGCCGATGCCGCGCTCGGCGAGCGCTCGCCGCAACTGCTTCTCGCCGGCGGGCAGCTCCTCGACGATGCGGAACGCCGCCGCGAAGGGCGTGCCGGCTGCGTCCCTCGTATCGGCCGTGAGATAGGCGATCCCGTCGCCCACCATGCCCGCGCCGAGGCGTTCCGCCAGCAGGCCGATCAGCCGGGCCCGGATCACCGCGCCGTCGGGCTCGTAGAGGTACTCTCCGAGCGGCCGGGTTGCGGCGTCGGGTGAGTCGCCGGCCGCGGTCAGCTCGTGGCTGCTCGTTCCCGCCGGGCCCTCGTGCAGGATCAGCGCCGCCCGTCGCACGCCCGGGCGGGCCGCGGCGCCGAACCACAGGCCCGTCTCGACCAGCTGCCCGTCGACCGAGACCCATTGGGCCTCGGCGTGCTCGGGGATGAGGTCGCGGTCGAAGCCCGGGCCGAGTTTGATGCCCGCAGGCCGGCGCTCGGCCAGGCCGAATGCGAAGCCGAGCGAGGGAGAGTAGTCGTCGTGCGAGGCGAGGCGCCGGGTGTCGCTGTGGCCGCTCGTGCGGCGGGCGGGATCGAGGAACACGCCATCCGCTCGGCCCGGCCCCGCGGCGTCGAGAGGCCCGGCGTCGAGAGGCGAGGCGTCGAACGCGACGGCTTCCGCATCCGCGACGGTGACGGCCGCGCCCGGCCCGCAGACGGCGAGGTTGTGCTGCGCGATCGCAGCGGTGAACGGGTCGATCTCGACCGGCAGCGGCCGCAGCCCGGCGGCCTGCAGCGCCAGCGACTCGGCGCCGATGCCGCAGCCCAGATCGGCGACGTCGCGGCAGCCGGCGTCGGCGAAGCGCCGCGCGTGCAGGGCGGCGACGGGGGCGCGGGTTGCCTGCTCGAGGCCGGCCCTGGTGAACAGCATCGCCGCCGCCGTATCGCCGAACTTCGAGCGGGCCCTCTGGCGCAGGTCGTGCTGCGTGAGCACGGCCGAGACCTCGTCGGGCGGCACGCCCCCGGCGCGCAACTCGGCTCCCGCCCGGTCGGGCGTGCTCCCCGCGGCCACCGCTTCGGCGACTGCGGCCAGGCGCTCCGCGCCCTCGACCGTGAGCAGTGAGAGCCAGCCCGGCGGCGCGCTCGGGTGCGCGCTCGGTCCGCTCACCGAATCAGTAGCTGTCGTAGTAGTCGTAGCTGCCGAACTCCGACACGGCGGCGCCGATCGATCCGATCATGATGGCGATCATGCTGATGTAGAAGAGCACGAACAGCAGGATGAAGGCCAGGTAGGCGTAGCCGAGGATCAGCCCGGTCAGCGCCAGGCCGCGGCCGGAATCGCCGTTGCGCTTGATCTGGCCGAGCGCCAGATGCCCGAAGACGATGCCCGCGATCGGCTGGATGAACGCGACGATCACCGCTACGACGGCGAAGGCGTTGGTGGCCGCCATCGTCGTCGGCAGGGAGGGGCGGGCAGGAACCTGCTGGACCTGGTAGGCGGGCGGCTGCTGCGCCGGTGCGGCATAGCTCTGCTGGGGGAACGGGGCCTGCGGAGCGGTCTGCGCCGCAGGCTCGGGCTGGGGCTGGATGGGGGTGCTCATCGGTGATCCTTCGGTCGATGCGGTCAGTAGCTGAGGCTCGCCAGCGCGCCGATACCGAAGATGAAGACGAAGAAGAGCACCCACAGCAGCCAGCCGGCGATGCCGATATAGCCCACGATGAGGCCGGCGAGCGCCATGCCGCGGCCGCCCTCGCCGGTCTTCTTGATCTGGCCGAGGCTGATGTGGCCGAGGATCACGCCCAGGATCGACAGGATGCCGAACGAGAAGAAGCCGACGATCGACGAGATCATCGAGATGATCGACATCACGTTCGTGGGAGGCGCGGCCGCGTACGGCTGCGCGGGCGGAGCGTACTGCGGCGGAGCGTACTGGGGCTG
>JBFXIT010000034.1:12516-14180 GCA_050175655.1 Leucobacter sp.
GCGTACTGGGGCTGAGTGTATTGCGGCTGGGCGTACTGCGGTGGCTGCACGACCGGCGCGGCCGGGGGAGTCGCGGGCGGCGGGACCGGGGCGGCGGCCGGGGGCGCGTACTGCGGAGCCGCGGGCTGCTGCGGGACGTTCGGGTCGGTGGGGTTCGACATCGGGTCGCTCCTCGATTCTGACGCCGGGCCTCGTGCCCTGGCCGGTCCGCTCATTATTTCACAGCACCACCGGCGCGGGGCGGGCGGAATCCGCGGAGGCGCGCCGGCCGGTCCCGCCACCGGCCGGCGCCGGGAGACCCGTGCTCGTGCGGGTGGTCTGTTCGCCGGCAGCGATCCTGCTCCGGCTCGTTGGCACTCGCCTTGCGAGAGTGCCAACGAGGGCTCTAGACTCGCTACCAGGGTGCTCGCTCCGGGCACCAGCAGGTTCTCACATACTCCGTTAAGAAAGAGGTCAACCGTGTCGGTGAACATCAAGCCGCTCGAAGATCGCATCGTCATCAAGCAGGTCGAGGCCGAGCAGACCACTGCTTCGGGTCTCGTGATCCCCGACAGCGCGAAGGAGAAGCCGTCGGAGGGCGAGGTCGTGGCGGTGGGCCCCGGCCGCATCGATGACAACGGCAACCGCGTGCCCCTCGACGTGAAGGTCGGCGACATCGTGCTCTACTCGAAGTACGGCGGAACCGAGGTCAAGTACGGCGGCGACGAGTTCCTCGTGCTCTCGACCCGCGACGTGCTCGCGGTTGTTGAGCGCTGATCGACGCAGATCTACAGAGGATCAGGGGGCCGGCTCATACCGGCCCCCTTTTCCATGCCCGGCGCGGCTCGGCACAGCGCGGCCCAGTGCAATTGCACCGCTAGACTGAGGCGGTGAGCCTGCGTCTCGGTTACTTCTACGGCATCGCCGCCTATCTGTGCTGGGGCGCGTTCCCCCTCTTCTTCGCGCTGCTGACCGAGGTCGATCCGTTCGAGGTGGTGCCGTGGCGGGTGCTCACGGCGCTCGCCTTCTGCCTCGTCGCGGTCACGGTGATGCGCGGCTGGGGCGCCGTGTCGGCCATCATGCGCTCTCCCCGGGCGCTCGGGTGGTTCGTCGTGTCGGCGGTGCTGCTCTATGCGAACTGGCAGGTCTTCGTCGTCGGGGTCGTGACCGGCCACGTCATCGAGACCTCCCTCGGCTACTTCATCAACCCGATCGTGACCATCCTCATCGGCGTGGTGGTGCGCAAGGAGCGTTTGAGCCCGACGCAGTGGACCGCCGTCGGCATCGCCTCGGCCGGCGTGCTCGTCAGCGCGATCTCCTACGGGCAGTTCCCCTACATCGCACTCGGCCTCGCCTTCACCTTCGCTCTCTACGGCGCGGTGCGCAAGCAGGCCAGCGAGGATGTCGACGCGCTGACGGGCCTGACCGTCGAGACGCTCCTCGGCTCGGTCCTCGCGGTCGCCCAGCTCGGGGTGATCTTCGTGCTCGCGGGGCAGCTGAGCGCATTCGACCACGGGCCGGCGGTGACGATCCCGCTGCTGCTCAGCGGCGTCATCACGGCCGTCCCGCTCCTGCTGTTCGGGGCTGGCAACCGCCGGCTCCCGCTCTCGCGCATGGGGTTCGTGCAGTTCACGACGCCCATCCTCAGCTTCCTCACGGGCTACCTGATCTTCAACGAGCCGATG
>JBFXIT010000035.1:0-13816 GCA_050175655.1 Leucobacter sp.
CCGAGCTCCACGAGCAGCGGGCGCAGGGTGTGCTCCACCGCGAGCGCGTGGGCGTCGGAGCCGATGGTGAAGACCGGGATCGCGACCGTTCCGGCGAGGGCGTCCGAGGGGTAGCGGTCGAGGAACGCCTTCAAGAGGCCGGTGTAACTGGCCTTGTAGGTCGGCGAGGCGAAGACGACGTATGCGGATCGGCTCACCCGATCTGCGAGGGCGTCGAGCGCGGGCGAGGGCCAGGCGAAGATCTCGGCCGTGTGGTCGGCCAGGTCGATGGTCTCTTCGACGGATGCGCCGGTCAGCGCGGCGATCCTCTCCGCCAGATCCTCTGCGATCGTCCGTGTTCTCGAGCCGGCTTTCGGGTTGCCGACGACGACGGAGAGCGAGCGGTTCGACATTCGTTCCTCCTCGATGCTGTGAGCCGCTACGCGAACAGCTCGGTGGAGAGGTAGCGCTCGCCGGTGTCGGGCAGCACGGTCACGATCGTGCGGCCCGCGTTCTCGGGGCGAGCGGCGACCTCGCGGGCCGCGGCGAGCGCCGCGCCCGAGGAGATCCCGACGAGCAGGCCCTCGCGGGCGAGGGCCTCGCGGGCGGTGCTCAGCGCCTCGTCCTGCGGCACGCCGATGATCTCGTCGACGACCCCGAGGTCGAGCACCGGCGGGATGCCGTTGCCGCCGATGATCCCCTGGATCTTGTGGGGCTGGAACTCGCCGCCCGACAGCACGGGCGCCTCCGCGGGCTCGACGGCGATGATGCGGATGTCGGGGTTCCGGGACTTCAGGTAGCGCCCGGTGCCCGTGAGGGTGCCCCCGGTGCCGGCCGTCGCGATGAACACGTCGACCTGCCCGCCCGTGGCCTCCCAGATCTCGGGGCCGGTGGTGCGCTCGTGCACGTCGGGGTTGGCGGGGTTGCCGCCCTGGCCCGAGAGGAACGCCTCGGGGTTGCGCTCGAGGATGCGGCCGGCCTCCTGGTTCGCGCCCGCCATCGCGTCCTGGCCCGGCGTGAGCACCACCTCGGCTCCCAGCGCGCGCAGCAGGCCGCGGCGCTCGAGGGAGACGTCGTCGGGCATCACGATGATCACGCGGTACCCCTTCACCGCACCGATCCAAGCGAGCGCGATCCCGGTGTTGCCGCTCGACGCCTCGAGGATCGTGCCGCCCGGCTTCAGCCGGCCGTCGGCCTCCGCGGCCTCGATGATCGCGAGCGCCGTGCGATCCTTCACGCTGGCGCCGGGGTTCGCCGACTCGAGCTTCGCGAGCACCCGGGCGCCTCCCTCGCCGACCAGACGGTTGACGCGCACGATCGGCGTCGCCCCGACCAGCTCGGTGAGGTCGTCCGCGATGCGCAGAGGTGAACTGTGGGTCATGATCGATACTTCCTTCGTCAGCCTGCTTCGATGCTAGGCATCTTCGCCTGACGGGATCGGGAGGTTACGCGGCTTTACGCGAGAGCGCGGCGGCTACACTGACCCTGTGCGTGTTCGACGGATGGAGCTGCCCGTGCGATCCTCCCGCATTCATCGGGAGGGCCGCCGCGCGTGATGCCGACGACGCCGAAGATCGAAGTGGTGGGCGCCGGGCGCATGGGGAGCGCCCTGGTCCGAGCGCTGCGCGCCGCCGGGCACGAGGTGCCGGCGCCCGGAGGCCGGGGCGCGGCCTGCGAGGGCGCGGATATCGTGCTCCTGGCGGTTCCCGACGCCGCGCTCGCAGACGCGGCCCGGAGCATCGCGCCGGGCCGGATGGTCGGCCACCTGTCGGGGGCGACCTCGCTCGATCCGCTCGCCCCGCACGAGCGGTTCAGCCTCCATCCGCTCATCTCGATCATCGCCGCCGAGCCGGGTGAAGCGGATGCCTCGGATGGTTCCGACGCGGCTTCGCCCTTCGCGGGGGTTCCGGCTGCGGTAGCCGGTTCGAGCGCCCGCGCGATCGAGGCGGCAGAGGATCTCGCCCGAGCGCTCGGACTCAGGGCATTCCGGGTCGCCGAGGAGGACCGCGTCGCCTATCACGCGGCCGCCTCGGTCGCCTCGAACTTCCTGGTCGCACTCGAATGGTTCGCCGAGGAGCTCGCGGGCAGCGCCGGGGTGGGCCGGGAGGCGCTGGTGCCGCTCGTGTCCGCGACGGTGCGCAACTGGGCGGTCGTGGGCGCGGAGCGCGCGCTGACCGGGCCGATCGCCCGGGGCGATGCGGCCACGGTGGAGCGGCAGCGGGCCGCCGTCGCCGAGCGGCTGCCCGAGCGGCTGGCGCTCTTCGACGAGCTCGCGAGTGCGACCCGGAGCCTGGCAGGCAGGAGCCCGGCTGAACGCAGCCTTGCCGACCGGCGCCTTGCTGATCGGAGCCCCGAAGCCTCGGGCGCGGAGGATCTGTGATGCGCGTCATCCGCACCGTGGCCGAGCTGCGCGAGCACCTCGGCGCTCTGCGCAACGGACGGTCCAGCGCCGCCGCCCAGGCGGCCGGCGAGCCGAGCGGCGGGGTCGGGTTCGTGCCGACCATGGGTGCGCTGCACGAGGGGCACCTCTCGCTGGTCGGCGCGGCCCGCGAGGCGCATGCGACGGTGGTGCTCTCGATCTTCGTGAATCCCAGGCAGTTCGACGACGGCGGCGATCTCGCCGCCTATCCGCGGGACGAGGATCGCGACTTCGCGCTCGCCCGGGCCGCCGGCGTCGATGTCGTGTTCGCCCCCGAAGCCGCAGAGATGTACCCCGAGGGTTTCGGCACCACCGTCAGCGTGGACGCGCGCCTGACCGACGTGCTCGAGGGAGCCGTGCGCGGCGGTGCGCACTTCGACGGCGTGGCGACCGTCGTCTGCAAGCTGCTCGTCGCCGTGCAGCCGGATGCGGCCTACTTCGGCGAGAAGGACTTCCAGCAGCTGGTGGTGGTGCGCCGCATGGCGCGAGACCTCGCGCTCCCCGTGCGCATCGTCGGCTGCCCGACCGTGCGCGAGCCCGACGGCCTGGCCCGGTCGAGCCGCAACGTGCGGCTCTCGTCCGAGCAGCGGCGAGCGGCTGCGGCCATTCCGCGCGCGCTGGCCGAGACGGCCGAGGCGCTGGCGCGCGGCGAGGCCGACCTGCCTGCCCTGCGGACGCGCGCGCTCGAGACCATCGCCCGCGCGGGTCTCGACTGCGAGTACTTCGTCTTCGTGCACCCCGAGACCCTCGAACCCGTGACGACGCTCGCCGCCCCTGCGGTCTGCGCGGTCGCGGCGAGGGCCGGGGCCGTGCGCCTGATCGATAACCTACTGTTGACCCCTCCCGCCGTCGAATGACCGATTCGACGGCCGAATGACCCATCCCACAGTCGAAGGGACTCCGCATGACTGACGCCGCGGCACCGAAGCTCACCCTCACCCGGTTCTCCGAGATGAAGGCGCAGGGCGAGCCGATCGTCATGGTCACCGCCTACGACTACCCTGCCGCCCGCGCGGCCGCCCGTGCGGGCGTCGACATCGTCCTGGTCGGCGATTCGGCGGCCCAGGTCGTGCTCGGCTACGAGTCGACCGCCCACGTCTCGGTCGACGAGATGCTGACGCTCGCCAAGGCGGTGAGGCGCGGCGCCCCCTCGACCTTCATGGTCTGCGATCTCCCCTTCGGCTCGACGGAGGTCTCCGACGCCCAGGCCGTCGAGACCGCCGTGCGCTTCGTGCGGGAGGCCGGGACCGACGCCGTGAAGATCGAGGGCGGCGGGCCGGAGCGGCTGAGCAGGATCCGGGCGATGGTCGGCGCCGGTGTGCCCGTGGTCGGGCACCTCGGCCTCACCCCGCAGACCGCGACCATGCTCGGGGGCTACCGCGCTCAGGGCCGCACGGTCGAGAGCGCCCGCAGGCTGGTCGCGGAGGCGATCGCGGTGCAGGAGGCGGGCGTGTGCTCGATGGTCATCGAGGCCGTGCCCACCGACGTCGTCGCCGAGCTGCTGCCGCGCCTCTCGGTGCCGGTGATCGGGATCGGCGCGGGCCCCGCAGACGGGCAGGTGCTCGTCATGCACGACCTGCTGGGCGTCTCCGAGGGGCGCAGCCCGGTGTTCGTGAAGCGCTTCGCCGAGCTCGGCACGGCGATGGTGGAGACCATCGAGTCCTATGCGGCCGAGGTGCGGGCCGGTCTCTTCCCGGCCGGCGAGCACCAGTACCGGGCGACCCCCGAGGCGGTGCAGGCGGCGCGGGAGGCCGTCGACGCTCTCGGGCGGTGAGGCAACCTCGGAGCGACTCTCCCGAGACGTCGCGCTAGAGCTACGCGTCGTGCTCGGCCGCGTGCGAATCGGCGAGCACGTGGAACCGGCGGTTCTGGTACACGAGCGGTGCGCTGGGTGGGCCCTGATGGATGCTGAGCACCTCGGCCAGCACGAGACGGGACGATCCGGCCCTGACGATCTCGGCGGCGCGCGCCCGGATGGCGACCGGCGCCGACGGCAGATGGGGTTCGCCGGTCTCGAGCGTCTGCCAGCCCTGGTCGGCGGTGAATCGCTCGGCTCCCGGCGTGGAGAACGCGAGGGCGAGCGGGATGTGGGGCTCGCCCAGCAGGTGGACCACGAAGCTGTCGGCCTGCAGCACTCCGCCGGCGGATCCGCCCTCCTTCGTCACCGAGAACGAGATGGTCGGAGGATCGATCGAGACCGAGGCGACACTCGAGGCCGTCAGGCCCACCGGCCCCTCGGGGGTGGCGGCGGTGATGAGGGCGACGCCCGCGGGGTGGCCGCGGAACGCGCTTCTGAAGTCATCGACAAGCTCGGCCACTGTGTGCATTCTCCTCGTGTTCGGTGCGGGCGCGACAACGCCTCCGGGCGGCGGCTTCGCCGTTCCCGGAGGATGTCTACTCGGCTTATGCTAGCCATCTTCCCTGCTTATGCGTTGGGAGGTTACGCGTCTTTACCTCTCTCCACCTCGGCCTGCGAGGGCAGCACGGTCAGGGCAGCAGGTCGGCGACCGAGTCCAGGGTCTCGTCCGCCCGGAAGGGGAAGCGCTCGACCTCGGCCGGATCCGAGATGCCGGTCAGCACGAGGATCGTGTGCAGCCCGGCCTCCATGCCCGCGACGATGTCGGTGTCCATGCGGTCACCGATCATGGCGGTGTTGTGCGAGTGCGCGCCGATGCGGTTGAGCGCTGAGCGGAACATCATGGGGTTCGGCTTGCCGACGATGTAGGGCTCCTTGCCCGTGGCCTTTGTGATGAGCGCGTTGATGGCTCCCGTCGCCGGCAGCGGGCCCTCGGGGCTCGGCCCGGTCGCGTCGGGGTTGGTAGAGATGAAGCGTGCGCCCGCGTTGATGTGCCGGATCGCCTTGGTGATCGCCTCGAACGAGTAGTTGCGGGTCTCGCCGACCACCACGAAGTCGGGGTCGCTCTCGGCCATCACGAAGCCGGCGTCGTGCAGGGCTGTCAGGATGCCCGCCTCGCCGATCACGAAGGCCGTTCCGCCTGGCTTCTGCTGCTTCAGGAACGCCGCGGTCGCGAGCGCGCTCGTCCAGATGCGATCCTCGGGCACCTCGATGCCGCTCGCCGCGAGCCGGGCGCTGAGGTCGCGCGCGGTGAAGATCGAGTTGTTGGTGAGCACGAGGTAGGGGCTCTCGGCGTCGCGCCAGTGCCTGATCAGCTCGGCCGCGCCCGGGATGGCGCGGTTCTCGCGCACCAGCACGCCGTCCATGTCGGTCAGCCAGCACTCGATGCGGTCGCGCGGCCCGGTCTCCAATACGCCCTCTTTCTCATGCAGCTCCATGCCACCAGCGTAGGGCTGGGAGGTGAACGGGAGGTAGCCCCCGGTCATTCGTCGCCCGTCGCCCAGAAGGGGCGGGCATGGCCGATGTGGTCGTGCAGCAGCTGCTCGGCGGCCGCCCCGTCGCCCGCCCGCAGCAGCCGGATGAGCTTGTGGTGGTCTCGGGCGGAGGCTTCGAGCATGCCCTGGCCGGCGAGCACTCTGATGCCGTAGAGACGGGTGCGCAGCCGGAGCGAGGTCACCAGCTCGACCAGCTGGCGGTTGCCGGTGAACGAGAGGATGCGGGCGTGGAACTGGCGATCCTCGCGCAGATAGGCGGTCAGATCCTGATCCTGTGCGGCGCGCAGGCATGCGTCCGCCCGCTGCTGCAGATCGGCGTATTCCTCTTCGGGAATGCGACCGGCGATGAGGCGCATCGCGGGAGGCTCGAGCAGCAGGCGTATCTGGGCCAGGTCGTCGAGATCCTTCCCGCTCATCCCTGTGATGCGGAACCCCTTGTTCTTGACGGTCTCGACGAGCCCCTCGCGAGAGAGCTCCATCATCGCCTCGCGCACCGGAGTCGCCGAGACGCCGAGCTCCTGCCCCAGCGAGGGCGCCGACACCAGAGCCCCCTCGGCGAGCTCGCCGATGATGATGGCGGTGCGCAGATGCTCGAGCACCGTGTCGCGAAGCTTCTGCGGCCTGCGCGCGGGTGCCGGCGCGGCTGGATCGGGGCTGGGGATCAGGGCGGTCTCCTCTGGCTCATGCCCGCGCGACGGATCGGCCTGCTGGCGCGTGCGGGTCGTGCGGATGCGCCCTCCCATCATATGCAGGCCCGTGTATGGGTGGCGGGCGCGCTCGGGAGAAGGCTGCGAAACTCCCGGGTGGTCATCTGCCGTTCAGTCGAGAGGCGTAATGTGGAAAGAGGGGCGACGCACGCTCCCCGGGCCAGGAAGGCGGCGAGTGAAGACCATCAGCTACAACCTGAGGAAGAACCGCGCGGTGAACGAGATCGGCGGGCTCGCCGAGCAGCACGAGGTCGACATCCTCTGCCTGCAAGAGGCCGACGCCATCGCCCTTCCGATGCATCTCGGGCACATGCGTCTCGTGCACGCCACCGAGAACAACCGGCTCGGGCTCGCGATGTACGTGCGAGAGGACCGCTTCCAGGTGCGCTCTGCGCACACCTTCCAGCTGAAGAAGTCGCTGCACGACCGCGTGCTCGCTCCCGCCAACGAGCGCCTGCTCGGGGCGCGACTGCACGATCGCCAGACCGGGCGCGACCTCGTCGCGGCCTCGTTCCACGCGGCGCCGCTGACGGCCCTCAACTCGCTGCGCCGCCATCAGATCAACGCCGCGCTCGGCGAGCTGCGACAGCTGGGCCCGAGCCTGCCGGCCCTCATGGTCGGCGACTACAACTATCCGGTGTTCCAGGCGAAGCTCGACCGCCACATGCGCGAGGCCGGCTACGATCTCACGCTCAGCGACCGGCGCACCTACACCCGCTACAAGATGTTCCGCGGGCACTTCGACTTCGCCACGTCGAACGGCTTCCGCATCGACAGCGTGCGCACCCTCGACCGCGGCACGAGCGATCACCTGCCCATCCTCGTGCAGGCGGCGTTCGAGGAGGCCATGGTCGCGGCCGCCGCGTAGGCCGGGCCGCTGCCTCAGCGCACGAGCCGCGCGATCGCGGCGGAGGCCTCGCGCAGCTTCTCGGCCGAGACCTCGCCGCCCTCCGCGGCGGCCTGGGCGACGCAGTGGCTGAGGTGGTCGTCGAGCAGCGCCAGCGCCACCCGCTCGAGCGCCTTCGTCGCGGCCGAGACCTGGGTGATGACGTCGATGCAGTAGGCGTCCTCCTCGACCATGCGGTGGATGCCGCGCACCTGGCCCTCGGCCCGGCGCAGCCGCTTCAGCAGCTCTTCCTTGTGCTCGCTGTATCCGTGGGAGTGTTCCGCCTCGTGCATCCCGTCATCCTAACGACTCGGGCTGCGACGCTCCCCGTTCCTCGCAGCGGCCGATCAGGATCGCGGGGTCCGGCGCAGCGAGACCATGCCGCCGGCGACGAGCACCAGCACCGCGGCCCAGATCGCCCCGTAGGTGAACCACTCGTCGGCCGCGATCCTCTCGCCGATCAGCAGGGAGGCGACGAGCAGCAGCGCCGGCTCCACGTAGCTCAGGAGCCCGAACAGGCTCATCGACAGCAGCCGCGACGCCAGCAGGTAGAGTAGCAGGGCGAAGGCGGCGAAGAGCGAGATGCCGGGAGCCGCCCACCAGAGCGACGGATTCGCGGCATAGGAGGTTCCGTCGGCGAACGACCACACCATCACGACCGCGGCGACGGGGAAGACCGTCGCCAGCTCCCAGAGCATGCCGCCCAGGTGCCCGGTCCGCATCGAGCGGCGCAGCACGAAGTAGGCCGGGTAGCCGAGCGCCACGAGCAGCGTCTCCCACGAGACGCCCCCGACCCGCACGATCTCGTAGCAGACGCCCGCCGCGGCGATGCCCGCGGCCAGCCACTGCCACCAGGCCATGCGATCCTTGTAGGCGAATCTTCCGATCACGACGAGCACGAGGGGCAGCAGGAAGTAGCCGAGCGCCACCTGCAGGCCGCGGCCGTTCAGCGGGGCCCATCCGAACAGCCACAGCTGCGCTGCGAGCAGCACCCCGGCGGCGAGCACGCCGATCAGCAGGATCGGCCGGCGCCGGATGCGCGAGCCGATCTCGGCGGCGAGGCGCCAGCTGCGCATCATCAACAGCACCGCCGCGACGAACGGGACGGTGACGACGATGCGGATCGCCACCACCTCCTCGCCGGTC
The DNA here is from genome assembly GCA_050175655.1 of Leucobacter sp. Lineage (GTDB taxonomy): Bacteria > Actinomycetota > Actinomycetes > Actinomycetales > Microbacteriaceae > Leucobacter. Next base: position 8,489 of record JBFXIT010000035.1, read on the forward strand.
ATCGGCGCGAGGAGAGGGGTCAGGAAGTAGATCAGGCCGAAGCAGACGGAGGATCCGACGGAGATGAGGACGCCCCTGGTGCTGGTGCCGCCCGGGGCGGACGCGGCAGGGGTGCGCGGGTGGGCGGTCACCTACGGGTCTTGCGGGTCGAGATCTGAGAAGGCGGAACGATCAGAGATCGTAGGCGCCGATGACCTCGCCGTAGGGCGTCTCGCCCACCGGCTTGAACCCCACGTGCAGGAAGAACTGCTCGGGGCCGTCCTCGCCGCGCTCCCACAGCACCGTGAGGCGGTCGACTCCGCGGCGACGGGCCTCCTCGATCAGGGCCTCCACCGCGAACGTGCCCACGCCGCGCCCCTGGGCCTCGGCGTCGACGTTGATCCTCCACAGCGCGGCCCGGAATTCCTCCTGCGCCGCGTCCGGGTCGAAGTTGCCGTGGATGAACCCGACGACGCGGTCGTCGTCGAGCACGACCCGCTGCCATGCGCTGTGAGCCGGGACCACCGCGGCGGCGGCGGCGTAGGAGACCGGGCTCACGAACTGCTCCTGGCCCGGCTTCAGGCCGAGGCGGTTCACGGCGACGATGGTCGCAGCGGAGAGTTCTTCGAGGCGGAGCGGGCTCATGCTCCCAGGCTACCCGGTGCGCCCTCGCGGCGGCAACGTTCTGCGGCCGGTGCCGTCCGCGGCACGCGGGTTCAGACGTGGGAGGCCAGGGCGGCGCCGACGACCGCCACGGGCGAGCCCTCCGGAAGCACCCGCAGCCGCTCCCGGAGGCCCAGGGCCGCGAGGAAGGGCGACCGGGCGGTCCATCCGTCGAGCGTCCGGGAGATCCCGTCCGTCAGCGGGGCGCCCAGCAGGCGCAGCCCGCCGCCGAGCACGATCGCGCCCGGGTCGATCGTGAGCGCCAGCAGCCGGACCGCGCTCGCCGCCCCCTCGACGAGGTGGTCGAACGCGGCCCGCGCCTCGGCGTCGCCGGCCTCGACCGCCGGCAGCAGCGTGCGGCCGGGGTGGGGGCCTCCCGCAGGCCACCAGGCGAGCAGCGCGGATCCGCTCGCAGCCGTCTCGAGGCATCCGATCTGCCCGCAGGGGCACGGGCGGCCCAGCGGGCTGATCGGCAGGTGGCCGATCTCGCCGGCGAAGCCGTGGGAGCCCCGCAGCGGGCGGCCGTCGACGACGATGCCCGCCGAGAGACCGGTGCCGAGGTTCAGATAGGCGACCGTGCCGCCGAGGCCCATGAGGTGCGCGGCCCCGATCGCCGCGGCCGTCACGTCGTTGTCGAGCGAGACGGGCAGGCCGGTGCGCGAGGCGATGACCGGGCCCAGCGCCAGCTGCTCGACGCCGATGTTGTAGGCGTGCCGCACGACGCCGGCCGAGCGCTCGACCTGACCGGGCACGCCGATCCCGATCCTGCCGAACGAGGCGATGCCGCGGCCGCTCCGCTCGGCGAGCGCATCGAGCGCCTCGACGGTCGTGCCGACGACTCCGTCGTCGCCCCGTCGCGTCGTCAGCCGCACGGAGGCGAGCTCGCGGCCGTCGCCGTCGAGCAGCACGCCGTCGGTCTTCGAGCCGCCGATGTCGATCCCGGCGGCCGCTCCCGGCGCGGCCGCAGCAGCCCGCTGCTCGGCAGCGGTGCGGCGGAGTGGCGATCCGGCGGAGGGCATGTCTTCAGCGTATACGCCGTGTTACCCTGACGGAGGCCCGATGGCGGGCCCGCGGTGGCCGGATGGCCCCCGCGCTTCTACAACGGATCGTCCGGCACGTACCTGCCGGTGGAGGAAAATCATGGCATCAGTCACGTTCGACGGCATCACCCGCGTCTATCCCGGAGCCACGAAGGCATCGGTCGACGGAGTCTCCCTCGACATCGCAGACGGCGAGTTCCTCGTCCTCGTCGGCCCCTCGGGCTGCGGCAAGTCGACCACCCTGCGCATGCTCGCCGGCCTCGAAGAGGTCAACGAGGGCCGCATCCTCATCGGCGACCGCGACGTCACGACGGTGCCCCCGAAGGATCGCGACATCGCGATGGTCTTCCAGAACTACGCGCTCTACCCGCACATGACCGTCGCCGAGAACATGGGCTTCGCGCTCAAGATCGCGGGCGTCGGCAAGGAGGAGCGCGCCGCGCGCGTGCTCGAGGCGGCGAAGCTGCTCGACCTCGAGGAGTACCTCGACCGCAAGCCCAAGGCGCTCTCGGGCGGCCAGCGCCAGCGCGTCGCCATGGGCCGCGCGATCGTGCGCCAGCCCCAGGTGTTCCTCATGGACGAGCCCCTCTCGAACCTCGACGCCAAGCTGCGCGTGCAGACCCGCACCCAGATCGCGTCGCTGCAGCGCCGTCTCGGTGTCACGACCGTCTACGTCACCCACGACCAGACCGAGGCGCTGACGATGGGCGACCGCATCGCCGTGCTCAAGGACGGCGTGCTGCAGCAGGTCGGCACCCCGCGCGACCTCTACGAGGCGCCGAAGAACGTCTTCGTCGCGGGCTTCATCGGATCGCCGGCCATGAACCTCTTCCCCTCGACGGTCTCTGCGGAGGGCGTGCGCTTCGGGTCGCTGACCGCGCCGATCGAGGCGTCCGCGGCCGCGGCGGCCACCGGCGGCAGGGTCACGGTGGGCGTGCGCCCCGAGGATCTGCGCCTGGCGTCGAGCGGCGAGGCCGGCTTGCGGGTCGAGATCGACCTCGTCGAGGAGCTCGGCGCGGACGGCTACCTCTACGGCCACGTCGCGGGCGAGGGCGACGACCGCATCGACCTGGTGGCCCGCGTCGACGGGCGCAACCACCCGAATGCGGGCGACGTCGTCACCCTGGTGCCGGAGCCCCGCCACCTGCACCTCTTCGACTCGGAGTCGGGCGAGCGACTGACGGCCCCCGTCGAGGCCTAGGAGCCGCCCGGTCGTCGGCCCGGTCGCGGACGGGCCGACGGCCTCCCCATCCGGATATCTCGACGTCGAGATAAATCTCGCTCACTCGGGTACACTGGTCGAGGCCCCACCGGGTCGAGAACACGAGAGCGCGGCGCATGGGCCGCGATCCTCTCGCGCAGGCAAACCACAGTCGTGCGCGGCATTACAGAATCGTCGCGTGCTCAAGACGACTGAGACACCGACACACAGGGAGCAGCGTTGGCGAAGATCAAGGTCGAAGGCACCGTCGTAGAACTCGACGGCGACGAGATGACCCGCATCATCTGGCAGTTCATCAAGGATCGTCTGATCCACCCCTATCTCGACGTCACGCTCGAGTACTACGACCTCGGCATCCAGCACCGCGACGAGACCGAGGATCAGGTCACGATCGACGCCGCTCACGCGATCCAGAAGCACGGCGTCGGCGTGAAGTGCGCCACCATCACCCCCGACGAGGCCCGCGTCGAGGAGTTCGGCCTCAAGAAGATGTACCGCAGCCCGAACGGCACGATCCGCAACATCCTCGGCGGTGTGATCTTCCGCGAGCCCATCATCATCTCGAACATCCCGCGGCTCGTGCCTGGCTGGAACAAGCCCATCATCATCGGCCGTCACGCCTTCGGCGACCAGTACCGTGCCACCGACTTCCGCTTCGCCGGCGAGGGCACCCTCACCGTCGAGTTCACCCCGAAGGACGGCGGCGAGCCGCAGAAGTTCGAGGTCTACCAGTCGCCCGGCGACGGCGTCGCCCAGGTGCAGTACAACCTCGACGCCTCGATCCGCGACTTCGCCCGCGCCTCGCTCAACTACGGGCTCTCGCGCGGCTACCCGGTCTACCTCTCGACCAAGAACACGATCCTCAAAGCCTACGACGGCCGTTTCAAGGACATCTTCCAGGAGATCTACGACGCCGAGTTCAAGGATCAGTTCGAGGCCGCCGGCCTCACCTACGAGCACCGCCTCATCGACGACATGGTCGCCTCGGCCATGAAGTGGGAGGGCGGCTACGTCTGGGCCTGCAAGAACTACGACGGCGACGTTCAGTCCGACACCGTGGCGCAGGGCTTCGGCTCGCTCGGCCTCATGACCTCCGTGCTCGCCACGCCCGACGGCAAGGTCGTCGAGGCCGAGGCCGCCCACGGCACCGTGACCCGGCACTACCGCCAGCACCAGCAGGGCAAGCCCACCTCGACCAACCCGATCGCCTCGATCTTCGCCTGGACGCGCGGCCTCGCGCACCGCGGCAAGCTCGACGGCAACCAGCCGCTGATCGACTTCGCGCTGACCCTCGAGGACGTGGTCGTCAAGACCGTCGAGTCGGGCAAGATGACGAAGGATCTCGCGCTGCTCGTCGGCCCCGATCAGGGCTACCTGACGACCGAGGAGTTCCTCGCGGCCATCGACCAGAACCTGCAGGAGCGTCTGGCCTGATCTCCCACGCGGTTCAGACAGGAGATCCACGCTCAGCCGGGTCATTTCTCCGGGAATGATCCGGCTGAGGCGTCTTCTCCTGTCCGAACCGAGATCTGGAGAGCGATCGGCGGCCCTACACTGTGGTGGTGATCAAAGACCAGGAGCGGAAGCGACGCCCGAGGCGCGATGCGATCGCCAACCACGCGCGCATCCTCGACTACGCGGAGCAGGCGCTCGCGGTCGAGGGCGCCGACCTCAGCATGCACAGGATCGCCGAGGCCCTCGGCCTCGGCATCGGCACCCTCTACCGGCATTTCCCGACCTACGACGATCTGCTGCTCGGCGTCTACGAGCGCTTCTGGCAGCGCATCGACGACTATGGAGACGATTATCTGAAGATCGAGGATCCGCTCGAGCGGGTGATCGCCTTCATCGATGTAACGGTCCGCTTCTCGGTAGAGTTCCCCGCGGCGCGGGGCATCGGCGTGAGGGTGAGGCGGGTGTTCCCCGACCGGGTCTAGCACGAGAACCGCTGGACCCCGGTCGTGGTGGCGGCGGTGATCGAGGCGCAGCAGGCGGGGACGATCCGCCCCGACGTGCAGCCGACCGACATCGCGGTGCTCGCGGGGATGCTCGCCGACCTCGTGGCGGTGGGGGAGCCGCAGGCCTCGTTCCTCGTGCCGCGCATGCGCGCCCTCGCGCTCGACGCCCTGCGGCCGGTGGGAGAGGAGCGCCCGCCGCTGCCCGCCGAGCCGATTTCGCTGCACGACCTCACCGACATCACGCACCGGCAGCGCGGCAGGCGCTGAGGCCGCGCGCGGTGGAGGGCCCGGCGGCCGAGGGTCAGCCGGCGAGCAGCTCGCGCACGCGCGGGATCACCGCCTCCCCGTAGAGCCCGATGCTCGACATCAGCTGCTCGTGGGGCATGGTGCCGTTCGCGTACTTGAGATCGAAGCGGTCGGCGTCGAGGATGCGCACGGTCGAGGCGATCCTCTGCGCGACGGTTTC
>JBFXIT010000036.1:0-13467 GCA_050175655.1 Leucobacter sp.
GCGCGCTGACTAGCGCAGCTCGCGCCCCCCGTACCGCTCCCAGTCCTGCGGGTCGTGCTGGATCCAGAGGTCGGCCTCGTGGGTCCTGCGCAGCAGGTCGAGCTTGCGGATCGACTGCACCGCGTGGACCGCGCTCCAGTCGGACGGCATCGGCATCAGGTTGTCGACGGCGGAGTGCAGGTGGACGGCGTCGCCGGTGAGCAGCACCGTGCGGGTCGGGAGCCGCACCATCATGCCGACGCTCCCGGGGGTGTGCCCGGGGAGCGTCAGGATGGTGACGCTGCCGTCGCCGAAGAGATCGAAGTCGGCGGCGATCTCGTTCCACGAGAAGTCACGCACCGCGTCGATGTCCTGACGGCGGAAGAGGCCGCGCTGAGTCGACACCGGCCAGTAGGCGTGCGGCATCTCGTCGACGCCGCAGTAGAACTGGGCTCCGGGGAACAGCCGCATCCCGCCGCTGTGGTCGTGGTGGACGTGCGACATCACGACGTGCGTCACCCGATCCGCCGAGAACCCGAGCGACTCGATCTGCCGATCCGGCCGGTGCCCAGTCTCGTAGACGAGGTGGTTGAAGGCGAGCTCGTCCTCCGAGAACACCGTGAGCGGATCGTCGGCCGCCTCGACCGCGATCCCGGTGTCGAAGAGCACGAGCCCTCGCGGGTGCTCGATCAGGTAGCAGGGCACGGGGATGGTCACCTCGCCCTCCTCCCGCAGCACGAGGAACCCGGTCGGCAGGGTGAAGGTCGGCCCCTCGAGGCCCCACATGCGGGTGGCGGTGTTCATGGTGCGCTCCTTTGCTCCAGCGACTCCTGCGTCGGCTCCTGCCGCGGTTCTTCCCGCGGCTCCTCCGGCGGGCGCTCCCGGCTCGCCGATGCGGCGGCGTCGGCCGCGGTCCTCCGCCTGGACGAGACCCGGCGGGCGATCGCGGCCGCGACGGGCGCCTGCGCGGCCGCGACCGCGATGACCGCCGCCTGCACGATCAGCTGCACGGCCGTGGAGGCGCCGATCGAGAGGACGAAGTGGTTGAGCTGCGTCAGCAGCAGTGCGGCGACCATCGTGCCGATCATCCGCCCCCGCCCGCCTGCGAACGAGGTGCCTCCCAGCACGACGGCGGCGATGCTCGGCATCACGTAGCTCGCCCCGACCGAGAGATCCGGCACGTTGACGAAGCCCGCCGCCAGCACTCCGGCGAGCGCGTAGAGCGTCGACGAGATCAGGTACGCCGACCAGCGGATGGCCTGCACGCGCTCGCCCGAGGCGCGGGCGGCGGCGTGGCTGGCGCCGACGGCCTCGAATCGGCGCCCGAAGGCCGTGCCGCTCATCACGACCACGGCGAGCACGGTGCAGATCAGGGCGATCCAGACGAGGTTGTGCACGCCCAGGGTCCTCGCGCTCGCGAAGCCGCTCAGCGAGAGCGGGACGGCGGTGGAGGATCCGCCGGCGTAGGCGACCACCAGGCCGGTGACAACGGCGTTCATGCCGAAGGTCGCGATGAGCGGGGTCACGCGGAGCACGACGACCACGAGGCCGAGGATCGCGCCGATGACGGCGCCGGCGGCGAGCGCGACCAGCACGGCGAACGGCAGAGCCCCCTCGTCGCCTCCCGCGACCTTGCTGACGATGATCGCCGAGAGCGTCATCGTCCCCGCCACCGAGAGGTCGATGCCCCGCTGCTGCACGACCAGCGTCTGGCCGAGCGAGACGATCGTCAGCAGGGCCGCGAACGGCAGCATCGAGCTCAGCGATGCGGGCTGGAAGTTCCTGGGCTCGACGATGGCGATGACCAGGAAGAAGAGCACCGTCGCGTAGAGCACGGGGGACCGGGGGATCAGGGAGCCGATGCGGTTCATGGCTTCGCTCCTCTCGCGCCGGCGGTGCCGAGTCTCGAGTAGGCCGCCGTGGCGATCAGGGTGAGGGCCCCAAGCAGGAAGAGCTGCCAGTAGCTCGTCAGGCCGAGGAAGGGCACGACGAGGTTGATCTGGAACACGAGGGCCGCGCCGAGCATGGCGCCCACGAAGGATCCGCGGCCGCCGAAGATGCTCGCGCCGCCCAGCACGACCGCGGCGATGGACGAGAGGGTGTAGATGGTGCCGACGGAGGCGTTGCCCGAGCCGGCGATGGGCAGGAACAGCAGGCCGGCGATCATGGCTGCGACGGCGCAGGCGACGTAGGCGATGAGGTTGGCGCCCGCCACCCGGACCCCGATCTTCCCGGCGACCGCCGGGTCGGAGCCCGCCGCGCGCAGCATGACGCCCGCTCTCGTGCGCGTGAGAGAGATCTCGAGCAGCACGACGAGTGCGATCCCGACGATCACCGATACCGGGACGGGCCCGACGCTGGTCTGCAGCGCGATGGTCACGTCGCGGTGGAAGGATCCGCCGGGGGTGGGGCGGATGAGCAGGGCGACGCCCTGGAGGCCGGTGTAGGTGACCAGGGTCGCGATGATCGGAGTGACCCCGATCACGGATATCAGCACCCAGTTGATCGCGCCGACGGCGATGGCGACGGCGCAGAGGATCAGGACGCCGGTGGTGAGCCCCGTGCCGCCGAGCGTCGGCGCGAGCACGAACGACGCGGTCACGACGACGACGCTGATGAGCGGCCCGACGGAGAGGTCGATACCGCCGACGAGCATCGCGAACTGCTGCCCGGTGGCGGCGAAGATGAGCACGGCGAGCATGGGCAGGCTCAGCGCGAAGTTCAGCGGGGTGAGGTAGGTCGGGCTCGCGAACGAGGCCATCGTCCCGAGCACGAGCAGCGCGACGACGAGCACGCACCAGGGCAGCAGCCGGGGGCTCCCGAGCAGCTGCCTCATGCGGTTTCTCCGCGGCGCGGCTCGGTGCTCGCGGGTGCCGGTCGCGGTGATGGCGGCCTCGGTGATGCTCCGCTCCCGCACCTGGTCGCCCGTGAACTCCCGGACGATGGCGCCGCGCGAGAACACCAGCACCCGGTCGCACAGCCCCTCGAGCTCCGAGTTGTCCGACGAGAGCACGATCGCGCCGCGGCCCTGCTCGGTGGCGCCGCGGAGGATGCCGTAGATGTCGGCTCGGGCGCCGACGTCGACGCCCTGGCTCGGCTCGTCGATGAGCAGCAGCGAGGCGTCGGAGGCGAGCGTGCGGCCCATCATGACCTTCTGCTGGTTGCCGCCGGAGAGGGACTCGATGGGGGTCCGGTCGGACGGGGTCTTCACCTCGAGATCCCGGATCAGCCCGGCGGATCCCTCCCGCTCGCGGCGCAGCGAGAGCATGCCGAGCCTCGACACCCGGTCGAGCGCCTTCAGCATGAGGTTGCGACGGACGGAGAGCGAGGTGAGCACGCCCTCGCCGGCGCGATCGCTCGAGAGATAGGCGATCCCCTTGCCGCCGGCGCCCGCCGGCGTGCGGTTCTGCAGTCTCTCGCCGCGCAGACGGATCTCGCCGCTCGAGCTCTCGAGCCCCGCGAGGGAGCGCAGGAACTCCCGCTGCCCCTGACCCTCGATGCCCGCGAGGCCGAGGATCTCGCCCTCTCTGACGGTGAGGCCGACGGCCGCGAAGGTGGATCCGGTGAGACCCTCGACCTCGAGCAGCGCGGGCGCGAGATCGAGGTCGCCGGCCTTCTCGGGGAACCGAGCGCCCAGCTGCCGGCCGACGATCATCGAGACGAGATCGTCCTCGCTCAGCTCGGCGGTCGGCCGGGTGCCGCGCAGCTCGCCGTTGCGCAGCACGGACACCTCCTCGGATATCTCGAGCACCTCTCTGATCCGGTGCGAGATGTAGACGACGGCGACCCCCTCGGAGGCGCGGCGCCTGATCTGCTCGAAGAGGATCCTCACCCCGGTGTCGACGAGGTGCTCGGTGGGCTCGTCGAGGATCAGCACCGAGGGCTTGGAGGCGAGCGCTCGGGCGATCTCGACGACGAAGCGCTCGTCGGGCCGCAACCGGCCGGCGAGCGTGCGCGGATCGATCCTCGCCACCTCCGCCCAGCCGGCGAGCTGCTCGGCGGCCCAGGCCTGCTGGCGCCCGATCGAGGGTCGCAGGGCGCGGGGCATGACGAGCGCCATGTTCTCCGCCACGGTCAGATCCTTGAGCAGGGCGGGCTCCTGGTGCACGATCGCCAGGCCGTGCTCCCGGCTCCATTTCGGGTCGCCGGGCGCGGCGGTCTCGCCTCCCACCAGCACCCTGCCGGTGTCGGGGGTCACCGCGCCCGAGGCGACTCCCATCAGCGTGGACTTGCCGGCGCCGTTCTCCCCCACGAGCCCGTGCACGCTGCCGGGCCTGACGTGCACCGTCACGTCCGAGAGGGCGCGCACGCCGGGGTAGTACTTGGACACGCCCTCGATGCCGAGTGCGGCGGCGCGCTCGCCCGGCTCGGTCGACCTATCCGTCTCGGTCGGCTGCGTCATCTGGGCTCCTTAGCGGTCGGGGGGCTTGGGGCGGGGCGCGCCCGCCCCAAGCCGGGGACGTTCAGCTGAAGATCCCCTTCAGCTGATCCATGCTGAGCGTCGAGTTGATCGGCAGATCCGCGGGAAGGCTCGGATCGCACTCGGGGATCACTCCCGACGCGGTGTCGATGCCGACCGAGCGCTGGAACACCCAGGACTCGGGGTTCTCGATGCCCTGCGCGCTCGCCACGGCCTGCCGCAGCGCCACGCGGCCGATCGCCACGTCGCCGTCCATCGAGAACACCTCGAAGCCGGGGTTGCTGGGCTTCAGGTCGTGGTACTGGCAGACCAGCTCCATCGTGGCGGATCCTCCCGCGAGCGGGACCAGGGCCTCGCCGGCGTTCGTGTAGGCGTTCACGATGGCCGGGCCGCTGCCGCCGAGGTAGTCGGCGATCACGCCGGCGGTGTCGGGGTACTGCGAGAAGAGGCCGCTCGCGGCCTTCTGCGAGTCGGCGGGCGTCCAGTTCGTGGTGATGGGGCCATCGCCCTGGAGCGAGAGCCCGGTCCCCTCGATCTTCCCCGAGAAGAGATCCCAGTACCCCTGGCTGAGCGGGGCGCCCGGCGTGCCGCCAAACATGGCGATCTTGCCGCCGTCGGGGAGGGTCGCCTGGAAGAAGTCGGCCCAGCCGCTGGCCTCGATGTCGATGTCCATGCCGACGAGGCCGGTGTAGTCCTCGCCGATCACGCCAGTCGGATCCGCCTGGAACGGGACCACCGCGAGACCGGCCTGGAAGGCCGACCGGAGCGCCGGCACCGCCGCCGCGCCGAAGTCGTCGTAGGTGATGATCGCGTTGAAGCCCTGCGCGGTGGCGGAGTTCAGCATCGAGATGAACTGGTTCTGGTCGCCGTTCGCGTTGAAGTACTCGACCGTCACGTTGTCGCACTGGGCGGCCTCGTCCTCGATCTCGGCGAGCGTGGTCTTGCGCCACGCGTTCTCGCCGAAGCCGACGACGTAGGCCACCTTGACCTCGTCCTCGCCGCAGAACTCGCTGAGCGAGGGGCGCCCGTCCACTCCCTGAGGAGTCATGTTCTGCTCGGCGGCCGGCTGGTCGCCGCTCCCGCCGGTGGTCTCCGGGGTGCTGCTGCACCCGACCAGGGCGAGTGCGGCAAGGCCCACGGCAACGCTGCCGATCAACTTCTGCCTGTTCGATGACATCTGTCATTCCTTTCTATCGGACGTATCCCGGGTGAGATCCCGGGCACGCGGGTGTGGGGTGGTTACTGGATGCTCCGGCCGCCGTCGACGTTGAGGCACACGCCGGTCAGGAACTCCGCGGCGGGGCTGGCGAGGAACGTCACGGCGGCGGCGACGTCGCTCGGATAGGCCTGGCGGCCCATGGGGATGCCGGCGACGATGCGCTCCTCGTCGGCGGCGGTCATGTCGGGGGTGCCGTCGACCGCGGTCACGAAGCCGGTGTGCGAGGCGACGGGGTTGACCGCGTTCACGCGGATCCTGGGCGCGAGCTCGGCCGCGAGGGCCAGCGTCAGGGTCTCGACCGCGCCCTTCGAGGCGTTGTAGATCGCCCGGCCGGGCCGCGGGCGGAGCGCGCTGATCGACGCCGTGTTGACCACGACGCCGCCCTCGGGCATGTGCGGGTAGGCGTACTTGATCGCCAGGAAGACGCTGCGGGTGTTGACCGCGAACTGCTGGTCGAACACGTGCTCGTCGAGGTCGAGCGCGAAGCCGATCCTGTGGGGCACGCCGGCGTTGTTGCAGAGCACATCGATCCGGCCGAACTCCGAGGCGGCGTAGTCGATCATCGCGCGGATCTGCTCGGGCACCGCGAGGTCGACCGCGAACGATCGGGCGCCCGGCAGGCGGGCGGCGACCGCCTCGGCCCCCGGCCCGTTGATGTCGGCGACCAGCACCTGCGCGCCCGCCGCGGCGAACTGCTCGGCGATGGCGGTGCCGAAGCCCGAGGCGGCACCGGTGACGATGACCTTCTTGTCGACGAAGGAATCGGGGTGGACGGCTGTCCGAGTGTTCATGAGTGTGCTCCTTTGCTCTGGGTGTGTTCGAGGATCTCGTCGCGCTGGCGCGACGAGATGGTCTGGGCCCAGGGGGATCGCGCCCCCCGGTGCACGTCGGGGCCGAGGCGGAAGTGCTGCGCCTGCTCGAGGGTCTCGATGAACGGCAGGTCCATCGGATAGAGGCGCTCTCCCTCGACCCGGGGGCCGGCCTTCGACACGTGGCCGTAGAGCCGGTGCCCGACGATACGCTCCGCCAGCGCGACCGCGTCGATCAGCCGGTCGAGGTCGATCCCGGTGCGGTAGCCGAGGGCCTCGAGCATCTGAGCGAGATCCTCGGTGGCGAAGAGGGTGGCGGCCCTGCCGTTGCCGCAGTAGGGGCAGCCGGCCATCCCGCCGATGCTCGTGTCGGCGATGAGCGTGATGCGCTCGTCGAGCACGCGGATCGCCTCGTAGAGCGAGATGCCGGCCATCCCCCGGGTGTCGTGCAGGTGCAGGTGCACGGTGCGGGTCTCCGGCCAGCGGGCCGTCACCGCCTCGAGATCCTCCGCGACGAGCCACGGCAGGTTCCATCCCATGGGATCGGCGAAGAAGACGCTCGTGACCGCGATCCCGGCCTCGCTCCACAGGTCGTGCTGGCGCTGCAGCAGATCCATGCGGTCCGCGTGCGAGAACGGGCCTGTCCAGTTGGATCCCCAGGCCGCGCCGACGCCGATCTGGGCCTCGCGCGCGCCGGCGTCGACCGCCGCCGCCACGACCGCCGGCCAGGATTCGATCTCCTGCGCCCGGGTGCGGTTGGTGTTCCTCTGCGCGAACACGTCGCACAGGTGGGCCCGCGTGGCCGGCCGCTCGTCGAGCAGCGTCAGCCGCTCCGGGATGTATGCGGCTCGCCTCTCGACGCCCTTCGCGTTCAGCGCGAGCGCGGTGTAGTTCACCCCGTCGCGCGGCGCGAACCCCTCGACGAGCTCGTCGATCCGCTCCATCTGCGGCGTCCACTTGGGGCTGACGAAGCTGCCGACGACGATGTTCCGGAGCCCCGTGGCCGAGAGCGCGTCGAGCAGCTCGATCTTCTCGGCGACCGGGATCGCCGCGTCCTCGATCTGCAGGCCCTCCCGCATGCCCTCCTCGAGGATCGCGATGGCGGGCAGCCTGGCGCTGGGCGAGGCGATCGTGTGGAGTCCACTGCTCATCGCGCGCCTCCCTTCCCCAGGATCTCCTCGTTGTGGGCGCCCAGATCGGGTGCGGGCGCGTACCGACCGACCGGGCCGGTCTCGTCTTCGAGCGGCAGGGCGACCGCCCGGTAGCCGGGGATGCGCGGATGCTCGATGTCGGCGATGAAGCCGCCCTCGGCGACCTGCGGATCGGCGAGGGCCTGGTCGAGGCGGTTGATCGGTGCGCAGGGCACGCCCGCGGCATCGAGCGCCGCGATCCACTCGCGCGACGCCCTCCGCTCCAGCCGCTCGGCCAGCAGCAGGCGCAGCGGATCCCGCCGGGCGACGCGATCCTCGTTGGTCAGGAAGCGCGGATCCTCGACCAGCTCGTCCGCGCCGATGACCGAGCACAGCCGCTCCCACAGCCGCTGATTGCCTGCGGCGATCACGATGTCGGAGTCCGCGGTCGGGAAGTGGCCGTAGGGGTAGATCCCGATGGTGCCCGATCCGAGGCGCTCGGGCAGCGCGCCGCCCGCGTACCAGTTCGCCACCTGCACCGGCTGCCACATCAACGCGGTGCCCAGCAGACTGGTCTGCACGTGCGATCCCTCGCCGGTCGCCTCCCGGCTCCGCAGGGCGTTGAGCGCGCCGATCACGGCCCACATGCCCGACCCCTGGTCGAGGATAGACACCGGGATACGGGCCGGCTCGCTGCCGGGCGCGCCGACCATGCTCATGAGCCCCGAGTACGCCTGCATGAGCGGGTCGTAGGCCGGCGACTCGGCGCGCGGGCCCCTCGGCCCGTAGCCGGAGATCGTGACGTAGATCAGGGCGGGGTTGATCGATCGCAGGTCGTCGAAGCCGAGACCCTTGCGCTGCAGGCTGCCCGGCCGCAGGTTCTCGAGCAGGATGTCGGCGCCGCGCGCGAGATCCCGCACCGCCCCGATGCCCTCAGGAGTGCCCAGGTCGAGGGCGACGGAGCGCTTGTTCCGGTTGAGCGCGTTGAAGTGGCAGCTCTCCCCGTTCCACCGGGGCGGGCCCCAGTGGCGGGTGTCGTCGCCGACTCCCGGGCGCTCGATCTTGATCACGTCGGCTCCCAGATCGCCGAGGATCATCGTGGCGAACGGCCCTGCGACGCTCGTCGTGAGATCGATCACGCGGAGCCCCTCCAGCGAACGGCGCATCAGTCGAACACCCCCCGCTGCAGCACGAGCGGATCGTGCGAGGGGATCACGGTCGCACCCGTCTCGGCGATCCGCTCGAAGCTGCGCCAGTGATCCGGCAGGCTGATGAGCGAGCCGTTCAGCAGGTGGGGCAGCGTGCCGTCGCCCTCCCAGTTTCGGTAGGTGTTGACCGTGTCGCCGGCGATGAGATAGGGGCCCCCGGCGGTCTCGACGAGCACGCCCTGCGAGCCGGGGGTGTGCCCGGGCAGATGGATCACGCTGATCCCCGGCAGCACCTCGGCATCGCCGTCGACGAGCTCGAACGAGCTCTCGACCGCCTTCCACGGCGGCTCGACCTCGCCGACGCGCTCGAAGGCGACCCGGTTCGGCGGCAGCGGATCCGAGGCGTATGCGACCTCCGAGCGCTGGACGACGAAGCGCGCGGCGGGGAACAGCGCGTCGTTGCCGCAGTGATCCCAGTGCAGATGCGTGTGGATCACCACCTCGACGTCCTCCGGGCGCACCCCGAGGCCGGCGAGCGTCGCGAGCGGATGCTCCTGCTCGTCGCGCTCGAAGTCGTAGCCGTGGTACTCGCGCACGAATGCGGGATCGGGCGTGCCGGTGTCGACCAGCACGGGGCTGGGGCCGCCCAGGATCGCGAACATGATCTGGGGGCAGTCCTGCACCTGCCCGAACCCGCGCTGATAGGTCAGCGCGGCGCTCGGGAAGTTCCGCAGGACTCCGGCGGGCAGGGCGTGGATCGAGAGCGCCATGATCAGTACGACTTCGGCAGTCCGAGCACCTGGTGCCCGATGTAGGCGAGCACGAGGTTGTTGTTGACGGGGGCGACGACCGGCAGGCGCGCTTCGCGGAACTTCCGCTCGATGCCGAACTCCTCGGCGAGGCCGTAGCCGCCGAAGGTGTCCATCGCGGCGTTCGCGGCCTCCCAGTTCGCCTGCGACCCCAGCAGCTTCGCGGCGTTCGCCTCGAATCCGGGCTGTTCGCCTGCGTCGAAGAGCGCGGCGGCCTTGTAGCGCATGAGGCTCGCGGCCTCGAGGTGCGCGTAGGCCTGCGCGAGCGGGAACTGCACGCCCTGGTTCTGGCCGATCGGCCGACCGAACACGACCCGCTCCCGCGCGTACTGCGAGGCGCGGTCGATGAACCAGAAGCCGTCGCCGATCACCTCCGAGGCCACGAGGATGCGCTCCATGTTGAGCCCGGAGAGGATGTACCTGAATCCCTTGCCCTCCTCGCCGATGCGGTTCGCCACTGGCACCCGCAGGTCGGTGATGGTCAGCTCGTTCGTCTCATGCGCGGTCATCGTGCGGATCTTGTTCGCGACGATCGCGTCCCCGGCCTCCCGCAGGTCGACGAGCAGCACCGTGAGGCCGTCGGTCTTCTTCTCGACCTCCTCGTACCTGCTGGTCCGCACCAGCAGGAGCAGCAGGTCGGAGTGCTGGAAGCGCGAGGTCCAGATCTTGCGGCCGTTGACCACGTACTCGTCGCCGTCGCGCACCGCGAAGGTCGTGATGCGGGTGGTGTCGGTGCCTGCGTCGGGCTCGGTGATGCCGAAGGCCTGCAGACGCAGCTCGTTCGCGGCGATGCTGGGCAGGAACCGGTCCTTCTGCTCCTCGCTTCCGTGCCGCAGGATCGTGCCCATCGTGTACATCTGAGCGTGGGCCGGCACCGCTGTGCCGCCCGAGCGGTTGATGGTCTCGAGCACGATGGAGGCGTCCACGGCGCTTCCGCCGCCTCCCCCGTACTCCTCGGGGACGAGCAGCGAGAGCCACCCCTGCTCCCCGAGGGCCTGCACGAACTCCTCGGGGTACTCGAGGGCCTTGTCCTTCTCGGTCCAGTAGTCCTGGCCGAATCCCCTGCAGAGGTCGGCCACGGCCTCGCGGATGGACAGCTGTTCGTCGGTCAGTGAGAAATCCATCGGCGTCAACGCCCTTCCCATTCGGGAGCGCGCCCTTCGAGGCGCGCCCGTATTCCTTCGGCACGGTCTTGTGAGGTGTAGGGGTTCGGCCCGGCGTTCAGCCGCAGCGCCGCGGAGACGGGCATCTCCCAGCCCTTGCCGAGCATCTCCTTGTAGCGGCGGAGCGAGAGCGGCGCGTTCGCCACGATCGACCGCACGAACGCCTCGGCCTGCTCGGCGAGGGAGTCCGCGCTCACGACCCGGTTCAGCAGCCCGAGTTCGAGCCCCCGCGCGGCGTCGATGAACTCGCCGGTGTAGAGCATCTCGAAGGCCACGGCGCGGGGGACGAGCCTCGGGAGCACGACGGTGGCGAAGTTCGCGCCCATCCCGATCTTCGCCTCGGGCATGCCGAGCACCGCGTGGGCGGCGGCGACCCGCACGTCGCATGCGAGGGCCAGCTCGAAGCCGCCCGCCACCGCCGCGCCGTTCAGCACCGCGATCGTGGGCTTGGGGAACTCGAGCACCGCCTCGTAGAGGTTCCGGTGCGTGCCCTGCATCGGCACCGGGATCTGCTGGCCGCGCGCGGCCATCTCGTCGAACTCCTTGAGATCGCCACCGGCGCAGAACGCGCGGTCGCCGGCTCCGGTCAGCACCACGGCTCGCACCGAGTCGTCGGAGACGAACGCGTCGAAGGCCGTCAGGAGCTCCTCGGTGAGCGCCTGGCCCAGTGCGTTGCGGCGCTCGGGCCGGTTCAGGGTGAGATACGCGACGTGGTCGCGGTGCTCGATCAGCAGCTCGCCGGTGCCCATCAGCCCGCCTTCCGCTCCACATCCTCGAAGCGGCGGAGATCGCGCACGACCGGCGCTCCCTTGGGCGACATCGCCTCCATGTAGCCTCTGCGCTCCAGATCCTCCAGCAGCAGCGCGGCCCGCCTGACCCGCTCGCGCGAGGCGTCCAGGGTCAGTGCGCGGGTGTGCAGGCCCGAGGGGTACATCTCCGGCGCGTTGCGCAGGCCGAACTTGACGTAGAGCCGCCCGACCCGGTCGATGAACTCGGGGGTCTCGTGCTGGCGGACGAAGCCGCCGAGCGCGTCGGGCGACTCGATGTAGAGGTCGAGCGGCACCAGCGAGGCGTCCCGCATTGCGGCGAGGTCGACGAGCGACAGGTCGCCGGGAACGTTGACCGAGTCGGCGCCCAGCTGCTCGATGACGCGCAGGGACGAGGGGTTCGCGGGGCCGCTCAGCGCCGAGAACTTGAGGGTGAGCTCGGCGGGCAGGCGCCCGTCCTGCCGTGCGAGGTGCAGCTCCCACAGCACGCCCTCGTCGGCGACGAGCAGGCAGTCGACCCCCAGGCCGGCGGCCCGCTGCGCGTCCTCGATGCTGTACCCCACCTGCGCCGCGCCGCGCACCCGGGCTCCCGAGCCGCCCGACGGCGTGCGCGTGCTGCCTCCGATGTCCCAGGTGCCGCGCGGCCCGAGGAAGAGGCAGAGCTCGACCTGCTCGCTCCGAGCCGTCTCGACCATCCGGGAGATCTCCGCGTCGCTGAGCATCGCGACCCCGCTGCCCTGGCTGACCCGGTGGATCACCACGCCTGTGCGCGCGGCCTCGGCGAACACCGCGTCGAGCACCTCCGGCCCTTCGACCGAGGGTATCTCGATGCGGAAACGCCCTCCGTCCGGGAATGCTCCCCGAGATCCTCTCGCTGCTTCGCTTGGCTTCGCATTCACGCTGTGGGCTCCTTCACCTCTGGCCGGATCGCTGAACGGCGTCCAGTTCTATTCGATATCTTGCACTGGAGATCGAAATATGAAACTCTTGTCATTAAGATTGCATGTGACGACCCCACTGTCAAGCATCCGTCCCGCACAGTTGGACACCGATCCACGCCGATCCGCAGCCGAAGGAGCAGCAGATGAGGATGAACCCCGCAGTCAGTCGAGCCCTCGACATCCTCGAAACGCTCGTCGAACGGCCCGACCCTCCCACGCTCAGGGCGCTGACCGAGGAGCTCGGCCTGCCCCGCAGCACGGTGTTCGAGCTCACCAACACGCTGGCCGCCCGCGGCTACCTCGTGAAGAGCGCGAAGGAGCCCGTCACCTTCACGATCGGGCCGCGGGCCTTCCAGCTCGGCAGCGCGTTTGCGGAGCGGCTCGACTACGTCGCGATCGGGTCGAAGACCGCCCAGGAGCTCAGCAACCGCAGCCTGGAGACCTCGCATGTCGCCATCCTCGACGGGACCCACGTCGTCTACATCGCCCGCGCCGAGAGCCAGCACCCGGTCCGCATGGTCTCATCCCTCGGCTCTCGCCTTCCGGCGCACGCCACGGCCGTCGGCAAGGCGCTGATCGCGCAGCTCTCCGAAGAGGAGTTCTCAGCGCGGTTCCCGGCCGACGCGGAGCTGGCCCCCTTGACCCCGAACACGATCGTCGACCCGGCCCGCCTGGCGCAGGAGTGCGCCCGCATCCGCGAACGCGGCTACTCCCTCGAGCAGTGCGAGTCGAACGTCGACGTCTGCTGCGCGGCTGCGGCGGTGCGCGACAGCGCCGGCAAGGTCGTCGCCGCGATCAGCGTCTCCGTCCCCGAGAACCGGTGGGTCACCCGGCCCGCCGAGCAGTGGGCGGAGCTGGTCCTGGAGAGCGCCGGAGCCTACTCGCGGATGCTGGGCTACGCCGCGCGTTCCTAGCCGCGGCGAGCGGGGCGACGGAGACGCCGAGCGCTCGCGGAGATCGGCGCTAGACGGACGCGCCGCGCTCACGGCAATCGGCGCAGATGCCGAACAGGTCGACCACGTGGCCGATGTCGGTGAAGCCGTGCTCGGCGCCGACGCGCGCAGCCCACTCCTCGACGACCG
>JBFXIT010000037.1:0-13188 GCA_050175655.1 Leucobacter sp.
GCGCTTCGACGCCGGGGACGATGCTCTCGAGAGCCGCGAGTACCGGGGCGAAGCGGCGCGCGTCGACCTCGGGATCGTGCGGGTGGGTCGCGAGGTCGGGGCAGCGGCTCTGAGCCTCGCGCACCCGCAGCCCGATCCTCACGCCCTCGATCCGGGCCCCCTCGCTGCAGGCTGTGATGCGCTGTTGCGAGACGAGGGCGATGGCTGCTGGACTCCGGGCGGCGTCCTCCCGGCCGGTCTTCATCCGGTCTGTCTTCATCCGGTCGTCGAGCGGATCCGCCGCGCGGTCGAGCAGATGGGCGTGCACCGGCCAGTCGGGCACCCAGAACACCATGATGCGCTCGGCCCCGGGCTTCACAGCGCCACCAGCTCTCGTGCTGCGCTCCGCGTCGGGCTCTGCGCGGGACCGGCCTCGGAGACCGGCTGCGGGATCTGCGCCGGTTCCGGCGGGCCGGAGACGCTGCTGATCCCGTCGTGCGAGAAGCGCACGGTGTGCAGCCGGCTCCCGCGCCGATCCTGCGAGCGCACCGTCAGCTCCCGCGCGTCGAGCATCCCGGCTCCCTGGCCGAGCCCGCTCCAGCGGGAGGCGGTCACGGACAGCGCACCCTCTGGGCGGGGCCACTCGCCCATGACCACGAGCGCTGCGCCGTGCTCGCGGAGACGTGCGGCGACGCGCTCGGCCTCACCCGGCCTCACCCGGCTCGAAGAGCGCAGCACCACGACCGTGAAAGCCTCGCTCAGCAGGCCCAGGAGAGCGAGCTCGTGGTCGCCGGGGTCGGGCACGAGCACGCAGCGGTCGAGGGCGATGCCCAGCGCCGCTGCGGCCTCGGCGCCGAAACCCCCGCAGCCGATCGCAGCGCACCAGAGCCCGCTCGACGAGGCCTGGGCGAGTAGCGAGAGGGCGAGGGACTGCGAGCCTCGAACCGTGTAGCTGGAGCCGCGCCGCAAGGTCGCCTCGGGGAGCAGCCGCGCCAGCGCCGGATGGGTGGGCAGTGCGCGCTCGTCGAGCCGCAGCGGCTGCATCTCGTCGATGCGCTGCTGCAGCTCTCGGAGGGTCGCGGACTGGAGCATGCATCAATGTTCGAATACGTGTTCGAATAAATCAAGTCGGCTGGTGAGTCGCCCGCGGCGGCATAGGATGGAGGTGATGAACGAAGATGACCTTGACGACTACGAGCGCGAAGCCGAGCTCTCGCTGTTCCGCGAATACCGCGACATCGTCGGCCAGTTCCGCTATGTCGTCGAGACCGAGCGCCGCTTCTACCTCGCGAACGAGGTCGACCTGCGCCGGCAGGATGCGGGCAACGACTTCTACTTCGAGCTGACCATGAACGACGTGTGGGTGTGGGACGTCTACCGTTCCGACCGCTTCGTGAAGTCGGTGCGCGTGCTCACATTCAAGGACGTGAACGTCGAGGAGCTCTCGGCGCGCGAGTTCAAGCTGCCGCAGGAACTGTCGATCGACGAATAGCACCGCGCGGCGTTCCCGAGCCGCCTCGTTCGCCGCTCACAAGTCGCAGGAATAGCCGGTTTCGCCGACTTCTCCACAGATTGCGCTGATCGCCCTCGCGGCGGCTCCCCGTCGCGCGAGGCTGATCGCATGGATCGCACAGCACCCCGCACGACTTCCCGGACAGCGCACGACGCCGGCCGCAACCGCGCTCTCGGCACACGAGGCGAGGAGGTCGCGGCCCGCTATCTCGAAGGCCTCGGCTACGAGACGCTCGAGCGCAACTGGCGCGACGGCAGGGCCGGCGAGCTCGACCTCGTCCTGCGCGACGGCCACGCCATCGTCGCAGTCGAGGTCAAGACCCGCAGCGGCACCGGCTACGGCCACCCCTTGGAGGCCATCACCGCAGCCAAGGCCTGTCGGCTGCGCCGTCTCCTGCTCGCCTGGGCGCGTCAGAACCGGATCCGGGCCGTCGGCCTGCGGGTCGACGCGGTGGGCATCGTGCTGCGGCCCGGTCGGGCGCCGAGCATCCACCATCTGCGGGGCATCGCGTGAGCCGCCCGATCGCGCGCGCGGCGGCGATCGCGCTGACGGGGCTCACCGGCACGACCGTGCTGGTCGAGGCGGCGCTGTCGAACCAGTTGCCGGGGATGAGCATCATCGGCCTCCCCGACACCGCGCTCGCCGAATCCAAGCAGCGGGTGCGGCTGGCCGCTCAACGGGCCGGAGTCGGAGCATCCGAGCGCCACGTCGTCGTCAACCTCTCGCCGGCCGCGCTGCCCAAGCACGGATCCGGCTTCGACCTGGCCATCGCGCTGGCCGTCGCGGCAGCCTCGGGGCATCTGCCCGGAGAGCGGATGCCGAGCACCGCGCATCTCGGCGAACTCGGCCTCGACGGCGGGTTGCGGCGGCCGCCGGGGCTGCTCAGCGCAGTGCTCTCGGCCACCGCCCTGGGGTTCGAGCGGGTCATGGTTCCCCGCAGTTGCATCCCCGAGGCGATGCTCGTGTCGGGCATCGAGGTGGTCGGCGTGCAAGACCTGGGAGAGGCGGTGGCCTGGTACCGCGGGGAGCCCGAGGCTCGGAGGCTCGGGGAATCGCACGGGAGAGCCGAGACGATTGCGGGCGGATCCGTGCACGAGCCGGGGCAGGGGAGTGGGAGTCCACCCGCACCGCAGGGCGGCGAGAGCGCCCTCGACGGCACCGCTGACATCGCTGTCGACATGGCCGAGGTCATCGGCCAGCCCGAGGCGGTCGAGGCGCTGACCGTGGCTGCCGCGGGACGCCATCACCTCTCGATGGTGGGGCCGCCTGGGGCGGGCAAGACCCTGCTCGCCACCAGGTTCCCTACGATCCTGCCCGACCTCACGGCCGACGAGCAGCTCACCGCGAGCAGTATCGCCTCGCTGGGGAACGACTCCCTCACCGAACTGGTGACCAGGCCGCCGTTCGAGAGCCCTCATCACACTGCCTCGGCGGTCTCGATCATCGGGGGCGGCAACGGCGGAGCCGTGAGGCCGGGCGCCGTCACCCGCGCCTGTCACGGGGTGCTGTTCCTCGACGAGGCCCCGGAGTTCCCCAGGGCCGTGCTCGATGCGCTGCGCCAGCCGTTGGAGAACGGAACCGTCGAGATACACCGGGCCAGGGTTCGCGCCACGCTGCCGGCCAGGGTGCAGCTGATCCTCGCGGCCAATCCCTGCCCGTGCGGCAACGCCGGGTCTCCCGACACCGCTCTCGAATGCCGCTGCACTCCCATCGTGCGCACGCGCTATCTGAGCCGCATCTCGGGTCCGCTCGCCGACCGCATCGACCTCCGCCTCTCAGTGCGGCGCGTGTCCAGCATCCTGCCCCAGGCCACCGGTGCGCCGACGCCCACGAGCGCGGAACTCGCCCGGAGGGTGCGGGAGGCGCGCCGTCGTGCAGCCGAGCGGCTGGCGAGCACTCCCTGGCGGGTGAACGCGGAAGTGCCCGGCAGCTGGCTGCGCAGCCCCGTTGCCCAGCTGCCGCGCGAGACGACCGCGGTGATGGATCGCGCGCTCGAGCGCGGACTGCTGACCATGCGCGGCTACGATCGCGCATTGCGGGTCGCCTGGACCCTGGCCGATCTGGCGGGTGAGGACCGACCCGGGCGAGCCCACCTGGCCCAGGCGCTCGCCCTGCGATCAGGGGCCGCGCTGTGAAGGCGGCGCCCCGTGCCGACGCGCTGCGGGCCGAGCCCGAGCTGCGGGCGAAGCTGGAGCGTCTGGGGTGCGGCGAGGGCGGGGCGGATGCGCTTCTCGCCCGGGCGGCCTGGTCGAGGATCGCGGAACCGGGAGACGGCACCGCCGGGGCACTTCTGGCCGCAGTGGGCGCCGGGCCGGGGCTGCGACTGCTCGTAGAGGGCGCCTCGCCCCGGAACATTCGCGAGATCATGGCGGCCGAGGGCATCGACCTCGCCGAACGCACGGTGGCCGAGGCGCTCGGGCGCTGGGCGCCTCGCCTCGATCGCGCGGCCACGATCGGCGACATCGACCGTGCACTCGCCGCCGGGATGACGGTCTCGATGCCCGGAGGCCCGGTCTGGCCCGACGCCTTCGCCGACCTCGGCGCCCACGCGCCGGTCATGCTCTGGCTGCGCGGCGACCCGGCGCTGCTTGTCAGGCCCTCACTCTCGGTCGTGGGCGCCCGTGCCGCCACCGGTTACGGCACGAACGTCACGGCCGAGATCGTCGACGGCGTCTGCCGTGCGGGGTTCGCCATCGTCTCAGGCGCCGCCTACGGGGTCGACGCAATCGCGCATCGGGCAGCCCTGGCCGCGCAGGCCCCGACCGTCGCAGTGCTGGCCGGGGGAGCGGATCGGCACTACCCGGCGGCGCACGACTCCCTGCTCGACCGTATCGTCCGGGAAGGGCTCGTGTGCGCGGAGATGATCCCCGGCTCGGCACCCACCAAGTGGAGGTTCAGGATGCGCAACAGGATCATCGCCGCGCTCTCGCCCGCGACGCTCGTGACGGAGGCCGGCGTGCGCTCGGGAACGCTGAACACGGCCGGTCACGCCGCCGAGCTGGGGAGGGTCCTCGGCGCGGTGCCGGGGCCGGTCAGCTCGGCGGCATCGGCCGGCTGCCATCGCCTCATCCGCGAATACGGGGCCTCGCTCGTCACGAACGCGCGCGAGGCGTGCGAGCTGCTCGGGTACGACGATCGGCTCGATCTCTTCGGAGACGCGGATGACGGCGGGCCCCGCACCCCGCCGCGGCACGAGCGGGTGCTCGACGCTCTGCCGCTGCGCGGCGGCCGCACCCTCGACGAGACCGCGCGGCGCGCCGGGTTGAGCATCGCCGAGGCCAGAGGGGCCCTAGCCGAACTCGAACTGCTCGAACGCGTGCGGCGTTGCGAAACGCCGGGCGACTCCGAGGCCAAGTGGGGCCTGGTACGCGCACAATGAGCACATGCGACTTGACCAGGCGATCGAGGGATTCCTCTCGGCCGTCGAATTCGAATACGGATACTCGCCGCACACGATCAAGGCCTACCGGCGCGATCTCGCGGACCTCGCCGGGTTCGTGGCCGCCGACGGGAACGCCGCCGAACTCCGATCGCCCGAGGTCGAGGTGCTCGACCTCGAACTGCTGCGGGCCTGGTTGTGGGAGCGGCAGCAGCGCGGGCTCGCGCCGAGTACCCTCGCGCGCAACGTGGCGACGCTCAAGTCGTTCGGCAATTGGCTCGAGCACCGCCGCCTGGTGCCAGGCAACCCCGCATCTCGACTGCACGCCCCCAAGCAGTCACGCCCGCTGCCGAGGGTGCTCAGCGAATCGCAGATCACCGGCCTCCTCGACCGGGCCGCCGGTCGCGCGAAGAGCGGCGAGCCCGAAGCGCTGCGGGACCGGGCCGTGCTCGAACTGCTCTACGCCGCCGCGCTGCGCGTCTCTGAGCTGTGCGGGCTGCCACTCGACGGCCTCGATCTGCGCGAGCGCACCGTGCGCGTTCTCGGCAAGGGCGGCAAAGAGCGGATCGTCCCGCTCGGGGCGCCGGCGGCGCAGGCGCTCTCCGACTACCTCGACATTGGAAGGGCCGCTCTTG
This sequence comes from Leucobacter sp., assembly GCA_050175655.1. GTDB lineage: Bacteria > Actinomycetota > Actinomycetes > Actinomycetales > Microbacteriaceae > Leucobacter. The sequence continues at coordinate 5,507 of JBFXIT010000037.1, forward strand.
CGGCCCGCACCGCGGCGGGGGAACAGGGCTCCCTGTTCATCGGCAACGACGGCGGAGCGCTCACCACCCATGCGGTCTACCGGCTGGTCTCGCGCGAGCTCGAGCAGGAGCCGGGCAGCGGACCGCGCGGTCCGCACACGCTGCGGCACACGGCGGCGACCCACCTGCTCGACGGCGGAGCCGACCTGCGGGTGGTGCAGGAGATGCTCGGACACGCGAGCCTCGGCAGCACCCAGATCTATACCCACGTCTCGACGGAGAAGCTGGCCCAGGTCTACCGCCAGGCGCATCCTCGGGCCTGACCCGACCATGCCGCCGTGCCCACGCCCGCGCCCCCGCGAGCTCATCCCCACGGCAGCAGCATGGGCCTCGGCCGCAGGAACCGCAGCGGGTTCACGTATGCGCCGTCGACGCGCACCCCGAGGTGCAGGCACCCGTCACCGCAATGCCCGCCCGAGGCGACTTCGCCGATGCGCTCGCCCCGCCCCACGGCCTCGCCCTCGCGCAATCCGCTCGAGACGGGCTCCAGCGAGACGATCGTGCGCGCATCCACGCGGATCGACACGACCGGGCGATCCACGACTGTACCGACGAACGATACGGTGCCCGACGCCGGCGCGCGCACCGCTGCGCCCGGCTCGGCGGGCAGGTCGACCCCGCGGTGCCCGGCACGGTACGGGCCGTTCGGCAGGGAGTAAGCCTCCGCGATGCGCAGCGGATGACCGAGCGGCGGCTCCCACAGTCCGCCCCGAGAACCGCCGACGGGGCCGCTCGCGGGCATGGGGTCGTGCACGCGAGCCGCGGCCGGGGTCTCAACCGGTGCGGTGGTGAACAGAGCGGCGAGGGCGGCGATGAGCGCAGCGGCACGCACCGCGGTGCGCCCGGCGGCGAGCATGACGGTGAGCATGGTGCGAGCTTGCCAGGTCGCGCAGCGCCGGGTGCCCTCCGGGGCTCCGGCTGTGGAGAAGTGACCCGGCGCGCCGGATCCAGCCGCCTGTGAGCGGCAAGCGAACCCCGGCGAGAATGAGCTATGCTTGTGGGAGCACCTCGAAAGAGGTGACTTCGCGTGCCCACTGAGCGGTGCATCGCCAACGGTCTCGACTCCGTCCACGGGGTCGAGTGGCGCTGAGCCCGGGCACCAGGATTCGGTCGCATCCGCGACCGAGGAGAACCGCAAGAGCGTATTCCTTCGGGGTGCGCAGAACAGGAGAACGGCAATGGCCGTCGTCACCATTCGCCAGCTGCTCGACAGCGGCGTGCATTTCGGACACCAGACCCGCCGCTGGAACCCGAAGATGAAGCGCTTCATCTTCGCCGAGCGCTCGGGCATCTACATCATCGACCTGCAGCAGTCGCTGAAGTACATCGACGAGGCGTACGACTTCGTCAAGAACACCGTCGCGCGCGGCGGCAACATCCTCTTCGTCGGCACCAAGAAGCAGGCGCAGGAGGCGATCGCCGAGCAGGCCGATCGCGTGAACCAGCCCTACGTCAACCAGCGCTGGCTGGGCGGTCTGCTGACCAACTTCCAGACCGTCACCGGCCGTCTCGAGCGCATGAAGGAGCTCGAGCAGCTCGACTTCGAGGGCGGCACCAGCGGCTTCACCAAGAAGGAGCTCCTGCTCAAGAAGCGCGAGCTCGAGAAGCTGCAGAAGTCGCTCGGCGGCATCCGCCACATGTCGAAGACCCCGTCGGCGCTCTGGGTGGTCGACACCAAGAAGGAGCACCTCGCCATCGACGAGGCGAAGAAGCTCGGCATCCCCGTGATCGCCATCCTCGACACCAACTGCGATCCCGACGAGGTCACCTACCCGATCCCGGGCAACGACGACGCGATCCGCTCGGTTGCGCTGCTCACCCGCGTGATCGCCGACGCCGCGGCCGAGGGCCTCATGGAGCGCCACCAGAAGCCCGCCGAGGGCGACGCCGCCGAGCCGCTCGCCGAGTGGGAGGTCGAGTTGCTGAACGCCGAGGTCAAGACCGACGAGGCCGAGGCCGCCGTGGTTGCGGTCGAGAGCGCCGTCGAGGCCGTCGCCGAGGGCTCGAGCGAGGCCGCTGAGGTCGTCGAGGCCGCGGCAGAGGCGGTGGAGGAGGCCGCCGAGTAATCCTCGCGGCCGCACCACTGGCCGGGTCTCCGACCCAACATCTACTTTCCATCTTTCTTTCTGTAAGGAGCACACATGGCTGTAAGCATGGCCGCTGTGAAGGAGCTGCGCGACCGCCTGGGCGCCGGCATGGTCGACTGCAAGAACGCCCTCGAAGAGTCGGGCGGCGACATCGAGAAGGCCATCGAGATCCTGCGTCTCAAGGGCCTGAAGGGCGTTGCCAAGCGCGGCGACCGTGAGGCGAGCGAGGGTCTCGTCGCGGTCAAGCAGAGCGACGGCGCCGCCACGATGATCGAGCTCGTCTGCGAGACCGACTTCGTCGCGAAGAACGAGAAGTTCCTCGGGCTGGCGGATCGCGTCCTCGACGCGATCGTCGCAGCGGGTGCGAAGAACGTGGAGGAGGCCCTCGCGGCCCCCGCCGAGGGCAAGACCGTCGGCGAGGTCATCACCGAGGAGGCCGCCATCATCGGCGAGCGCATCGAGCTGCGCCGCGTCTCGCGCATCGAGGCCCCCGCGACCGCCGTCTACCTGCACCGCACCTCGAAGGATCTGCCGCCGCAGATCGGCGTGGTCGTGGGCTACGAGGGAGTCGATGAGAAGGCCGCGCTGAGCATCGCCCAGCACATCTCGTTCGCCGACCCGCTCTACGTCACCCGCGACGAGGTCCCCGAGGCCGACGTCGAGAAGGAGCGTCAGATCGTCACCGAGATCTCGAAGAACGAGGGCAAGCCCGAGGCCGCCCTGCCGAAGATCGTCGAGGGCCGTCTGAACGCCTTCTTCAAGCAGGTCGTCCTGAACGAGCAGGTTCACGCGCTCGACGCCGACAAGCGCGAGGTGGCGAAGGTCGCCGACGCCGCCGGCATCAAGGTCACCGGCTTCGCACGAGGCAAGGTCGGAGCCTAAGCTCCGCGCGAGGGCCCGGGTCGTTCATTCGACCCGGGCCCTTCTGCTGCCCGCACGCCCTAAGCTTGAAGCACACGAAACACTGAAGGAGCCGCCACATGTCCGAAGCCCGCAAACGCCGCGTTCTGCTCAAGCTCTCGGGAGAGGCCTTCGGCGGCGGCACCCTGGGGGTCAACCCCGACGTGGTGAGCCAGATCGCGCGTGAGATCGCCGCGGCGATGAGCGACGCGGAGGTCGCAGTGGTCGTCGGCGGCGGCAACTTCTTCCGCGGCGCAGAGCTCTCCCAGCGCGGCATGGATCGGGCCCGCGCCGACTACATGGGCATGCTGGGCACCGTCATGAACGCGCTCGCGCTCCAGGACTTCCTGGAGCAGGCGGGCGTCGAGACGCGCGTGCAGTCGGCGATCACGATGACGCAGGTCGCCGAGACCTACATCCCCCTGCGTGCGATCCGTCACCTCGAGAAGGGGCGCGTGGTCATCTTCGGCGCGGGCGCGGGCCTGCCCTACTTCAGCACCGACACGGTCGCCGCGCAGCGCGCCCTCGAGATCCAGGCCCACGAGGTGCTCGTCGCCAAGAACGGCGTCGACGGCGTGTACACCGCCGACCCGAAGCGGGATCCGGGCGCCACCCTCATCGACGAGATCAGCTACAACGACGCACTGGTGCGCGGGCTCAAGGTCGTCGACTCGACGGCGTTCAGCCTCTGCATGGACAACGGCATGCCGATGCGCGTCTTCGGCATGGAGCCCGCCGGCAACGTGACCGAGGCCATCCGCGGAGAGCGGCTGGGCACGCTGGTGCACAGCTAACGCTCGACTCCGCCGCTAGACTTGAATGATTGCCACCCATCGAAGGAGCACACCGTGATCGACGAGGTTTTCGCCGACCTGAAGTCCCGTATGCAGAAGGCGCTCGAGTCGGCCCGTGAGGGCTTCGCGACGGTGCGCACCGGCCGCGCGAACCCGGCGCTGCTCCAGAGCGTCCAGGTCGACTACTACGGCACCCCCACCCCGCTGCCGCAGCTCGCCTCGGTGGCGAATCAGGACGCCCGCAGCCTCATCATCACCCCCTACGACAAGGGCGCGATGAAGGGCATCGAACAAGCGATCCGCGACATGCCCAACCTCGGCGCCAACCCCTCGAACGACGGCAACGTCATTCGGGTCAACCTGCCAGAGCTCACCGAGGAGCGCCGCAAGGAGTTCGTCAAGATCGTCAAGTCGAAGGCCGAGGATGCGCGCGTGGCCGTGCGCAACATCCGCCGCCACGCCAAGGACGAGCTCGAGGCTCTCAAGAGCGAGATCGGCGAGGACGAGGTCGCGCGTGCCGAGAAGGAGCTCGAATCTGTGACGAAGCAGTTCATCGATCAGATCGACGAGTCGCTGAAGCACAAAGAGGCCGAACTGCTCGAGGTCTGACCCGATGAACGGGCACGATCGTCGAGACGATCTGCGTACGCAGCTCGACGAGGCCCGTGCGCAGTTCGAGGCGACGAGCGCGAAGATAGAGGCCAGGGCCGGGCGCAACCTCTTCCTGGCGATCGGGAGCGGGCTCCTCTTCGCGGCATTGTTCCTCGCCAGCCTCTTCATCGTCAAGCAGGTCTTCATAGTGCTGGTCGCGGCACTCGTCGGGGTGGCCCTGGTCGAGCTCGCCAACGCCTTCCGCGTGGCCGGTCGCCGGGTGCCCCGCGTGGGCGTGGTGATCGGCGGGCTCGTGATCGTCGCGGGCGCCGCGTTCTGGGGTGCCGAGGGCGCCCTGCTCGGGCTTTTCGCAGGCTCCCTGCTGCTCACGCTGTGGCGCCTGGTCGAGGGGCTGGTGCCCGCATGGGAGACCCCGCGGAAGACGCTGATCCGCGACGTCTTCTCGGGCCTGTTCACCCTCGTCTACGTCGCGTTCCTCGGCTCGTTCGCGGTTCTGCTCGTGCAGGCCCCGCGGGGGGAGTGGTGGGCCTTCGCACTCGTGCTCGTCGTCGTCTCCGTCGACGTGGGCGCATACGCCGCCGGCGTCACGCTCGGCAAGCACAAGATGACCCCGAGGATCAGCCCGAACAAGACATGGGAGGGCTTCGCAGGCGCGGCGGTCACGGCGGTGACCTCCGGGATCGTCATCTCGATACTCGCGCTGCACCAGCCCTGGTGGGTCGGCATCGTGCTCGGCCTCGTGGTGCTGCTGACCGCCACGGGCGGCGACCTCACCGAGTCGCTGATCAAGCGGAATCTCGGCGTCAAGGACATGAGCTCCTGGATCCCCGGGCATGGCGGGTTCCTCGATCGTCTCGACTCCCTGCTGCCCTCCGCCGTCGGCGTCTACGGCATCGCCCTGGCTCTCGGAGTGCTGTAGTGGCGGTGCGGCGGATCGGCCGAGGCTGGGAGCGGGCGATGTGCGCGAACCCGGCGAGCAGGGCAGAATAGAACGGTGAGCACCGCATTCCCCCTGGCAACCGGAAGAGAACTCGGCTACCACCGTGAGCAGGTCGACGGGTTCCTGGATCGTGCCCGCAGCAGCTACGAGCAGGCTCCCGCCGACGACCCGGTGACCTCGGCCGAGATCCGCCGCACCGCTTTCCCGCTGAAGCGCAAGGGCTATTCCGCTCGGTACGTCGACGCGGCGCTCGATCGCCTCGAAGAGGTCTTCTTCGAGCGCGAGCGCCGGGCCCGCGTCGCCGAGATCGGCGAGGAGGCCTGGTGGGACGAGACCCGGCAGCTGCTCTCCGAGGTGCGCGGCCGCCTCGGCCGGCCCGCGGGCAAGCGTTTCAAGCGCCGTGGGATCTTCGCGACCGGCTACCGCCGTTCGGAGGTCGACGCGTTCCTCGACCTCATCAACTCGATGCTGCACGGAGAGAGCACGCTGACCACCGTCGAGGTGCGCGGCGTCGTGTTCCACTCCCAGTGGCGGGGCTACAGCGAGGATCAGGTCGACGCACTGCTCGACGCCGTGATCGTGCTGATGCTCTCAACTCGCTGAGCGTATCCGACCCGATCATCGACGCCCGCACCGGCTTGAGATAGAATCGTTACATTGTGACTGCCTCGAAGACTGCCGCCCCCGCCCGGAACCTCTCCTGGGTGAGGCTGCGCGGCGTGGTCGCCGCCGTCGCCGTCGCGGGCTTCTTCGGCACTGCCGTCATCGCGCCGCTCACCATGCCGAGCGCCCTGGCTGTCGACGCCGGGTTCGCCGAGCGGATCCATCAGGAGTTCGTGCCCGAGGACGTCGATTCGGATGTCGAAGACCTGGCGATCAACCTCGCGGTCGCGCCCCTCGAAGAGGAGCCCAAGCCCGAACCGGTTGCCGCTCCGGCCGCCGCTTCTGTGTCCGCGCCCTCGGCCCCTCCCATGTACACGGGGGGCGGGTCGCCTGCCGAGTGGATGGCCGCGGCAGGCATCGCGGAGAGCGACTGGGGCTACGTCGACTTCATCGCCAGCCGCGAGAGCGGCTGGAACCCCAACGCCACGAACCCGAGTTCCGGCGCATGCGGCCTCATCCAGGCCAATCCGTGCAGCAAGGTGCCGGGCAGCGGCTACAACCCGGTTGACAATCTGCGCTGGGCGAACGGTTACGCGGTGGGGCGCTACGGCAGCTGGGCGGGCGCTTACGCCTTCTGGACCGCGAACCACTGGTGGTGAGGCTCCGTGGCGCGTAGGCGCGGACCGAGCAAATACCAGCGAGCGGCGCAGGATCCTCCGCGCGACGTCACCAGGCTCGCCTACGGCGGCGCTCGCAGGCAGTTTCGCGGAGGTCGGGAATGGTTCGTGCGGGACATCCCGGCTCATCGGGCGGAAAAGGCCTACCGATGCCCCGACTGCGGTTCCGACATCCCGCCCGGCCAGGCACACTTCGTCGCCTGGAGCGCCGAGCACCTCTTCGGAGATGAAGCCGCGGTGCAGGATCGCCGCCACTACCACGCCCACTGCTGGCGCTTGGGCTGAAGAAGAGTCGTACGCGGCTCAGAACAGCGTCGGGGGAGCCTGGGCTGGAGCGGGATCGAGCGATACGCTCTCCGCTGCACCCGCGAGGCCCGGGCCGTGATCCGGCTCCGCTCCGCGCTGGAAGGCCTCCGCGACGGCGCGCGCGCGCTGATCCGCTGCTTCGTTCATCGGATGCCCCGTGTGACCGCGCACCCACTCGAAGGTGACCCTGCGCCCCTGCAGGGCCGCGTCGAGCTTCTCGAGCAGCTCCCGGTTGAGCACGGGCTTGCCGTCGGACTTGCGCCAGCCGCGACGCTTCCAGCCGGGCATCCACTGGGTCACGGAGTTGATGACGTACTGACTGTCGCAGAGCACGTGCAGCGCCTCGCCGTGGCCCTCCGTCGCGTGCAGCAGGTCGAGCACCGCCATGAGCTCGCCCTGGTTGTTGGTCGCACGGGGCCAGCCGCCGGCTCGCCACTGCGCGTCGTCGATGTACCACGCCCACCCGGCCGGGCCGGGGTTGCCGAGGGCCGATCCGTCTGCTGCTGCGGTGATGGTCATCCCACCATGATGGCAGCGTCGCGGGCCGAAACAGGTGAGGCAGGCGGCGCGCGACGACTTGCGACGGCTTCGGGCCGTGCGGTTCAGCTCTCCGGCTGTGCGCCCTTCGGCTGCTGCTGCGGCAGCTCCGCATCGATGGCGTTGCCTGCGGCGGTCTCCATCTTGCGGGCGTTCGTGAGCACCTCTCCGAGGCTCTCGAAGTAGC
>JBFXIT010000038.1:0-13133 GCA_050175655.1 Leucobacter sp.
GCCCGGCCACGTGGCCGCCCCGTTCTCGGGGACCGTCACGGTGAAGGTCGCCGTCGGCGACCGGGTCGAGGCGGGTCAGCCGGTCGCGACGATCGAGGCGATGAAGATGGAGGCCGCGATCACCGCGGCCGTGAGCGGGACCGTCGAACGCGTCGTGTTCACCGGCACGCGTGCCCTCGAGGCCGGCGACCTCATCGTCGTCATCGCCTGATCGCCATGGCCGTTCGTGAGATCAGGCTCTTCGGCGATCCCGTGCTGCGCACCGTGTGCACGCCCATCGAGCGGATCGACGACGGGGTTCGAGCCCTGGTCGCCGACCTCTGCGAGACGGTCGCCTTCGACGGTCGTGCGGGGCTCGCCGCGACGCAGATCGGGCACACCCAGCGCGCCTTCAGCCTGCACATCGACGGCGAGGTGAGCTATGTGCTCAACCCCGAGATCGTCTCGCTCGAGGGCGAACCGATCGCCACGGGCGAGGGCTGCCTGTCGGTGCCCGACCTCTGGTTCGAGGTGATGCGCTACCCGCGCGCGACCGTGCGGGGCATCGACCTCGACGGCGCGGAGGTCGTGATCGCGGGGGAGGGGCTTCTCGCCCAGGCGCTGCAGCACGAGTGCGACCATCTCGACGGCAAGCTCTACATCAACCGCCTCGACCGCGAGACGCGCGGCGAGGCGATGCGGCGGATCAGAGCCTCCGACTGGTTCTAGCCTCGGCATGGTTCGTGCCCCCGGCCGGCTCCGGCCGGGGGCACGAACCGCTGCTCAGGACTACGGAGTGGCGACGGCCTCGGTCTGCGGGTTGTCGCCGTACATCTTCGCGATCTCGCCGGCGTAGTCGCGCAGGATGTTATCGCGCTTGATGCTCATCTTGGGCGTCAGGTGCCCGCTGGCCTCGGTGAACTCGGTGGGCAGGATGACCCACTTGCGGATCGACTCGGCGCGCGACACGTACTTGTTGCCGTGGTCGACCGCGCGCTGCACCTCGGCGATCACCGCGGGATGCGCGGCGGCCTCCTCGAGCGTCATGCCGGCGTCGAGTCCCTGGTTCTTCAGCCAGGTGGGCAGCATCTCGGCGTCGAGCGTGATGAGGGCCGCGATGAACGGCTTCTGGTCGCCCACGACGACGATCTGGCCGATCAGGGTGAACGACCGGATCGGATCCTCCAGCGCGGCGGGGGCGACGTTCTTGCCGCCCGCGGTGACGATGATCTCCTTCTTGCGCCCGGTGATGCTCAGGTAGCCGTCGTCGTCGAGGGATCCGATATCGCCGGTCCTGAAGAAGCCGTCGTCGGTGAACACGGAGGCCGTGGCCTCGGGGTTCTGCCAGTACTCCTTGAAGACGGCGGTGCCCTTGACCTCGACCTCGCCGTCGTCGGCGATCCTGATCTGATGGCCGGGCAGCGCCGGGCCGACGGTGCCGATCTTGAACTTGTCGGGCAGGTTCACGCTGACCGGGGCCGTGGTCTCGGTCAGCCCGTAGCCCTCGAGGATCTTGATGCCGAGACTGTGGTAGAAGTGCCCCAGGAAGTGGCTGAGCGGAGCGGAGCCGCTGACCGCGTACTTCACGCGGCCGCCCATCGCCTCGCGCAGCTTCGAGAACACCAGCTTGTCGAACAGCTTGAACTTGACGCCGAGCATGAACGGCACCTTCGTTCCGGCCATGACGTGCTCGCTGTGCTTGACGGCGACGACGGCCGCGGCTCGGAAGATCTTGCCCTTGCCGCCCGCCTCGGCCTTCTGCTCGGACGAGTTGTAGACCTTCTCGAACACGCGCGGCACCGCGAGCAGGAAGGTGGGCTGGAAGCTGCCGAGCGAGACCAGCAGCTTGCTCGTGTCCGGCTGATGGCCCACGCGCACGCCCGCGTGCACGGCGAGCACGCTGATGAATCGCGCGTACACGTGCGCCAGCGTCACGAAGAGCAGCGTCGACGCGCCCTCCTCGTTGACGACGACGCCGAGCGCGGCCGCGGCGTTGCGCGACAGATCGACGAAGTTGGCGTGCGTGAGCACGACGCCCTTGGGGCGCCCGGTCGAGCCCGAGGTGTAGATGAGCGTCGCGGTGTCCGCCGCATTCGCGAGGGTGCGGCGGCGCTCGATCTCGTCGTCCGGCACCTCGGCGCCGCCCGAGATGAACGCGTCGATCGCGCCCTCGTCGAGCCGCCACTCGAGTTCGAGCGCCGGCAGCTCGGAACGCACCTCGCCCAGGCGCGCGGCGTGATCCGCGGTCTCGACGATGATGCCGCGCGCCCCAGAATCCTCGAGCATCCAGTGCATCTGGAGCGCCGACGAGGTCTCGTAGATCGGCACCATGATCGCGCCGGCGTAGTGCAGGGCGAAATCGACGAGCGTCCACTGGTAGGAGGTCTTGCACATGAAGGCGATCCGGTCTCCCGGCTGGACGCCGGCTGCGGCGAGGCCCTTCGCGACCGACACGGCCTGGGCGCGGAACTCGGCCGCGGTCACGTTCTTCCAGCCGTCTCCGTCGGGGAGTGCGAATATCACCCGGTCGGGGGTGGCCGCGACGCGCTGCTCGAGCAGGTCGGTCACATTGTCCTCGGGTGCGGGCGGAATGATGATCGGCGTCTCGGTGAGGTTCACGGCAGCTCCTTCGATACCCGGTTTCAGGTGACGGCATCCTCTTCGACGGGCGTCACACGCGGTCATTCTCACCCTATTGCATGCCCCAACGAAGTCGCACAGGCGCCGTGGGGAATCTACAATTCGATACAGTGGTGCGGATCGATATGAGGAGGTGCGGGGACGCATGATCTATTGGGTGCTGAAACACCTGCTGATCGGGCCGCTGCTCAAGACCGTCTACCGGCCCTGGGTCGTCGGCGCAGAGAACCTGCCGGCCAGCGGGCCCGTCATCATCGTCGGCAACCACCTCTCGGTGATCGACAGCTTCTTCATGCCGCTCATGATCGACCGCCGGGTCTCGTTCCTGGCGAAGAGCGACTACTTCACCGGCAAGGGGCTGAAGGGCTGGTTCGTCAAGACCTTCATGCTCGCCGTCGGGCAGATCCCCATCGACCGCTCGGGCGGCAAGGCGAGCGAGGCCTCCCTCAACACCGGTCTCGCGGTGCTCGCCCGCGGCGACGTCCTGGCGCTCTACCCCGAGGGCACCCGCAGCCCCGATGCGCGGCTCTACCGCGGTCGCACGGGCGTCGCCCGCCTGGTGCTCGAATCAGGCGCCCTCGTCGTGCCGGCGGTCATGATCGACACCGAGAAGTGCATGCCGATCGGCGCCAAGTTCCCTCGCATCCGGCGCATCGGCACCGTCATCGGGGAGCCCATGGACTTCAGCCGATTCAGGGACATGGCGACCGATCGCTTCGTGCTGCGCAGCGTCACCGACGAGATCATGGTCGAGATCCAGCGGCTCAGCGGCCAGGAGTACGTCGACGTCTACGCCAGCAGCGTACGCAACAGCAGGCCAGCCCCCGCTGCCAGTTAGCACGGGCGCTCACCGGCTACACTGAGAAGGTTGCGGCGACCGGCCGCAACCCGTATTTCAGGCAGACCGACCCGCAGATGCAGAGAGCGAGCAGACCGTGAGCGAGCAGACCGTACAGGGCGTACCCGTCGACGCGCTGGGGATCGACTCCTACCGCTCGCTCGTGGCCAAGCAGCAGCCGACCTGGCCGGACACCGACGCCCTGCAGGCGGCCTCCGCCGAGCTGGCCGCCCAGCCGCCCCTCGTCTTCGCGGGGGAGGCCGACCAGCTGCGCGCGCGCCTCGCAGCCGCGGCGCGCGGCGAGGCCTTCCTGCTGCAGGGCGGCGATTGCGCCGAGACCTTCGCCGCGGCGACGGCCGACAAGATCCGCGACCGGGTGAAGACCCTGCTGCAGATGGCGGTCGTGCTCACCTACGGCGCCTCCATGCCGGTGATCAAGGTCGGCCGCATGGCCGGGCAGTTCGCCAAGCCCCGCTCGAGCGACACCGAGACCCGCGAGGGCCTCACGCTGCCCGCATACCGCGGCGACCTGGTGAACGGCTACGATTTCACGCCCGACTCGCGCACGGCGGATCCTTCGCGCCTGGTGCGCGGGTACCACGTCTCGGCGTCGACGCTCAATCTCATCCGGGCCTTCACGCAGGGCGGGTTCGCCGACCTGCGCCAGGTGCACGCCTGGAACCAGGGGTTCGTGGCGAATCCGGCCAATCAGCGCTACGAGTCACTGGCCGCCGAGATCGACCGAGCCCTTCGCTTCATGGAGGCGTGCGGGGTCGAGAGCTCCGCGCTCACGCAGACCGAGTTCTACGTGAGCCATGAGGCGCTGCTGCTCGACTACGAGCGGCCTCTCGTGCGCATCGACTCGCGCACCGGGCAGCCCTACGGCACCTCGGGACACATGCTCTGGATCGGCGAGCGCACTCGCGACCTCGACGGGGCGCATGTCGAGCTGCTGTCGAAGCTGCGCAACCCGATCGCCGTCAAGCTCGGCCCGACCGCCACGGTCGACGACGCGCTGCGCCTCATCGACAAGCTCGACCCCGAGCGCGAGCCCGGCCGGCTCACCTTCATCACGCGCATGGGCGCGGGCAAGATCCGCGACGCCCTGCCGCCGCTGCTCGCCGGGGTGCGCGACGCGGGCGCGCTGCCGCTCTGGGTCACCGACCCGATGCACGGCAACGGCATCACGACGGCGACCGGCTACAAGACGCGCCGCTTCGACGACGTGATGGACGAGGTGCTCGGCTTCTTCGAGGCGCACCGCGAGGTCGGCACCTTCCCCGGCGGCATGCACGTCGAGCTCACCGGCGACGACGTCACCGAGTGCCTCGGCGGCTCCGAGAACATCGACGAGGAGACGCTGGCGACGCGCTACGAGTCGCTCTGCGACCCGCGCCTCAACCACATGCAGTCGCTCGAGCTGGCCTTCCAGGTGGCGGAAGAGCTCAAGAAGAGCTGAGCTACAGCTCGAAGTTCAGCTGGACCGAGGCGCCCTTGGGCTGCTTCTCGCCCGCCGCGGGGCTCGTCCCCTCGACGCGCACCGCATTCCAGAGCATCTCCGGCACACCCGTCACCGGGCTGAAGCCCGCGTCCTTGAGGATCTGCACGGCCTCGCGCATCCTCTTGCCCGACACGTCGGGGATCTCGAAGAGCTCGGGCCCGAGCGAGAGCTGCAGGCCGATGGAATCGCCGACCCTCACGGTGCCCTCCGGCACGATCAGCCCGATCACCTGCCCGACCGGTATGTCGTCGTGGTAGTCCTCGCCGTTCATCGCCGAGTCCACCGTCAGCCCCAGATCGGCCAGCGTCTTCGTCGCCTCCTCGACCGTGTTGCCCGCCACCGCGGGCAGCGAGCCCGCCGAGACGATGAGATCGATCCGCCCCTGCTCGCGGTAGGTCTCGCCGAGCCCCTCGCCGTTCTCGTCGAGCGCGAGGATCACCGTGCCGCGCTCCCCGCCGTCGAAGCGCTCCTCGAGCACCTCGCCGAAGGCGAAGCGCGCCGTCTCGATCGCGCTCTTCGCCTCGTCGACGCCGAGCCCGACGATGGCCGGGACGGGCAGCAGCTCGGGGCCCGTCGAGACGCACAGCTCGATCGCGGTGCCCTGCTCGACCCGTGCTCCGGCCGAGGGCTTCGTGCCGACGGCGAGACCCGCCTCGACGTCGAGACTCGGGCACTCCGCCACCGTCACCACGAGCGACAGATCCTCGAGGCGCTGCTGAGCGGCGACCGGATCGTCGCCGGACACCTGCGGAACGGTCACGAGGGAACCGGGGCCCTGGCCCCACCACCAGCCGGCCCCTCCGGCAAGCGCGATCAGCACGATCAGCACCGCCGCCATCCAGCGGCCGCGTCTCGCGCGGCCCCGCGCGGCAGCCCCCGCGCGCTCGGTCGGCCCGGCCGGCGGCCGGTGATCCCGTTCCCCCGCGCCGGCCTCGCGCCCCGCGCCCTCCGCGAGGGCGACCTGCTCGGCGCTGCTCAGCACGGTGGTCGAAGGAGTGACCGCGCCGACGACGCCGGTGACCGGCAGCACCCGGGTCGCGCCGAGCGTCGCGCCGCCGCGGATCTCGCGCAGGAAGCCGATGGCCTCGCCGGCGTCGTTCGGCCGGAGCTCCGGATCGCGCTGCGTGCACCAGCGCACCAGCTCGTCGAGCTCGGGGCTCACCTCGGGGTTGACCGTCGAAGCGAGCGGCACCTCCGAGTGGGCGTGCTGGTAGGCGATCTGCATGGCCTGCTCGCCCTGGAACGGCTGCCGCCCGGTCAGCATCTCGAACATCATGATGCCGAACGCGTAGACGTCGCTGCGGGCGTCGGCCAGGCCGCGGGTCACGAGCTCGGGGGAGAGGTAGGCGATCGTGCCGAGCAGGGCCTGACCGGTCGTCGTGTTCGCGCTGACCGCGCGAGCCAGCCCGAAGTCGCCGATCTTGATGCGTCCGTCGTCGGCGAGCAGCACGTTCTCGGGCTTCAGATCGCGGTGCACGATGCCCGCCGAATGCGCCGCTGCGAGCCCGCCCAGCACCGCCTCGCCGATCTCGAGCGCCTGATCGGCGGTCAATCGCGTCTGCTGCTTCAGGAGCTCGCGCAGCGTGATGCCCGGCAGGTACTCCATCACCAGATAGGGGAGGCCGGCGTCGACGCCCTGATCGAACACCCCGACCACGTTGGCGTGCCCCAGCATCGCCGCGCTGCGTGCTTCCTGCTCGAAGCGGCGCGTGAAGTTCTCGTCCTCGACCAGGTGCTGGTGCATCACCTTGACCGCGACGCGGCGCTGCAGTCGCAGGTCGTTCGCGAGATAGACCATCGCCATGCCCCCGCGGGCGATCCGCGACCGCACGACGTAGCGCTCGTCGAGCGTGCGCCCGATGAGCGGGTCGAGAGGGGCAGAGTTCACGCGCCGATTCTATGGAACGAAGCCGTGGCGCCCCCGGCAGCGCGCCGAGGATGGCGGATCGCGCGCGCCGTGTTCTAGAGTTGGGGCGTGCCCGCGAACATCCCCTCCGAGACCGAATTCCGCACCGTCCCCGAGCTGTGCGAGCTCTGGGGGCTGACTCCGAGCAAGCTGCACCGGCTCGTCGAAGACCACCACCTCGCGGCGGTGCGGGTCGGCGGCGTGCTGAAGGTGCCCGCCGAGTTCGTGCGCGACGACGGGCCGCTGAACTCGCTCCGCGGCACCCTGCTGGCACTGCTCGACGCCGGGTTCAGCGACGACGAGGCGGTCGCCTGGCTGCTCGCTCCCAATGAAGAGCTCGACGAGCGGCCGATCGACGCCCTGAACGCCGGGCGCAAGAGCGCGGTGCGCCGCGCGACGCAGGCGCTGGCCTTCTAGCGGGCGCGCTGGCTACGCGACCCTGCGCACGGCCTGGTGCGCGAGCCGGGTGAGCTGATCCCGCGCCTCTTCGTCGAGCGGGGCGAAGTCGAGCGCGGCCTCCGCGCGGTCGATGTTGCGGGTGATCATCTCCTCGACCCGCTTCACGGCGCCGCTGTCGCGGATGGTGCGCTGCAGCATCTCGATCTGGGCGCTGTCGAGGGTCGGGTCGCCGAGCATCTCGTCGAACAGCCGTCGCTGGGTGGGGGGCAGCGCCTCCCTGGCGAGCGTCACGAGCACCGTGCGCTTGCCCTCGGTCAGGTCGTCGCTGACCGGCTTGCCGGTGACGTCGGTGTCGCCGAACACGCCGAGCAGGTCGTCGCGCAGCTGGAAGGCCACGCCGACGGGCAGGCCGAACTCCGCGAGCACCCGCTCCTGCTCGTCGCTGGCGCCGGCGAGGGCGGCGCCGACGAGCAGCGGCGCCTCCACGCTGTACTTCGCCGACTTGTAGACGAGCACGCGCGTGGAGCGCTCGAGCTGCTCCTTCTCGGGTGCGAAGCCCGGCTGCTGCTCCTCGAGCACGTCGAGGTACTGGCCCGCGGCGACCTCGCTGCGCATGCGGTTGAAGTGCGCACGGGTCGCGCGCGCCGCGGCTCGATCGTCGAGCTGATCGCATGCCCGCTGCAGCAGCTCGTCGGCCCAGGACTGCAGCAGATCGCCGAGCAGGATCGCTCCGGCCAGCCCGAAGTGGTCGGCCTCGCCGCGCCACCCGGCCTCGCCGTGGAGCACTGCGAAGTGCCGATGGGCGGAGGGGCGCCCGCGTCGGGTGTCCGAGCGGTCGATGACGTCGTCGTGGATCAGCGCCGCCGCGTGGAAGAGCTCGAGCGCGCAGGCGGCGTCGAGCACCAGGCCGAGCTCGCCCCACGGATCGCCGCCGAGGTCGAGGGGGCGTACGGAGCGGTAGCCGAGCACCGCGAAGCGCGCGCGCAGGCGCTTGCCGCCCGCGAGATAGTCGACCGCCTCGTCGAGCAGAGGGCCGGCATCGGGGCCGAGCGGCGCGAGCTCCGCCCGGTGCGCGGCGAGGGTGTCGCTCATGCGCTCCTGAATAAGGCCTGCGAGTCGCTTCGTTTCGTCCACGCCGCCTAGCCTAGCCGTGTCTGCGAGGCATAGAATGGAGGGACAATTCAGTCGCGACAGAGGTGAGTCATGGGGCTTTCGGAGCACGAGCAGCAACTGCTCGACGAGATGGAGCGTCGGCTCTATCAGAGCGAAGCCGATGTGATGCAGACGCCGGCCGCCGGAGCGGGGCGTCGTTTGAACCTCCGCTCGCTGGTGCTCGGCATCGTCGTGATGCTGATCAGCGTGGGCGTGCTGATCGCCGGTGTGGCTGCGCAGCAGCTCTGGCTCGGCCTGATCGGTTTCGCCGGAATGCTCGGCGGCGCGGTGCTCGCATTCACCAAGGCCGAGGGCGGAGTGCCGGGCGGCGATGCGAGCGCAGCGCGCGGTGCGAGCCCGAAGGGCGCGCCCCCTGCTGAGAGCCTGAGCGATCGCCTGGGACGTCGCTGGGACGAGCGCATGGAGGGCGAGCGCTAGGGCGCTGGAGCGCACCCCGAACTTCTCGAGGGCAGTGGATTTCGATCCACTGCCCTTTTTCGTGCCCGGAAGAGAGGCCGAGGCCCTCGGGAGGGGGGGGGCGAGATCGCTGCGAATGGATCGCGGTGGAGGATTTATGGAGGAAAAGTATCGAAAGTGGAGCAAAGTGGAGTAAAGTGGCGGAACAGGGCATCGACGGGGAGAGGAGGCACCCATGTTTCTCGGTACCTTCACTCCGAAGCTCGACGACAAGGGCCGCCTGATCCTCCCCTCGAAGTTCCGCGACGAGCTCGCCGAGGGCCTCGTGATCACACGCGGCCAGGAGCGCTGCCTCTACGTCTTCAGCGAGGCCGAGTTCTCGCAGATGCACGACCGGATCCGCGAGGCTCCCATCACCTCCAAGCAGGGGCGCGATTACATGCGCGTCTTCCTCTCGGGCGCGCATGCCGAGACCCCCGACAAGCAGGGGCGCGTCACGGTGCCCCAGACGCTGCGCGAGTACGCGGGCCTCGACCGCGACCTGGCGGTCATCGGTGCGGGCAGCCGCGCCGAGATCTGGGACGCGACCGCGTGGCAGAAGTACCTGGATGAGCAGGAATCCGCATTCGCAGACATCGAGGAGGAGGTGATCCCGGGCATGTTCTAGCCGGTGCCTGTGGCTTCTCGTCACGCCGCCCTGACGCACTTCCCCGGCGCCAGGTGGGCCGACGGGAAACCAGGGGCCCCGGCCGGCCGCCCGACACATCATGGCCGCTCCACTCGAAGAACGCATCGCCGCCGACGCCGATCCCGCCAACGCGGCGGACCCCGCCGAACTGCACACCTCGGTGATGCTCGATCGCTGCCTCGAGCTGCTCGCCCCCGTGGCGTCGCGTCCCGGCGCCGTGGTGGTCGACGGCACCCTCGGCATGGGAGGGCACAGTGCGGCCCTGCTCGCGGCGCATCCGGGCCTCACGCTCGTCGGCCTGGATCGCGACCTCGACGCGCTGGAGCTCGCCGGCCGCAGGCTCTCGCCCTTCGGCGACCGAGCGGTCCTGGTGCACACGGTCTACGACGGCATCGCGGAAGCGGTCCGAGGAGCGGGCCTCGACCGTATCGACGGGGTGCTCTTCGACCTCGGTGTGAGCTCGCTGCAGCTCGACGAGGCGGATCGCGGCTTCGCCTACGCGCAGGACGCGCCGCTCGACATGCGCATGGATCAGAGCTCGGGCGAGACCGCCGCCGACGTGCTCCGGGAGGCACCGGAGGGGCGCCTCCGCGCGATCTTCGAGCGCTACGGCGAGGAGCCGCTTGCGGCCCGCTACGCGCGGGCGATCGTCGCCGCGCGCGGCGAGGCGCCCATCGAGCGCTCCGGCCGCCTGGTGGAGGTGCTGCAGGCGGCGACCCCGGCGGCCGTGCGCGACCAGCGGCACCCCGCCAAGCGGGTGTTCCAGGCGCTGCGCATCGAGGTGAACGGCGAGCTCGCCGCACTCGAACGGGCGATCCCCGCCGCGCTCGACCTGCTGAACGTCGGCGGCCGCGCGGTCGTGATGAGCTACCAGTCCCTCGAGGATCGCCTGGTGAAGCGAGAGTTCGCCCGCCGCAGCAAGTCGACCGCCCCGGCCGGGCTGCCGGTCGAGCTGCCCGAGCACCGCCCCGAGTTCGCCCTGCTGACTCGCGGCGCCGAGCAGGCAGGCGAAGCCGAGCGCTCGGCCAACCCCCGCGCGATCCCCGTGCGCCTGCGCGCCGTCGAACGGCTGAGGGAGGCCTCGTGAGCAACACCGCCCCCATCAGCCGCGAATCGCTCGACGCGATGCTCGCCGCGCCCGGCAAGGAGCGGATCGGCGGGAGCCCCGCCGAGCGGCGTCATCTGCATCCGGTGCGCGCCGCGGTCAAGGCGAAGCGGGGGCTCAGCCCGCTGCTCGCCGCCTTCACCGCGGTCGGCATCCTCCTCGGCATCCTCGCCGCGCAGCTCGGCCTCAGCATCGCCGTCTCCCAGGGAGCCTACGAGGCCCGCGCGCTCGAGCTCGAACAGCGCGATCTGCTGCGGGTCGAGCGGGTGCTCTCTCAGAACGTCGACAAGCTCTCGTCGCCGCAGAACCTGGCAGTGAACGCCGCAGGGCTGGGCATGGTGCAGAACGCCACGCCCGCGACCCTGCGCCTCAGCGACGGTGCGGTGCTCGGCGCACTGCAGTCGCGCACGGTCGCGGCAGGCGACAACAGCGTGCCCAACGCGACCCTCGACAACCTTCCCGTCGTCGACGCCGACGGCCTGCTCGTGCCGCGGAACACGGGACAGGCCGCTGCGGCTGCGGAGGTGGAGGCCTCGGCACCGGTACCGTGGCAGGGGAAGCTGCCCGCGCCGGTCACGCACTGAGCGCGAGCCGCACCGGATACGGGCGAAGCGACTGGGCGCAGCGCACGACAGGGGCGACGGAGGTGAGTCGGGAGCGATGGCACGGCTGAGACTGCGGGGCAGCGGCGGCAGGAGGCTCGCCGCCGCGTTCGTGGTGATCGTGGCATCGCTCGTGTTCACCCTTCGCCTGGTCGACCTGCAGGTCGTCTCCGCCGCCGAGCTGAACGAGGCGGCCGAGGGCAAACGGGCGGTGCCGGTCGTGATCCCGAGCCTGCGCGGCGACATCGTCGACCGCAACGGGGTGACCATGGCGGCGACCGACGAGCGGTACGACGTGCAGCTCTCGCCGAAGAACACGCGCCTGAACGACGGCATCTTCTTCCGCCTCGTGGAGAAGGACGGCATCGCCACCGTCGCAGTCACGGCGCAGGAGGCGTTCGCAGAGATCGGCGAGGTCACCGGGCAGACCGCCGACGAGATCCAGCAGATCGTCGACGACGCTCTCGCGATCGATCCCAAATCGGATTTCGCCTATGTCAAGCGCTCGGTCGACCTGAGCACGCTGAACAGGCTGAAGGCCCTGAACATCCCCTGGCTGACCTTCGAGAGCAATCACGCCCGCACCTACCCGAACGGCGCCGTCGCCGGCAACATCGTCGGCTTCGCGGGCGCCGACTCCGTGCCCCAGGCCGGTGTGGAGTATTCGCAGAACCAGTGTCTGACGGGCATCGACGGCGAGGAGAGCTACGAGCGCGGCGCCGACGGGGTCGCGCTGCCGGGCAGCATGGTCGTGACGCAGCAGGCGGTGAACGGCGGCACGGTGAAGCTCACGATCGACCGCGATCTGCAGTGGGAGGCGCAGCAGGTCATCAACGAGCAGGTGGCCCGGGTCTCGGCCGAGTGGGGCCTGCTCACGATCATGAACGTCGAGACCGGCGAACTGGTCGCCGTAGCCGAGAACGGCTCGGTCGACCCGAACAACGTCGACGCCGTGCCCGCGGCGAACCGCGAGGCGCGCAGCTTCACCTGGCCCTACGAGCCCGGCTCGACGTTCAAGACCATCACCACCGCCGCACTGATCGAGGAGGGCAAGGCGACGCCCGAGACGCAGGCCGAGGTGCCCTCGAGCTGGTCGCCCGAGCCCAACGTCTCGTTCAACGACTCGTTCGTGCACGGGGTGATGCCCTGGACGCTGACCGGCATCATGGTGCACTCCTCGAATGTCGGCATCTCGATGCTCGGCTCCCGGTTGCCGGAGGACACGCGCTACGGCTACCTGCGGGCCTTCGGCCTCGGCGAGTCGACGAGCGCGGGAATGCCGCTCGAGGATTCCGGCCTGCTCTACCCGGTGGAGCAGTGGGACCGGCAGACCTCGTACAACACGATGTTCGGCCAGGGCGTCTCCTCGACGATCGTGCAGACCGCGGGCGTCTACCAGGCCATCGCCAACGGAGGGGTCCGCGTGCCGCCGAGCGTGGTCGAGAGCTGCACCGACGTCGACGGCACCGTGCACGAGCTCGATCACGGCGATCCTGTGCGCGTCGTCTCCGAGGACACGGCCGCGACCACGATGCAGGTGCTCGAGAACGTGGTGGAGCAGAGCTGGATCGCCGAGAACGTCAAGATCCCCGGCTATCGCATCGCGGGCAAGACCGGCACCGCCGAGCAGGTCAACCCCGAGACCGGCACCTACCGCGCGGACTTCGTGCACAGTTTCGCGGGCATCTTCCCGGCCGACGACCCGAAGTTCGTCGTCGTCGCCTCGATCGCCTTCCCCGCGGCGGGCGACGGCGGCGTCGCCGCACAGCGATCCTTCCACGATGCGGCGGAGGCCACGATCCGCACCTTCCACATCCCGCCCTCGAGCGGCCAGTACCAGCCGCTGCCGACGGGCGACTGAGCGGCGCGGACGCACGGGTGCGCGGGCACTGCTCGGGCACGGCCT
>JBFXIT010000039.1:0-10695 GCA_050175655.1 Leucobacter sp.
ACACCACGACCCGCGCGTCACCCCACATCCCGTAGCCGGAATCGAGTGCCGCTCCGAGGGCCGACGGGCACCCCAGAGCGGCACTCACCCCTGCCCGCTTGACAAATCAATCAACATATCAGGGCGTCGCTCCTCGCTCGACGCCGGTGCGCAGAGCATGCGCGCCACCTCGTAGAATCGATGCGTGACCGCGCAGCGCATCAACCCGAGCATCCTCTCCGCCGACTTCGTGAACCTGCAGACCGAGCTCGAACGCATCGCGAGCGCCGATCTCGTGCACGTCGACGTGATGGACAACCACTTCGTGCCCAACCTCACGATGGGCCCCCCGATCGTCGAGCGCATCCAGGCCGTCTCGCCGATCCCGCTCGACGTGCACCTGATGATCGCCGACGCCGACCGCTGGGCTCCGGGCTATGCCGAGCTCGGGGCGTTCTCCGTCACCTTCCACGCCGAGGCCGCGGCCGATCCCGTCGCGCTCGCCCGGCGCCTGCGCGAGATGGGGGCCCGCGCCGGCATCGCGCTCAAGCCCGGCACCGATCCGGAGCCCTACCTCGAGCTGCTGCCCGAATTCGACCAGGTGCTCGTCATGACCGTGGAACCCGGCTTCGGCGGCCAGTCGTTCATGCCCGACATGATGCCGAAGCTGCGTCGCTTCGCCGAAGCGAAGGCGAATTCGGGCCTCGACGTCTGGCTGCAGGTGGACGGGGGGATCACGGTCGACACCATCGGGATCGCCGCCGAGGCGGGGGCCGACACCTTCGTCGCCGGGTCGGCGGTATACGGGGGAGTGCCCGAGGACCGCATCGCCCAGTTGCGGGCGGCCGCCGCCGAGCACGCTCACTGACCCGGCCGACCAGATACGATTGGTAAACGTGAAGACTTTCGACGAACTGTTCGCCGAGCTCAGCGACAAGGCGGAGACGAGGCCCGAGGGCAGCGACACGGTCGCGCGGCTCGATGCGGGCGTGCACTCCATCGGCAAGAAGATCGTCGAGGAGGCCGCCGAGGTCTGGATGGCCGCCGAGCACGAGTCGGACGAGGCCTGCGCTGAGGAGATCAGCCAGCTGCTCTACCACCTGCAGGTGCTCATGCTGGCCAAGGGGCTGACGCTGAACGACGTCTACCGACATCTCTGAGCCCGGCACGCCGATTCCGGGCACCCGTCTCAGACCCCCAACATCTTCGAACAAAGGATCACCATGCTGCGCGTAGCGGTTCCCAACAAGGGCTCGCTCTCCGAGATCGCCGCCGAGATGCTCGCCGAGGCCGGCTACAGCGGCCGGCGGGACAGCCGCAAGCTCGTGCATCGGGATTCCCGCAACGACGTCGAGTTCTTCTACCTGCGCCCGCGCGACATCGCGACGTACGTGGGATCGGGCGCGCTCGACGTCGGGATCACGGGCCGGGACCTGCTCCTCGACTCGGGCTCCGACGCTCGCGAGATCGCGCACCTCGACTTCGGCGACTCGACCTTCCGCTTCGCCGCGCCTGCAGGGGCGTTCGAGAGCATCGAGCAGCTCGCGGGCAAGCGCGTCGCGACCAGCTACCCCAAGCTCGTCGACGACTTCCTGCGCCTGCGAGGCGTCGAGGCCGTGACGGTGAAGCTCGACGGCGCCGTGGAGTCGGCGGTCCAGCTGGGCGTGGCCGACGCGGTCGCCGACGTCGTCTCGACGGGGGCCACGCTCGCCTCGGCCGGGCTCGAGATCTTCGGGCCTGTGATCCTCGAGTCGACCGCCGTGCTCATCGGAGGCCCGAATCGCGAAGACGGCATCGATCGACTGCTCCGTCGCCTGCGAGGCGTGCTCGTGGCCCGCAAGTTCGTGATGGTGGAGTACGACCTCGAGGAGTCGAGGCTCTCGGCCGCGACCGAGATCGCCGGCGGCATCGAATCGCCGACCGTATCGCCCCTGCGGGAGGACGGCTGGGTCGCGGTGCGCGTGATGATCCCGGCCGACGATGCGAACGAGGTCATGGACCAGCTGGCGGATCTCGGAGCACGGGCGATTCTCGTGACCGCGATCCACGCGGCGCGACTGTAGGGGGGGACTGCGATGAGCGTCGCCGTCCGCGTCATCCCCTGTCTCGACGTCGCCGCGGGGCGCGTCGTCAAGGGCGTCAACTTCTTGAACCTGCGCGATGCGGGCGACCCCGTCGAGCTCGCCGCCCGATATGCGGAGCAGGGCGCCGACGAGCTGACCTTCCTCGACGTGACGGCGACGGTCGACGACCGCAGCACGACCTACGACGTGGTCAGGCGAACGGCCGAGCAGGTGTTCATCCCGCTCACCGTCGGCGGCGGCGTGCGCAGCGACGAGGACGTGGCCCGGTTGCTGGGCGTCGGAGCCGACAAGGTGGGCGTGAACAGCGCCGCCATCGCGCGCCCGGAGCTGATCGGCGAGATCGCGGATCGCTTCGGCTCCCAGGTGCTGGTGCTCTCGCTCGACGTGAAGCGGTCTCCGCGGCAGCCGTCGGGATTCGCGGTGACCACTCACGGGGGCAGGCGCGAGGCCGACCTGGACGCGCTCGCATGGTGCCGGGAGGTCGTGGAGCGCGGGGCGGGCGAGCTGCTGGTGAACAGCATGGACGCCGACGGCACCCTCGCCGGGTTCGACCTGGAGCTGACGAGGCTCGTGCGCGACCTGGTCTCGGTGCCGGTGATCGCATCGGGCGGGGCGGGCGAGCTCGAGCACTTCGCGCCCGCTGTGGAGGCGGGTGCGGACGCGGTGCTCGCGGCCTCGGTGTTCCACGACGGCACCTTCACGGTCGGCGAGGTGAAGGCCGCGATCGCGCGCGCCGGCTACGTGGTCCGGACGCAGGCGGGAGGATCGGCATGACCTCGATCGACGAGACGCTCGACGGCCTGGCGTTCGGTGCCGACGGCCTGCTGCCCGCCATCGTCCAGGACGATGAGTCGGGCGAGGTGCTGATGCTCGCCTGGATGGATCGCGAGGCCGTGCGCCGCACGCTCACCGAGGGCCGGGTGACCTTCTGGTCCCGATCGCGCGGCGAGTACTGGCGCAAGGGCGACACCTCGGGCCACAGGCAGTACGTGCGCGCCGTCGCCGCGGACTGCGACGGCGACACCCTGCTGGTGCGAGTCGTCCAGATCGGCGCCGCCTGCCACACCGGCACCCGCACCTGCTTCACGGGACGAGAGCTGCCCGCGACGCCGGGCGAGCCCGAGGCCGGCGCGGCCGAGGGCTGAGCGGAGCGGGCGGAGCCTGCGTGAGCGCAGTTCCCGGCGCGATAGTCTGAGACGGTGACTCTGACGACCAGTCGCGCCGCCTTCGACGCGGCGCGCAGCACCCGCACTGTGATCTCGGTCTGCCGCGAGGTGTTCGCGGACGCCGACACGCCTGTGAGCATCTACCGGAAGGTGGCGGCGGACCGTCCGGGCACCTTCCTGCTCGAGTCCGCCGAGCAGGGCGGGGTGTGGACGAGATTCAGTTTCGTGGGCGCGGGCAGCTTCGGGGTGCTCACCGAGCGCGACGGCGCGGCGGCCTGGGTGCCCGAGGCCGGCAAGAACGTCGACGAGGATCGGCTGCTTCCGGGAGGGCTGGAGGGCCTCGCTCCCGCCGAGGCGCTGCGAGCGGTGACGGAGCGCTGGCGCCAGGCCCCCGACCCCGCCCTGCCTCCGCTCGCGAGCGGCTTCGTCGGCTATCTCGGCTGGGAGACGGTGCGCCAGTTCGAGCGTCTTCCGGACGGGCCCGAGGAGGGCCCGGGCCTGCCGAGCCAGGGTCTCAGCTTCGTCTCTGAGCTCGTGGTCATCGATCATCGCGAGGGCAGCGTCGTGCTGCTCGCGAACGTGCTGAACGAGGACCGCCAGGAGGATCCCGGCGCTGCATGGGCCGATGCTGCATGGGAGGATGCGCAGGCCCGACTCGACGCCCTGCAGGCGGCGCTGGCGGCCCCGGTTCCGTCCCCGCTGGGCACGCTCGATCGCGAGGCGCTGCCGAGCCCTCGGCGCCTGACGCCCGAGATCGAATACCTGGCGGGCGTCGAGCGCTCGAAGCGCTACATCGTCGACGGCGACATCTTCCAGGTGGTGCTCTCGCAGCGCTTCGACCAGGAGTGCACGGCCGAGCCGCTCGACGTGTACCGGGTGCTGCGTCATCTGAACCCGAGCCCCTATCTCTACCTGCTGCAGCTGGAGGATGAGGAGGGGCGCCCCTTCGCGGTCGTCGGATCGAGCCCCGAGGCGCTGGTGACGGTGCAGGAGGACGGGCACGTGATGACCCACCCCATCGCCGGATCCCGCCCGCGCGGAGCCACGGTGGACGAGGATCTGCAGCACGAGCGCGAGCTGCTGGCCGACGAGAAGGAGCGCGCCGAGCACCTCATGCTCGTCGATCTGGCGCGCAACGACCTGCTGCGCGTCTGCGAGCCCTCCAGCGTCGAGGTGACGGAGTTCATGCGCATCGAGCGCTTCAGCCACATCATGCACATCGTGAGCACGGTCGAGGGCAGGCTGAGCCAGGGCAGGAACGCGGTGGATGCGCTGCGCGCGACGTTCCCGGCGGGCACCCTGAGCGGTGCGCCCAAGCCCCGCGCTCTCCAGATCATCGACGAGCTCGAGCCGGTGCAGCGCGGCGTCTACGGGGGAGTGGTCGGCTACTTCGGGCTCTCAGGAGCCGCCGATCTGGCGATCGCGATCCGGACCGCGACGATCCGCGACGGGGTGGCGATGGTGCAGGCGGGCGGCGGCATCGTCGCCGACTCGGTGCCGGAGCTCGAGGATCAGGAGTCGCGCAACAAGGCGGCGGCTCCGTTGCGGGCCGTGGCGATCGCCAACACCCTGAGCAGGCTGAGCGGCTCGGATGCCTGAGAGCTCGGAGGTGCGGCCCTCTTCGTCGCCGCGGCGCTCCCGCAGCAAGCTCCTGCTGCTCGCGGGCATCGCTCTGGCAGCCGCAGTGGCGCTCTTCGCGGCCACGCAGGTCTGGGTCGCCCTCGACCTCGTGGAGGGGGCTGCGGCGTTCGAGCGGCTGGAGCTCACCGGCCAGCAGCTGAACGCCTCGATCTCGCCGGTGGCGATCGCCGGGCTCGCCGCCGCGCTGGCGCTCACGATCGCGGGGCTGTGGCTGCGCCGGCTGCTCGGGCTGCTCGTCGCGCTGCTCGGAGCCGGGATCGTCGCGATCGCGGTGGCGGTGCTCGGGGATCCGTGGGGCGCGGCATCGGTCAAGCTGGCCGAGGCGACCGGGCTCGCGGGCGCCGCGCAGCCCGAGCTGGTGCGGGCGAGCGAGACCTCTCCGTTCATCGCCGTCGCGGCGGCGGCCGGTGCGGCGCTCGTGCTGCTGGGAGCCTCGGTGCTGCTGCTCGGCGGCAGGTGGAAGGCGGCGGGCCGGAAGTACGAGACCGCGGGCGACGCGCAGACCGCGGCGGCGGCTTCCGGGGGCGCGGCGGCGGGAGCGGATCGGGAGCACGACCGCATCTCGGACTGGGACGAGCTGAGCCGGGGCGACGACCCGACTTCGCCGGGTGGCGAGTCGCCCGAATCGCACGGCACCCGGTAAGCTGGACGGGAACCATACTGTTTCGAGGAGATTCATGAGCACCCAGCACGGAGACCCCGGTCACGGCGACTCGCCCGCGGCATGGACGGCGGTGATCGTCATGCTGATCGGCATCGCAGCCGGCGCCGTCTTCTTCTTCCTGCACAACGCGACGATGGTCTGGGTATGCGCAGGCGTCGTTCTTCTCGGCCTCGTGCTCGGGTTCATCCTCTCGAAGGCCGGCTACGGGGTCAACGGCCCGAAGTACCAGCCCAAGACCCACGACTAAGGTGCTCGATCAACTGCTCGCGGGTGCTCTCGAGGATGCGAGGGCACGGCGCCAGCTGAAGCCGACGGCTCAGGTCGAGGCGGAGGCCCTGGCGCGCCCGGCCGCGCTCGACGCACTCGAAGCGCTGGCCCCGGCGGATCGCATCAAGGTGATCGCCGAGGTGAAGCGGGCGAGCCCGTCTCGCGGCGAGCTGGCCGAGATCCCCGAGCCCCAGGCTCTGGCCGCGCAGTACGAATCGGGCGGTGCGAGCGCGGTGAGCGTCCTCACTGAGGAGCGCAAGTTCAAGGGGTCGCTCGCCGACCTCGAGGCCGTGCGCAAGGCGGTCAGCATCCCGGTGCTGCGCAAGGACTTCATCGGCGAGGAGCACCAGATCCTCGAGGCCCGCGCCGCGGGCGCCGACATGGTGCTGCTGATCGTGGCCGCGCTGCCGCAGGAGACGCTCCAGCGTCTCTACGACTTCACCCGTCAGCTCGGCATGACACCGCTGGTCGAGACCCACAGCGACGACGAGGTGACCCGCGCGGTCGACCTCGGCGCACAGCTGATCGGGGTGAACGCCCGCAACCTCAGCACCTTCGAGCTCGACCGCGAGCTGTTCGGCCGGGTCGCCGATCAGATCCCGGCCGGCGTGATCCGCGTGGCGGAGTCGGCGGTGCTCGACGTGAGCGACGTGGTCCGCTACCGCGAGGCCGGCGCAGACGCGGTGCTCGTCGGCGAGGCGCTCGTCACGAACGACCCCATTGCGACGCTGCAGAGCTATCTGAGCGTCTGACCCGTCGAGAACGCACGACGGCGACGATACGACCGCCCGGCGATGGCCGGGCCGGGATGGAGCGGTGACATGACCGACCGGCAGAACGAGAGGACCGGATCGCTGCGGGAGCAGCGGGGCCCCTTCTTCGGCGACTACGGCGGCAGGTACATGCCCGAGTCGCTCATCGCGGCGATCGACGAGCTGACGGCCGCCTACGAAGAGGCGAAGGCCGACCCCGGGTTCCAGGCGGAGCTGCTGGAGCTGCTGCGATCCTACGCGGGCCGCCCCTCGCCCATCACCGAGGTGCCCCGGTTCGCCGAGCACGCCGGAGGCGCTCGCGTCTTCCTCAAGCGCGAGGATCTGAACCATACGGGTTCGCACAAGATCAACAACGTGCTGGGGCAGGCGCTGCTCACGAAGCGCCTGGGCAAGACCCGGGTCATCGCGGAGACGGGGGCCGGGCAGCACGGCGTCGCCACCGCGACCGCCGCAGCCCTGTTCGGGCTCGAGTGCACCATCTACATGGGCGAGGTCGACACCGAGCGCCAGGCGCTGAACGTCGCCCGCATGCGACTGCTCGGCGCCGAGGTGATCCCGGTGACCGCCGGCTCGCGCACGCTCAAGGACGCGATCAACGAGGCCTACCGCGACTGGGTCGCGAGCGTCGAGCGAACCAACTACATCTTCGGCACCGCGGCGGGCCCGCATCCGTTCCCCGCGATGGTCCGCGACTTCCAAAAGATCATCTCCGAGGAGGCGCGCGAGCAGCTGCTCGAGAGCACCGGGCGGCTCCCCGACGCGGTCGTCGCCTGCGTGGGCGGCGGATCGAACGCCATCGGCATGTTCGACGCGTTCCTCGACGACGAGGGCGTCCGGCTCTACGGGGTGGAGGCCGCCGGAGACGGGGTCGACACGGTGCGGCACGCCGCGTCGATCGAGCGCGGTCGACCGGGCATCCTGCACGGCGCTCGCACCTATGTGCTGCAGGACGAGGACGGCCAGACGATCGAGTCCCACTCGATCTCGGCGGGCCTCGACTACCCCGGCGTCGGCCCCGAGCACGCCTGGCTCGCGGACATCGGCCGCGCCGAGTACATCCCGGCGACCGACGACGAGGCGATGCAGGCGCTGCGCCTGCTCAGCCGCACGGAGGGCATCATCCCCGCCATCGAGTCCGCGCACGCGCTCGCAGGCGCGATCCGCGTCGGCCGCGAGCTCGGTCCCGACGCGATCATCGCCGTCAGCCTCTCGGGCCGCGGCGACAAGGACATGGAGACGGCGGCGAAGTACTTCGGCCTGATCGACGAGGAGGCGGCCCGATGAGCGCGCACGTGTCTCGGGTGGCCGCGGCGATCCTCGCGGCGAAGCAGGATCGACGGGGAGCCCTCGTGGGCTACCTGCCCGTCGGCTTCCCCGACCTCGACGCGAGCGTCGACGCCGCCATCGCCATGGCGCGCAGCGGGGCAGACGTGCTGGAGCTCGGCGTGCCCTACTCCGATCCCGTGATGGACGGCGCCGTGATCCAGGAGGCGACGGGCACCGCGCTCGCCGAGGGCTTCCGGTTGAGCGACGTCTTCGAGGCGGTGCGCCGCGTGCGCGAGGCCGTCGATACGCCGGTGCTCGTGATGACCTACTGGAACCCGGTCGTCCAGTACGGCGTCGACCGCTTCGCCTCCGACCTCGCGGCAGCGGGAGGCGCGGGCCTCATCACCCCCGATATCACCCCGGACGCCGCGGAGGAGTGGATCGAGATCAGCGAGAAACACGGCCTCGACCGCGTCTTCCTCGCCGCCCCGACCTCGACCGACGAGCGCTTGAAGATGATCTCCGAGAGCTCGACCGGCTTCGTGTACACGGTCTCGACGATGGGGATCACCGGCGAACGCGCCCAGCTCGATGCCGCTGCTCGCGGCCTCACCGGCCGGCTCCGCGAGCAGGGGGCCGAACTCGCCTGCGTCGGGATCGGCATCTCCAACGCCGAGCAGGTCGCCGCCGCTCTCGACTATGCGGACGGAGCCATCGTGGGCACCGCCTTCGTGCGCGCGCTGCGCGACGGATGGAAGGCCGGCGGAGCGGCGGCGGGAGTGGAGCGGCTCGCCGCGACCGTGCGAGAGATCGCAGCGGGCACGAGACGATAGGATGATCTGGTCGTCTGCCCCGGCACCGATCGTTACGCGAGAAAGCAGAGCATGATCCTTCCGCTGAGCATTCCCAGCCCCGAGCTGCAGTTCCTGCAACTCGGCCCCCTGCGCATCTACTTCTATGCGCTCTGCATCCTGGCGGGCATCGTCCTCGCCGCCATCTGGACGGGGCGCAGGCTGAGCCGGCGCGGTGCCGAACGCGGCGCGGTCATCGATTTCACCGTCTGGGCGGTCGTGCTGGGCATCGTCGGGGCCCGTCTGTACCATGTGCTCACCCACTGGGGCGACTACTTCGGGCCGGGCAAGAATCTGCTCGAGGTGTTCGCGTTCTGGAACGGCGGCATCGCCATCTTCGGCGCGCTGATCGGCGGCGGAATCGGCGTGCTCATCGCCTCGCGCATCACGGGCATCCGCTTCTGGTCGTTCGCCGACGCCCTCGTGCCGGGCATGCTGCTCGCGCAGGCCGCGGGCCGCCTGGGCAACTGGTTCAACCACGAGCTCTTCGGCGGGCCCACCACGCTGCCCTGGGGCCTCGCGATCGAGAGCGACAACCCGGCGTTCCCCATCGGCCTGCCCGAGGGCACGCTGTTCCATCCGACGTTCCTCTACGAGATCGTCTGGAACCTGCTCGGCATCGTCGTGCTGCTCGCCATCGAGCACAGGTGGCAGCTGCGCTGGGGCCGCTTCTTCGCCCTCTACCTCGTCTGGTACGGTATCGGCCGCTTCTTCATCGAGGGCATGCGCGTCGACCCCAGCCTGCTGTTCCTGGGTCTGCGCAGCAACCAGCTGACGGCTCTGCTCGCGATCGTCGCGGGCCTGATCGTGTTCTTCGTGCAGCGCCGTCGTCACGTGGGGTTGGAATCGTCCGTCTACCTGCCGGGGCGCAGCAACCCGAACGATCCCGAGGCGCGCACCGCGGATCCCGACGAGTACTACCACGGTGTGCTCGAGGGCTCGGCGCCCGAGGATACAGAGGCCTCCGCCGCAGAACCAGAAGCAGAAGAGCCGCAGCCAGCACGCTGAGCCCCCGGGAGTCGGGCGCCCGCACAACCGAAAGGCATACATGCGTCACGCCAAGATCGTCGCCACCTGGGGCCCCGCGGTCTCGAGCTACGACCACACGCTCGACCTCATCCGAGCGGGCGTCAACGTCGCCCGGCTCAACATGTCGCACGGCACCTACAACGTGCACGAGGGCATCTACCGCAACATCCGGCGCGCCGAGAACGAGGTGGGCCGGCCGATCGCGGTGCTCGCCGATCTCCAGGGGCCGAAGATCCGCCTCGCGACCTTCGCCGACGGCCCCCACGAGCTGGAGGTCGGCGACGAGTTCGCCATCACCATCCGCGACGTCGTCGGCGACCGCACCATCTGCGGCACGACGCACAAGGGCCTGCCTGGCGATGTGAAGCCGGGAGACCCCCTGCTCATCGACGACGGCAAGGTGGCACTGCGGGCGACACGGGTGACCGATGACACGGTCTACACCGTGGTCGAGATCCCCGGCGCCGTCTCCAACAACAAGGGCATCAACCTTCCGGGCGTCGCGGTCAACGTGCCGGCGCTGAGCGACAAGGACGAGCAGGATCTGCGCTGGGCCCTGAAGCTCGGCGTCGACTACATCGCCCTCTCCTTCGTGCGCGACGCGGCCGACATCGTCCGTGTGCACGAGATCATGGACGAGGAGGGAACGTGGCTGCCCGTCATCGCCAAGATCGAGAAGCCCCAGGCGGTGGAGAACCTCGAGGACATCGTCGTGGCGTTCGACGGGATCATGGTCGCCCGCGGCGACCTCGGCGTCGAGCTGCCGCTCGAGCAGGTGCCACTGGTGCAGACCGAGGCGATCGCCCTGGCCCGCCGCAACGCGAAGCCGGTGATCGTGGCGACCCAGGTGTTCGAGTCGATGATCGAGAACCCGCGACCCACCCGCGCAGAGGCGAGCGACTGCGCGAACGCGGTGCTCGACGGTGCGGACGCGGTCATGCTCTCGGGCGAGACCAGCGTCGGCGCCTACCCGGT
>JBFXIT010000039.1:10795-13100 GCA_050175655.1 Leucobacter sp.
TGTTCGAGTCGATGATCGAGAACCCGCGACCCACCCGCGCAGAGGCGAGCGACTGCGCGAACGCGGTGCTCGACGGTGCGGACGCGGTCATGCTCTCGGGCGAGACCAGCGTCGGCGCCTACCCGGTAGAGGCCGTGAAGACGATGGCGCGCATCATCCAGGCGACCGAGGAGCATGCGCTCGATCGCATCGAGCCGTTGCGCCCGGTGCCGCAGAACCAGCCTCGCACGCAGGGCGGAGCGCTGACGCTGGCGGCCGCGGAGGTCGCCGAGTTCATCGGCGCGAAGCTCATCTGCGTGTTCACCGAGTCCGGCGACACCGTGCGGCGCATGGCGCGCCTGCGCAAGCCGATCCCGATCGTCGGGTTCACCCCGAGCCGCTCGATCCGTCGCCGCATGGAGCTCACCTGGGGCGCCCGCAGCTACGAGGTGCCCCGCGTCGGCTCGACCGATGAGATGTTCGACCAGGTCGACGCGGTGCTGCTCGACGCCGACCGGGTCGAGCTGGGCGACCGGGTGCTGATCATCGCCGGATCGCCCCCCGGCGTGATCGGGACCACCAACACGCTGCGCATCCACCGCATGGGCGAGGCGATCGGCCGGCTCGACGAGGCCGGCCCCAGGCAGCACGTGATCGGGCGCGGCTCCATCCCGGTCTGACATCGACGTAAACGGGTCTGGCGAGCACGGTCCGCCTTTCGACGGTGTGCTCATGAGTCCTCACGGTACGTTACGCTGGCCTATTGAGCCGGATTGGTGGAATTGGCAGACACGACGCACTCAAAATGCGTTGCCGAAAGGCGTGCGGGTTCAAGTCCCGCATCCGGCACTCGAGCCCCAAGCGTCCAGCACTCGACGCCCACTCAGGAGTAAGCTAATCGGCATGACTGAACAGACGAGCACCCCTCCGCGACGCGTCGTCGTCGCAGAAGACGAGTCCCTGATCCGCCTCGACATCGTCGAGACGCTGCGAGACAACGGCTTCGACGTCGTGGGTGAGGCCGCCGACGGCGAGGAGGCGGTGCGCCTGGTCGAAGAGCTGCGTCCCGACCTCGTCGTCATGGACGTCAAGATGCCGAAGCTCGACGGCATCTCGGCGGCCGAGCAGATCAACAAGGACCACATCGCGCCGGTGGTGCTGCTCACCGCGTTCAGCCAGCGCGAGCTCGTGGAGCGCGCGGGCGAGGCCGGTGCGCTCGCCTACGTGGTGAAGCCCTTCACCCCCGCAGACCTGATCCCGGCCATCGAGATCGCGCTCTCGCGCTTCCAGCAGATCGTGGCGCTCGAGAACGAGGTCGCAGACCTCGCCGAGCGCTTCGAGACCCGCAAGCTCGTCGATCGCGCGAAGGGCATCCTGAACGACAAGATGGGGCTCACCGAGCCCGAGGCCTTCCGCTGGATCCAGAAGGCCTCGATGGATCGCCGCCTCACGATGCAGGATGTGGCGAAGACGATCATCGATCAGCTCGGCCCGAAGAAGGACTGAGGCGCTCAGCCGACGTTCTTGTAGAAATTCGTGATCCTCACCGTCGAGCAGCGGCGCCCGCTCTCGTCTGTGATCACGATCTCATGCACCGCGACGGAGCGGCCGAGCTTGATCGGCGTGCAGACGCCGGTGACGAGGCCTGTCGTCGCCGATCCCGTGTGCGTGGCGTTGATGTCGACGCCGACCGCGATGTAGCCCTCCGGGGCGACGAGGTTCGCGTGCATCGAACCGAGGCTCTCGCCGAGCACCACGTAGGCGCCGCCGTGGAGCAGCATCAGCGGCTGGGTGTTCCCCTCGACGGGCATGGTCGCGACGGCCCGCTCCGAGTTGAACTCGGTGAACACGATACCCATCCTGTCGGCAAGGGCGCCGAGGCCTCTCCGATCGAGATATGCACGCCCCTGCTCATCGGTGATCACGGTCGTGGACGGGGCAGGGGTCATGGCGCGTTACTTTCTCCGCCCGAGGGGGCGGGGCGGCTTGTAGGCTGGGCTCGTGTCGAATCCTCAGCCTACCCTCATGATCATCGACGGCCATTCGCTGGCCTTCCGCGCCTTCTACGCGCTGCCGGTCGACAGCTTCCAGACGGCGTCGGGGCAGCACACCAACGCGATCCACGGCTTCATCGCGATGCTCATCAATCTGTTAGGCAACGAGAGTCCCGATGCCATCGCCGTGGCGTTCGACATCTCGCGGCACTCCTTCCGCACGGAGGAGTATCCGGAGGATAAGGGCACCCGCGGCGAGACGCCGCCGGAGTTCAAGGGGCAGGTCCCGCTGCTGCAGGAGGCCCTGCACGCGATGGGCATCCGCACCCTCG
>JBFXIT010000040.1:0-12881 GCA_050175655.1 Leucobacter sp.
GGCAGCTCCACCTCGACGTCGAGCCGGCCGTCGGGGCCCGCCACGCCGAGCGGCCAGCCGTCGGGGCCGACCACGGTGGTGCCCTCGGTCCACGAGGTGCCGCGCTCGTCGCCCGAGCGGTCGCAGCAGGCGATGGCGATCGCCGAGGCCTGCGCGGCCGCCATCGCGTGGATGACCTCCTGCGGCCTCTCGCCCCGGGGCTTGGAGCGCATCGGCCAGTTGGTCGGCACGGCGATGAGATCGGCACCCTCGAGGGCGAGCGAGCGGGGCAGCTCGGGGAACTCGAGGTCGTAGCAGACGATGACTCCGAGGGCCCCCGCCGGCATCCGCACGATCGGCGGCCGCGCGGCGCCCGGCGTGAAGATCAGCTTCTCGGTGTCCCACAGGTGCAGCTTGCGGTAGACGACGGGCTCGGCGCCGGGCACGATCACCGCTGCGCTGTTGTAGAGCGCCGATCCCCCGTCTTCGCAGAAGCCGATCACCGCGGTCGTGCCGCTGCCCGCGAGCATCTCGCCCCAGCGGCGGATCACGGCGTCGTCTGCGCGCAGGGCCGCTGCCCGCGCCTCCGCCGGAGTCATCGAGTAGCCGCAGGTGGCGAGCTCCGGCAGCACCAGCAGGTCGACGCCGTCGACCGCGGCCCCGGCGAGCTCGCGCTCGATCGCGGCGAGGTTGCCGTCGCTCTCCCCGATGACCGGGGCGAGCTGCGCGCAGCGGATTCTCACGCGCTCCGGTGCGGGAGCCGCTGCAGGATCCGCCGCCGAGACTGCCATGATGACCTCCGAGGTGCCGATCTTAGCGGGAGAGCCTGTCGAGGCGCAGGGTGGCGGTCGCGGCGTGGGCCGACATCTGCTCGGAGTTCGAGATGGTCTCGACCGCGGGAGCGAGCAGCGGGGTCGCCTCCTCGGCGATGCGCTGGTAGGTGAGCGGCTTCATGAAGCGGGAGACCGAGAGGCCCGCCGAGTGCTTGGCGCCGCCCGCGGTGGGCAGCACGTGGTTGGTGCCGGCCATCCCCTTGTCGGAGTAGGCGACGGTGCTCCAGGGGCCGAGGAAGATCGAGCCGTAGTTGCGCAGCCGATCGTGGTAGTAGTCGTCATCCGCGGTGAGCACCTCGAGGTGCTCGGGGGCCAGGTCGTCCATCAGCTCGATGGCGACGTCCCGGTCCTCGGCGACGGTGATGGAGCCGAAGTCGTGCCAGGCGGGCCCGGCGATCGACGCGGTGGAGAGCGTCGAGAGCTGGCGCTCGACCTCCGCCGCCACGGCCCGCCCCAGCTCGGGGGAGGTGGTCACCAGCGCCGCGGGGGAGTTCGGGCCGTGCTCGGCCTGGCCGAGCAGGTCGGCCGCGACGAGCACGGGGTCGGCGGTCTCGTCGGCCAGCACGGCGACCTCCGAGGGGCCTGCCAGCAGGTCGATCGCGACCGTGCCGAAGAGCTGCCGCTTGGCCTCGGCGACGAAGGCGTTGCCCGCTCCGACGATCATGTCGACGGGCAGCTCGCCGAGCAGGCCGAAGGCCATGGCGCCGAGCGCCTGCACGCCGCCGAGCACGAACATGCGGTCGACGCCCGAGAGGTGGGCCGCGTAGGTCACGGCGTCGTTGGCGCCGCCGGCCGGCTGCGGCGGCGTGCAGGCGATGACGGTCGGCACGCCGGCGGCCTTCGCCACGCCGACGGTCATGAACGCGCTCGCGGTGAGGGGGAACCGGCCCGCGGGCAGATAGGCGCCGACACGGGAGACGGGCACGTATCGCACGCCGGTGACGAGGCCGGGCGCGAGCTCCACCTCGAAGTCGCCCAGACGGTCGCGCTGGGCCCGCGCGAAGGCCTGAGTGCGCTCGGAGCCGAGTTCGATCGCCGCGCGGAGCTCCGGGTCGAGGCGATCCCCGCTGGTGCGGATGGTCTTGGCGTCCAGCTCGAAGTCGGGGCTCTGCCAGTGGTCGAGCTCGGCCGCGTACCGGCGGACGGCGTCGAGGCCGTTGCGCTCGATGTCGCTCAGCATCTCGGAGACGCGTGCGATCACCTGGGGATCGCGCTGCGCTGCGGGAGCGTGGACCCCGGGGGTCTTGATGTGCTGGAATCGGCCTTCGAGAGCGGCGAGAACCGCGGGAGTGTAGAGCATGGTGAGATCGTACAGACGCGTCGAAATATCGCACAAGAAGATGAGTTTCTATACTTCGCATAGTCTAGGGCTATGACACTGACGCAACTGCGAGCGTTCCTCGCCGCCGCCCTGCTCGGTTCGTTCACCGCCGCGGCCGAGGAGCTGGGCACCACCCAGCCCACGATCTCGGAGCTCGTGCGCAAGCTCGAAGCCCAGTACGGCCTCACGCTCTTCGTGCGGGGCGGGCGACGCCTGCATCTCACCGCAGCAGGAGAGGAACTGCTGCCCTGGGCGCAGCGCGCGATCGCCGGCGCCGACGGCGGAGGGCTCGCGCTCGAGGCGCTGCACGGCCTCAGCGGCGGCACGGTGTCGGTCGGCGTGCTCCGCAACGCTCCCTACTACTTCCTGCCCGATCTCATCGCGAGGTTCCGCGACGAGCATCCGGGGGTGCGCCTGCGGCTCATCGGCCAGAACTCGGCGGAGGTCGCCGCCGGAGTGCGCGACGGCGTGCTCGAGGCCGGCATCGTCGTGCTGCCCATCGACGACGAGGGGCTCGAGGTGACCCCGCTGCTGCGCGACGAGGTGCTCTGGGCCAGCCGCGACCCCGAACGCGTCTCCAGCCCGATCACCATCGAGCAGGTCGCGGAGCGCCCGCTCATCGTCTACGACGCCCACTACGGCTGGAACGATCCGACTCGCCGCCAGCTCGCCGAACGGGCGCAGGCGCGGGGCCTGCGCCTCGAGCCGATCGTCGAGGTCGAGATGGTCAGCCCCGCGCTCGAGCTCGTGCGGAGGGGCGTCGGCGAGACCCTCGTGTCGAGGTCGATCGTGGTGCGCGAGGACTTCCCGCCCGAGATCCGCACCTGCTCCTTCGACCCTCCGCTCTTCGACACGATCGCGGGGATCAGGCGCCGCAACTCGGCGCTGGCGCCGGCCGCGGCGGAGCTGATGCGGGTCGCCTCGGAGATGGTGCGCGGAGCCGGGGCGCGGAGAGCGCGGTGATCCTCGGTCGGGTCCGATTCTCTCCCCGAGGCGCCCTCTCAGAACCCTCGACATCGCCCGCACCATAGCTTAAGACGATATGTATTAAAGGTAAGTATCGTCTGGTACCGAGAGCTAATCTTTCCTATCGTCGTTTCAGCGCACCACTGGTCCCCACGATGAAGCACGGACCGGCGCTCACCAACGAAGGGAACGCCAATGGCGAACACGACGGCGGCCGGCCAGGCCGCGGCAGTGGGGACGGGACTCGTCGAGCGCCGCTCGATCGAGTGGGTGCCCCTCGAAGAACGACGCGGCAACCCGAGAAGCCTCTTCTCGCTGTGGTTCATGTCGAACGCGAACATCACGACCCTCGCCACGGGCATGCTCGGCGCGGCCCTCGGCGCCTCCTTCGCCACCTCGGCGCTGGCGATCCTGCTCGGCGCGGCGGTCGGCACCGTGTTCACGGCGTTCCACTCGGCGCAGGGGCCGCAGCTGGGCCTGCCGCAGATGATCCAGTCGCGCGCGCAGTTCGGCTACCGCGGCGTCGCACTGATCTGCATCATCGTGGTGTTCAGCCTCGTCGGCTTCAACATGTTCAACCAGATGCTCGGCGCCGAGATCCTCGTGAAGACCACGGGCGCCGATGTCAGCGTGCTCTGGTACCTCATCATCAGCGGCCTCGCGCTCATGCTCGCCATCTTCGGCTACCACTGGATCCACCAGACCCAGAAGTGGCTCACCTGGCTGTTCCTGCTGACCTTCGGCCTCGTGACCGTCGCAGCGATCTTCATGGTGCCGCTCACCGGCGACCAGCTCTCGTTCTCGGGCTTCACCTGGGTGTCGTTCCTGGTGCAGTTCGGCGCGGCCGCCGCATACGCCCTCGGCTGGGCGCCCTACGTCTCGGACTACTCGCGCTACCTGCCCCCGGAGACCAAGCCGGGCAAGGCGCTCTTCTACACCTACAGCGGGGTCTTCGTCGGCATGTCGTGGCTCATGCTGCTGGGCGCCTTCGTCGCGGCGGCCTTCGCGAGCGGCGACCCGATCGGAGCCGTCGAGCAACTGGCCAACGAGGTGCTGCCCGGCTCGGGCACGATCCTGCTCCTCTCGGCCCTGCCGGCCCTCGTCGCGGTGATCACCGTCAACATCTACGCAGCGGCCATGGAGCTCATCACGACGGTGGACTCGATCCGCCCGATCAAGCCGACCCGCCTCGTGCGAGTGATCGCCTGCAGCCTCGTGGCGGTGACCGCCTTCATCGGGGCCTCCGTCAGCACGGGCGAGTTCCTCGACAACTTCGGCAGCTTCCTCGTGATCCTGCTCTACGTGATGGTGCCCTGGACCTCCGTCAACCTCGTCGACTACTACTTCGTGCGCCGCGGGCACTACGTGGTGTCGGAGATCTTCAAGCCCAACGGCGTCTACGGCAACTGGGGCTGGCGCGGCATGCTGGCGTACGTCATCGGCCTCGTCGCGATGCTCCCGTTCGTCGTGACCACCTGGTGGGTCGGGCCGGTCGCCTCGGCGCTCGGCGACGCCGACATCGCCCTGTTCGTCGGGCTGATCGTCTCGGCGGTGGCCTACCTGATCCTGGGCCGCACCCTCGACCTCGATGCGGAGCGCAAGGCAGCCGAGGCCGAGCGCGTCGAGACCGGCATCCAGGCGGTCGCCTTCGACCGGTAGGCGCCTCTCAGCGGCGGAGAGCTCAGCGACGGAGAGCCCCGGCCCTCATCTCGGATGAGGCCGGGGCTCTCCGCCGTGCCGCACTCAGGCGGGCCGGTTCCAGAGGGCGGCGTAATCGTGCCCGAGGCCGATCACGAGCCGGCGCAGCGCGGGCAGCGAGAGGCCGATCACGCAACTGGGCGCGCCCTCGATCCGCTCGATGAACGCGCCCGCGAGCCCGTCGATGGCGAAGCCGCCCGCGAGCTCGAGCGGCTCGCCCGTCGCGACGTAGGCCTCGAGCTCGGCGTCGGAGATGTCGGCCGCGAGCGTCACGGTCGCCGTGTCGACCGAGCCCTGCGCGCCCCGCACCTCGCCGCCCGAGCAGTCGATCAGCCAGTGCCCCGAGTGCAGCACGCCGGTGCCTCCGCGGTGCTGCTTCGCGCGGGCCAGCGCGATCTCGGGCTCGTGCGGCTTGCCGAGGATCTCGCCGCCGAGCAGGAACGCCGAGTCGCCGCCGAGCACGAGCCCGTCGATCTCGCCGGTGCCGTCCGGCCCGTGCCGGCGCACGACGTCCTCGGCCTTCAGACGGCCCAGGTACTCGGTGAGTTCGGGCGCCGTGAGGGCCCGCCCCAGCTCGGCCTCGCGGGCCGCGACCTCGGCCTCCTCGTCGACCTCGGGCGAGAAGCAGACGGGTTCGATACCGGCCGCACGCAGTACGGAAAGCCGTGCGGGAGAGGTGGAGGCGAGGTGGAGGCGCATGGTCCCCAGCCTATTCGGCATACCCCCTACGGCGTGCGGCGGCGCAGCGTGAGCGCGGCGAGGCCGAGCGCGGCGAGCGTCACCGCGGCGATCACCGCGAGCGGCTTGCCGAGATCCCACCCCTCGTCGCCCGCGGCGACGGCGTTCACCGCGTCGATCGCGTAGCTGAGCGGCAGCCAGTCGGAGATCGCCTGCAGGGCGTCGGGCATCTGATCGCGGGGCATCAGCAGCCCGCCGAGCAGGATCTGCGGGAACACGACGACCGGCATGAACTGCACCGCCTGGAACTCGGTGCGCGCGAAGGCGCTGGCCAGCAGCCCGAGCCCGGTGCCGAGCAGCGCGTCGAGCACGGCGACGACGCCCAGCTGCCAAAGGGGGCCGGTCACGTCGAGACCGCACACGAGCACCGCGAACCCGACGGTGACGACGGCCTGCACCGTCGCGGCCAGCCCGAAGGCGAGCGCGTAGCCGACGATGAAGTCGCCCTTGCCGAGCGGCGTCGTCATGAGCCGCTCGAGCGTGCCGGAGCGGCGCTCGCGCAGCGTCGTCACCGAGGTGATGATGAACATCAGGATGAAGGGGAAGAGCGCGAGGATCGGCCCGCCGAAGCGGTCGAAGGCGCCCTCCTGATCGGCGAACAGCCACGCGAAGAGGCCGACCAGCAGGCTCGGCATGAGCAGCAGCAGGGCGATGGATCGGGGGTCGTGGGCGAGCTGCCGGAGCACGCGGCCGGCCGTGGCGAGGGTGCGGGCCGGGGTCATCGCGGATCCTCCTCAGAGGATCCGGCCGCGTGGCGGCCGTGCCCGGCCTCCTGGGCCGCGATGACCGCGAGGAACGCGGCCTCGGGATCGGCCGTGCCCGTCGACGCGAGCAGCTCGTCGGGCGAGGTGTCGGCGATGATCCGCCCCTCGCGCATCAGCAGCAGCCGGTCGCAGCGCAGCGCCTCGTCCATCACGTGGCTGCTCACGAGCAGGGTCGCCCCCTCGGCGGCGAGGGCGCGGAAGAGATCCCAGAGCTCGGCGCGCAGCACGGGGTCGAGGCCCACCGTCGGCTCGTCGAGCACGATGAGCTCGGGGGATCCCAGCAGCGCCGCCGCGAGCGAGACGCGGCCCCGCTGCCCGCCGCTCAGCGCGTCCACCCTGCGCCCCGCCTCGGCGGCGAGGCCGACCAGCTCGATCACGCGCTCGGCGTCGCCACGCGCTCGCGCAGTGGCGCGCCCGCGAGATTCGCGCGGAAGCGATGCTTCCGCATGCGTGAATCTCGCGCCGAGCACCCGCGCGAAGTAGCGCAGATTCTGCTGCACGGTCAGGTCGTCGTAGACCGAGGCGGCCTGCGTCGCGTACGACACCCGGCGGCGCAGGGCCGCCGACCCCGCGGGCAGGCCGAGCACCGACAGCTCCCCGCCGACGTTCGACTGCACGCCGACCACCGAGCGCATGAGCGTGCTCTTGCCGCAGCCCGAGGGGCCGAGCAGCCCGGTCACGCCCCCGCGCACGACCTCCAGGTCGATGCCCTGGAGCACCTGCCGGCGGCCGCGCCGCACCGTGAGGCCCCGGGCCCTGATCGCCGCGGCGTCGGCCGCATCGTCGTGCTCCACAGGCTCAGCATAAACCCGTATGGGAGACCGCAGCCCCGTACGGGAGACCACAGCCCCGTACCGGAGGAACAGACCCGCACCGGCCGAAGGCGGCGGAGAACCTTGAGCGGGTCAGGCCGCGAGGGCCGCCCGGATCGCGAGCAGCTGCTCGACGAACTCGCGGGGCGCGATGCGGTCGGGCATCGCGGTCAGCGCGGTCGCCCCGGCCCCCTGCCCGCCGCGCACGGCCGCGAGCAGGAACGTCTGCGTCTCGTGAGGGCTGTCGCCGCCGTGCCCGCCCTCGTCGAGGTGCCCGTGATCGGTCGTGATCCCGATCACCCATCTCTCGCCGGTGGCGGCGACCCGCGCATCGACCGCGTCGAGCAGCATCCCGACCCGCTGGTCGGTGAGCGCGATGGCCTCGTCGTACTCCGGTGTGCGCACACCGAAGTAGTGGCCGGCGTCGTCGGTGTGGCAGAAATAGACGAACGAGAGATCGGGGCCGGCGTAGCCGATGGCGAGCCGGGCCCGCGACGCGATCTCGGGGTCGATCGCACGATAGCCGTAGAGCTCGCCGTTCAGGCTGATCACATGGTGCCGGCCGGCGTTCAGCTGCTCCGGCCGCGTCCGCACGATGGGGCCGAGGCCGGCGGGGTCGGTGAGCACCGGCCAGCCTGCCGCGGCGTAGGTCGTGACTGCCGGGTCCCGCTGCCAGGCCCGGGTGAGGAAGTCGGGGTGCTCGTCGAGCCGGTGGCCCCGCATGGCGTTGTCGTCGATGCCGTGCTGGGCGTGGGTCGCGCCGGTGAGGATCGTGGCCCAGCTGGGGGCGGAGATCGTGGGGCCCTCCACCTCGGACCGGATGAAGCGCCCCTCGGCGGCGAGCGCGTCGAGCGTGGGGGCGAGGCCGGTGCCGAAGGCCCGGTCGATCCTCAGCCCGTCGATGCCGATCAGCAGCAGCTTGACGTCTCCGGCCGCCATGCCCTCCGCCGTCACGGTGCCCGTTCCCATCAGAGCGCCCGTTCCCGGCTCCGCGCCGCCGCGACGCGCACGCGCACCCGGTCGCCGGTGCGCAGCTCTGCGGCGCGCCCGGTGGGCAGGTCGACGCGCACGCTGCGGTCGAGGTCGTCGAGCAGCACGCGTGCGCTGGTGAAGCCTCCGCGCAGGGTGAGGTCGGTGATGAGCGCGCCGCCGTCGACCTGGGGGACGACGTCGAGATCCTCGGGCCGGATCAGCACCTCTCCCGCCGCGTCGAGCACGATCGCGCCGCGCGGCAGCAGGTCGCCGAAGAGCCGCACGCCGGCATCGGTGACCTCCTCTGGGCGGATGCGGTTCATGACGCCGATGAAGCCGGCCACGAAGCCGGGTTCGGGAGAGCTGTAGATGGCCTGCGGGGTGTCGAACTGCGCGATGCGGCCCTCGTGCATCACGGCGACGCGATCCGCCATCGCGAGCGCCTCCTCCTGATCGTGCGTCACCATGATCGTGGTCGTGCCGCGCTCGCGGTGGATGCGCACGATCTCCTCGCGCAACCGTTCGCGCACCAGGGCGTCGAGCGCCGAGAGCGGCTCGTCGAGCAGCAGCACCCGCGGGGCGACCGCGAGCGCGCGGGCGAGCGCGACGCGCTGCTGCTGGCCGCCCGAGAGCTGGTGCGGGTACTTGCCGCCGTGCTCTTCGAGGCCGACGAGCGCGAGCAGCTCCTCGCTGCGGGCATGGCGCTCGGCGCGGCCGACGCGCTGCACCTTGAGCCCGAACTCGATGTTCTGGGCGGCGGTGATGTGCGGGAACAGCGAGTACTGCTGGAACACGATGCCCGTGCCGCGCTCGCGCGCCGGGGTGCGGGTCACGTCGGCTCCGGCGATGGACACGATGCCCGAGGTCGGCTGCTCGAAGCCGCCGATGATCTTGAGTGCGGTCGACTTGCCGCAGCCCGAGGGGCCGAGCAGGCTGACGAGCTCGCCGGGGCGCACGTCGAGGTCGATGGAGTGCAGCACGGTCTTGTCGCCGTAGCTCTTGGTCAGGTTCGAGAGGGCGAGGCCCGCGGCCCCGGTCGCCTGGCCGGCGGCGTCGCGACCGGCGGCGGTGTGGGTGGTGGTCATCGGATGCCTTTCGGGCGTTCGGGGTTCAGATCGTGAACTGGGTCGCGCGCGCGGTCGAGCTCTTGCCGCGGCCGGCGATCACCATGGCCGCCATCAGTGCCCACGACCCCACGATCGTGATGAAGCTGAGGGCCGCGGCGAGGCGGATCTGCGACTGGCCCAGTTCGACCATGAGGGTGGGGAAGGTCTTGTGCAGCAGCAGCTGCGCCATGACGAGCTCGCCGGAGGCCATCAGCACCACGAGCAGCGAGCCCGACACGATCGCGGGCCACAGGTTGGGCAGCACGACGGTGGAGAAGGTGCGGACGACGCCGCTGCCGAGGCTCTCGCTCGCTCGCATGAGGGTCTGCAGGTCGAGCGCTCTGAGGCCGGAGTCGATGGTGCGGAACATGAACGGCAGCGTGATCAGCACGTAGAACGGCACGAGGCTGAGGATGCTCACGAAGAAGCCGGGGAACATGGGCCGCAGCACGAGGTTCACCCCGCCGACGAGGGCGATCGCGGGGATGATGTAGGGCAGCAGCGATGCCGTCTCGGCGGCGGCGAGGGCGCGCGGCACGCGCAGGTGCATCCAGACGAGGGACGGGATGACGAGGGCGTACCCGAGCACGACCGTGAGCACGGTCAGCAGCAGCGTGTTCAGGATCGGTCGCAGCGCCTGGTCGCTCGACAGCAGCTCGACCAGCGGGGCGATCGTGAAGCCGTCTCTGGCGTTGGTGAAGCCGAAGGATCCGACGGCGACGAGCGGCAGGATCGCGATCACGAGGAACGCGACGAGCACGGCCTGGGGCAGGATCCGCTTCGCGGTGGTCCGCATGGTCATTGGCTCCACCTCGTCGCCCGCCGCAGCAGCAGCCCGCGCAGCCCCATCGCGACGAGCATGATCGCGACCATCCCGGTGATGAGGGCCGAGGCGAGGCCCTGGTTGACGAGCACGTTGCCCGACAGGAAGAAGCCGATGAGGATCGGCACGAGGCTCGCCGAGCTGCCGGCCATCGCGTAGGCGGCGGCGTAGCCGCTGAAGGCGTTGGCGAACAGCAGCAGGAACCCGCCCACGAGCGAGGGGGCGAGGATCGGCAGCGTCACTGTGAAGAGGATGCGCGCCCGGCCGGCGCCGAGGCTCATGCCCCCGTCGATCCACTCCTTGCGCACGCCCTGCAGGGCGGGGATCGAGAGGATAGCCATGAGCGGCACCTGGAAGTAGAGGTAGGCGCAGACGATGCCCCAGAACGAGCCGATGGGGATGAGCTGGTTCAGTTCGAAGCCGAAGAGGTCGCGCAGC
Source organism: Leucobacter sp. (assembly GCA_050175655.1). Classification (GTDB taxonomy): domain Bacteria; phylum Actinomycetota; class Actinomycetes; order Actinomycetales; family Microbacteriaceae; genus Leucobacter. The sequence goes on from JBFXIT010000040.1 coordinate 10,451, forward strand.
CAGACCGTCAGCAGCCCCTGCGCGCCCATGAACGCGATGAAGGCGTAGGCGAGCGGCGGGCCGCCCATCTGCGAGGCGACGGCGGCGAGCGAGGTGGTGAGCTGGTGCAGCCAGGCGGGGCGGGTGGTGTTCACGAGCGCCCACCCCAGGGCGAGGCCGAGCACGGCGCCGATGACGGAGGTGGTGAGCGACAGGTTGATCGAGTTGACGAACGCGGTCACGTACTGCTCCTCGCCCAGCTGGGCGAAGTTCGCGAGGGTGAAGCCGCCCTCCGCGTCGGTGAACGCCTTGCCGATTGTGACTACGACGGGCACCACCAGGAAGAGCCCGACGAAGAGGAAGTAGGGCAGCGTGCCGAGCAGGTTCAGCGCGCCCTGCCTGCGGGCGGAGGACCTCCGGGGGGAGGGCCCGCCCTGCGGCGAGCCCTCCCCCGGGGTCACGGGCCGGTTCGGATCGCCGGGGCTGCGGTCCCGGCGATCCGGCGCGATCGTGGTGGATGGCATGGCGGGGATCAGAAGCCCATCTTGGCCGCGACCTTGGTGCCCCAGTCGGCCATGATCTTCTCGGTCGCGGCGGCGTTGTCGTCGGCGCTCGGGAAGGTGATCTGCGCGACGATGTCGGCCGGGGGGAGCTGGGCGAGCACGTCGGCCGGGATGGCGTCCTGCTCGACCAGGGTCTGGTAGCGGGCCGGGATCGCGCCCGACTTGGCGTAGGTGACCGCGCCCTCGTCGCTCAGCAGCCACTCGATCCAGAGCGCGCCCGCGTTGGGCTGCGGCGCCTGGTCGGTGAGCGGCTGCGCGTAGTAGGTGCCGAAGACGCCGTCGCTCGGGGTGGCGACCTGCAGGTCGACGCCCGACTTCTCCATCTCGTCGACGATGCCGGGGAAGTTGAAGTTCCAGTCGAGCATGACCGCGGCCTGACCGGTGGCGAGCGCCTGCGAGCTCGACTCGGCCGAGACGAGGTAGCCCTGCTCGGCGAGCTCGGCGAAGAAGTCGATGCCCGCCGAGATGTCGGCGATCGAGCCGCCGTTCGCGAGCCCGGCGGCGAAGACCGCGGCGAGCTGCGAGGCGCCCTCGCGCGGGTCGCCCATCACGATCTTGCCCTTGTACTGCGGATCCTTGAGGTCCATCCAGGTCTTCGGCACGTCGACCTCGTTGGCGTTGACGCCGATGCTCATGACGCCGTAGTAGGCGGCGGTCCAGTAGCCGTCGGCGTTCTTCAGCTGATCGGGGATCTCGTCGAAGGTGGAGGGCTTGTAGGGCTGGATCAGCCCGTCGTCGATCGCGGTCTGCGTGAAGGTCGCGCCGATGTCGAGCACGTCGGGCTGCGTGGCCTGGCCCTTGAGGTTGCGCACGGCCTCGAGCTCCTCGGCGCTCGAGCCGTCGGGATTCGAGACCTCGACCTCGACCCCGTACTTCTCGGTGAACAGGTCGAACGACTCGCCGTAGTTGGCCCAGCTCTCGGGGTAGGCGATGAGGTGGACCTTGCCCTCCTCCTGCGCCAGCCCGGTGACCTCCTCGAGCGAGGATCCGAGCGCGCGCTGGCTGCTCTCGCCCGCGTCGGCGGGCGTGGCGCATGCGGTGAGGCCCACGAGCCCGGCGAGGCCGAGCGCGAGCGCCGACAGGCGCACGCCGTTGCGGGTGGCGCTGCCGCGAACTGCGCGGCCGCGGTTATCGAGTGATGATGTCTGAGGCAATTGTCTCTTCCTTGTTCTCTGCGACAGTTGTCATCAGACACTCTGACGGGCGCCGGTTTCGAGGCCCCGACCGCGGGGTGGCCCCGAGATGAATTCCCGTTCACGACCGGTTCTCCGGCGGTTCGCATTCGCGGGGTAGGCTCGCACTCCCACGCATCCTCGGATGCATCGCCGGGAAGGAGACCCTGTGGACGAGAACGAGGATCGCGCCGGCGTCGCGCCGGGTCTGCTCGATGTCGAACGACTGCTTCGCAGCGCGAGCGCGCTGCTGCTCGACTTCAACGGCACGTTGTCGGACGACGAGGATCTGATCGCCGAGCTGGTGGCGGAGGTGGCGGCCGAGGAGCTCGGAGTGGGGCTCGGCCGGGAGCGCTACTTCGCGGAGCTCGTCGGGCGCACCGAGGAGCAGATGTTCCGGGTGCTGGCCGGCGGCGGATCGAGCGACGCCGACATCGACCGCATGGTCGCGACCTTCAATCGGCGCTACCTCGATCGGGTGCGCGCACAGCGCAGGATCACGCCGGCCGCCGAGGCGTTCGTGCGGGAGGCGCACCGCCGGCGCCTCGCGATCGCCGTGGTGACGGCTGCGAGCCGCACGGTCGTGGTGCCGGCGCTCAGCAGGCTGGAGCTGCTGGACGCGGTCGACACCGTGGTCGCGCTGGAAGACGTCGAGCACTCGAAGCCGGCTCCCGACTGCTATCTGAGCGCACTGGAGCTGCTGGGCTTCGAGGCGGG
>JBFXIT010000041.1:0-12499 GCA_050175655.1 Leucobacter sp.
CCGCTGACCTCGCCGTGAAGCGCGAGCAGCTCACGGGCCTCGTCATGACGCGGGCCCGCGACCCGATCGAGCACCTCTTCGACGGGCATGTCGGAAGGCGACATCGCGGGCTGCTTCTTCACCATCTCGCCACATGCTCCAATCAGTCCAGCATGCTCCAACAGTACCGAGCGTCAGGCGCTCGGGGTAGGGGAGATCTCAGCGCGCGAGCGGGACCTCGACCAGCATCGGGCCGGCGACCGGCGCCGTGAGCAGACGCTCGAGCTCCCCGCGACTCTCCACGCGCGCATACTCCCAGCCGTAGGCTTCGGCGAGGGCGCGCATGTCGACCCGCTGCGGCGTGTACATCACCCGGTCGAAGGTTTCGGCCGGAGAACTCGTCGCAGCCTCGAGCGTGTCGAAGATCGTGCCGCCGCCATCGTTACCGACGAACAGCTGGATGCGCGGGCGGGGCTCGGCCTCGGGCAGCAGCAGCGAGCCCGCGTCGTGCAGGAGCGCGAGATCGCCGAGCAGCACCCGAGTGGCCCCGGCCGCCTGCCCGGGATCGTCGCCGCCCTGGCTCGCCGTCGCCACCCCGAGGGCGGTCGCCACGGTGCCGTCGATGCCCGCCAGCCCGCGGTTCGTCCGAACCTCGATCCGGCGCGACGGCGCCAGGCCGTCGAGCACCCGTACCAGCCTGGAGGCGGCCAGCACCAGACGGTCGTGCGGCCAGGTGGCCCGCCAGACGCTCTCGCCGAGCAATTCGCGTGTCACCGGTTCGCGCAGGGCCGCCACCTCGGAGCGGGCGTAAGAGCTGCGCTCCTTGTAGCCGGTCGCCCGGGCGGCCTCGAGATCAGGCTCGTGGGCGGTGGATCGCTGCTCGCGCAGCCGCCGATCCGCCACGACCCACACCCCCAGCCAGCGATGCATGCTCCGAGAGGCATACGACTCGGCGACGCGGGCGGTGCGCACGACGCGGGCGGTGCGGCCCGGATCGTAATGATCGGGATCAGCCTGATCGGCACCGACCTGATCAGTGTCGACCTGATCAGTGTCGACCTGACCGGCGCCGACTCGAGCGGTGCGAACGTGCGGATCCACCACGATCACCTCGACGTCCTCGCGCCGCAGCAGCGCGGGCACCTGCCGGGTCAGCGTCGGGTGCCCGAACACCACCGCGCGCTCGACCAGCCCCCCGATCTCGGGGTCGTCGATCAGCGTCGCATAGGCGGTGATGGCCTCGCGCCCGAAGCGCGAGCCGCTTACGACCTCGGCGAGCAGGGGCAGACCGGCGTCGCGCGCGAACGCCTCGGCCTCGAGCCCCGCGCCCTCGCCCGCGACCACGACCGTCAACGCGTCATCGTCGTGCGTGTAGACCTCGGCGTCGTCCCACTTGAGACGCATGCTCCAGCCGGCATCGGTCAGCTCGGGCTGCGGGCGGTCGGCCGAGACGCCGGGCCGGGCGTCACCACCGGTCTCGGCCGAGCGGCGTTCCGCAGACCGGCCGAACAGCTGCGCGGGGGTCATGGGCCCGGCGCCGAAATCGAGTCGCCCCCCCGCGGGCCATCCCGAGAGCGGCTCGCGAAAGGCGAGGTTCAGCTGAACCGGGCCGGGGGGCGCGCCGCCCACCCGGCCGAGCGCGGCGGCGAGCGCCCGGGCGGCGAGCGGCGAGGGCGCCTCGCTGCGCTGCGCGCCGGGGCGATCCGGCACGGCCTCGTCATCGACAGGAATTGCGGCGTCGACATGAATTGCGGCGTCGACGTCGACCGCGAGTCTCGTCACCGCGCCGAACAGGCCGGCCTGGCGGGTGGTCTGGTTGCTGCGGATGCCCCGCAGCTCGACCGGGCGATCCGCAGTGAGCAGCAGCATGGGCACGCGCCCCTCGTGCGCCTCGAGCGCCGCGGGCAGCAGATTGGCGACGGCCGTGCCGCTCGTGACGATCACCGGCGCGGGAACACCCGTTTCACGTGCAACGCCGAGCGCGAAGAACCCCGCAGAGCGCTCGTCGGCCCGCACGTGCAGCCGCACGGCGCCCGCACGCTCCGCCTCCGCGGCCGCGAGCGCCAGCGCCTGCGATCGCGAGCCGGGGCACACGACCACATCGCGCACTCCGCGAGCCACCAGCTCGGCGAGCAGCACGACGGCGAAGAGCGACGACGCGGCGGGCGCCTCGCCGGAGGGATCGCTCACTGCTGACCCGTGTGGTTCTCGCCGGCCGGCCGGTCGCCGGGGCGGTCCGTCGGCCCGGGTTCGGCGGAGCCGTCAGCCGCTTCAGCCTCATCCGCCGCACCGCCGCTGCCCGCGGAATCCGCACCGCCGCCCGCACTGCCGTCCGCACCGGCACCGGGATCCTCGCCCGGGAACTTCTCTTCGTCGAGCTCGCGCAGCCGATCTTCGAGCTCGCGCATGTGCGCGTCGAGCTCGGCGTCGGAGAGACGGGTGCCGGTGAACCGGGGGTCGTCGTCGGGCGCGCGCCTCGGAGCGGGCGCGGGGCCCCGGCCCTTGCCGATCGTGAACCACAGGATCGCGCCGATCACCGGTAGCACGACGATCAGCACGACCCAGACGGGCTTGGACACTCCGCGGGCACGAGCGGGGTCGGACATCGCCGCGTCGATCAGCCCGTACAGGGTGAATGCCACGGCGATGACCGCTCCGATGATCGCGAACCGCACCATGCCTCCATGGTACCGGCGCCCCCTGACAATCCCGTGGTCGCACCCTCGCACGGGAGCGGCCCAGTTCGAGTCGGTAGACTCGCCCCCGTGAACACCCGCACCGCCTGGACCGTCTACATCGTGCTGCGCCTCGCCTTCTTCGCGGTCCCGTTCGCCGCGCTCATGCTGATCGGCTGGCCCTGGTGGCTGGCGGCGATCACCGCGACACTGGCCGCCGTCTCGCTCTCGGTGATCTTCCTCTCGAAGCCGCGCGAATCCGCCGCCGAGAGCATCTACACCTGGCGCAATCGCGACCGCACCGTCGATGACATCGCCGAGGACGCGGCGATCGCCGAGGCCGAGAGCACCGGCACCGGCACCGTGGCAGAGGATCCCGGGCCCGACAGCACCGATCTCAACAGCACCGACTTCAACAGCACCGAGCGCTGAGAGCGGGCACCCCGGTCAGAACGCGAAGGCGACTCCCAGCAGCACTCCGTAGGCGAGCGCGCCGAAGCTGGTGAGACCGAGCACGATGACGAGCTCGCGCGGGGTTCTCCCCCACAGCATGATGACGCACGCGGGGACGACGAGCACGAGCGCGAACCACACGAGCAGCATGCCCGGGTAGACGGCGATATAGATGGCCGGCACCGCGAACGGCAGCAGGGCGAGGACGACGTAGAGGATCCGCGAGGCGCGATCCCCGATCCGCACCGACAGCGTGCGCTTGCCCGCGATGCGATCGGTCTCGATGTCGCGGGTGTTGTTGGCCACGAGCACCGCGACGGCGAGCAGGCCGACGCCGGCTCCGGCGATCCACGGCTCCTGCATCTGCAGGTCGGTCTGCAGCCAGACCGTTCCGACGGTGGCGACGAGGCCGAAGAAGACGAAGACGGCGACCTCGCCGAGGCCCGCGTAGCCGTAGGGCCGCTTGCCGCCCGTGTAGAACCAGGCGGCGAGGATGGCCACCGCTCCGATCGCCAGGAACCACCAGCGGCCGCTGACGATCACCGCGGCGAGGCCGCACACGGCGGCGAGGGCGAAGAAGACGAGGGCGGTGGCGAGCACACGCCTGGGGTTCACGAGGCCGGATCCGGTGAGGCGGGCGGGGCCTGCCCGATGGGCGCTCTGGCCCGTGCCGGCGGCGCGGTGGGCGTCGGTGCCGCGGATGCCGTCGCTGTAGTCGTTGGCGTAGTTGACGCCGATCTGCAGGAACACCGCGACGCCGAGCGCCAGCAGGGTGAGCAGCCACGAGAAGCTCTGCGCGAGATCTGCCAGCCCGGCGCCGACCGCGACCGGGGCGACCGCGAGCGGCAGGGTGCGCAGCCGGGCGCCGCCCACCCAGTCGCGCCAGGTGATGCGGGCCGGGCCGCCGGCGTCCGCCAGCCGCTGGGCCGCGGCGCGCACCGCCGGGTTGCCCGAGCGCCGTCGGTCGTGGGTCGTGTTCATGGCTCTCCTCCTGCGTCGATCCTATTGGGGGCGAGGTGGCCGAGCGACCAGTCGGATCGTCGCACAGCCTCTGCCGCCCACGGCCGCTCAGGAATATTTCCCCAGTCGTGTGCTTAATACCCGGTTTTAAGCGCACAACGAGGGGAGGATTTCGAGGAAGCTCAGAGGAGATGCGAACGCTCAGAGCAGATTGAGGATCGCCTGCCGGTCGGGCTTGCCGCCCGGCAGGCGCGGCAGCTCATCGACCTCGAACACCCAGTCGGGGGCCGCCGCGGCGCCGAGCTGCGAGCGCAGCGCCTTGCGCACCTCATCGAAGGAGTGGGCCGGTGCGGCGCCCTCGCGCACGAGAACCGGACGCTCCCCCCATTCGGGGTCGGGGACGCCGACGGCCACCGCCCCCTCCCAGCCGGGCTGCTCGCAGGCGATGCGCTCCACCTCGTCGAGCGAGACGTTGACGCCGCCCGAGAGGATGACCCGGTCGAGGCGACCGGTGACGCGGAGCATGCCGCCGAGCAGCTCGCCCGAGTCGCCGGTGCGATACCAGCGGTGGCTGACGCCGTCGCGGCCGCGATCCTCGATGAAGCGGGAGGCTGTGAGGACGGCATCGCCGACGTAGCCGAGAGCGAGGCAGGATCCTGCGATCTGCACCTCGCCGTCGCGGATGCGCACTCGGGTGTCGCCGATCTCGACGCCGTCGTACACGCAACCCCCGGCGGTCTCGGTCATGCCGTAGCTGCGCAGTAGCACGATGCCGAGATCATGCGCGCGCCTGCGCAGCGGCAGCGGGGTCGCCTGCCCGCCGACGAGCACGCCCGCGAAGCCCCGCATCACCTCTGCGGCGGCGGGCTCGCGCTCGGCGAGGTCGATGAGGCGTGCGAGCTGCACCGGCACGAGCGAGACGTAGCGGCGAGGGTGCTGCATGCGGTCGGCGGCCTCGAGCAGGGCGACGGGGTCGAAGGGCCCGTCGAAGAAGACCGGGGACGTGCCGGCGATCTCGCTGCGCACCAGCATCTGCAGGCCCGAGATCAGATGGCCCGGCAGGGTGACGAGCCACTGCCCGCCGCCGTAGCCGCCGCCGAGCGCCTCGTGCGTAGCCTCGGCACTCGACCGCAGGGCCGACGCCGAGAGCGCGACGGCCTTGGGGATGCCGCTCGACCCCGAGGTGCGCACGACGACCGCAGTGCCCTCGGGCAGGGGCTCGTCGCGCAGTGCGCGCACGATCTCGGGATCGGTGCCGGGCGGCACGGGGAACACTGGGCCGCCGCCGCGGAGGGCGTCGGCGAGGGCGGCCATCAGCCAGGCTCGATCCTCCACCGGAACGGCGCGCAACCCGTCATGCGAACTCACGCTCCCAGGCTACCGCTGCTCCGGCGCGGCGGCCTCGGCGAGGCCTCGCGCGGCGCGCTGCAGCGCCTCGATGAGCTCCGAGCTCTTGGCGTCGGTGATGCGGGCCGCCGGGCCCGAGACCGAGAGCGCGGCCGGCTGCGCGAGCCCCGGCACCGGCACGGCGATGCAGCGCACGCCGACCTCCTGCTCCCCGTCGTCGACGGCGAACCCCCGACGGCGCGACTCGCGCAGGTCGGCGAAGAGCGACGTCTCGTCGGTCAGCGTGGTCGCGGTGTAGGCGGGCAGGCCGGTGCGGGCGAGGATCGCGCTCACCCGGGGCTCGGGCAGCGTCGAGAGGATCGCCTTGCCGACGCCGGCCGCGTGAGGCAGCACCCGCCGGCCGACCTCGGTGAACATGCGCATGCGATGCCGCGACGGCACCTGGGCGATGTAGGCGATGAGGTCGCCGTCGAGCACGGCCAGGTTCGCGGTCTCCTCGGAGAGATCCTCGAGTTCGACGAGCACGCCCTGTGCGAGGGCGGCGAGCTGCGGGGTCGCGCGCTGGCCGAGGCCGATCAGCCCCGTGCCGAGCGCGTAGCCGCGCGACGCCCCCTGGCGCACATGGCCTCGCGCCTGCAGCGTCTTGAGCAGCCGGTGCGCGGTGGGCGCGGCGAGACCGACGCGGTCGGCGAGCTCCGCGAGCGGCAGCTCCCCCTCGGCTGCGGCGAGCGCCTCCAGCAGCGCGAAGGCGCGCTCCACCGACTGCACGCCGCCGGGGGCGGCACCGGGGAGGGCTGATCCTTCGGAACCTTCGTCTTTAAATTTCATGATGTGGAATCATTATTCCGAATCACGATACGGCTGTCTAGACTCGTCGACGGATAGAGGATCCCCTGCCTTCGCACAGCACGAACGGAGCACGCATGACCGCCTACGTCTCACGCGCCGACCTGCGGGTCGCGCTGCCCATCGCCGACTTCGCCGAGACGACCGCCGCCGAGCACGGCCTCGACCTCGACGCGTTCTGGCGGGGAGTGAGCGGGATCGTGCACGACCTCGCGCCTCGGAACGCCGCCCTGCTCGCCGAGCGCGACCGGCTGCAGGCGGCGATCGACGAGTGGCACACCGCTCACCCGGGCCGGCCCGACCCCGCCGCCTACCGCGCCTTCCTCGAGGAGATCGGTTACCTGCGCCCCGAACCCGGCGAATTCACCGTCACCACCGCGAACGTCGACCCCGAGATCGCGACCCTCGCCGGGCCGCAGCTCGTCGTGCCGCTGCTCAACGCCCGCTTCGCGCTCAACGCGGTGAACGCGCGCTGGGGCTCGCTCTACGACGCGCTCTACGGAACCGATGCCGTCGACCGGTCGGGCGAGCTCGCACCCGGCGACGGCTACAACCCGAAGCGCGGCGCCGCCGTGATCGCCGAGGGCCGCGCGCTGCTCGATGCCATCGCACCTCTCGCTCGGGGATCCCATGCCGACGCGGCAGCCTATGCGGTCAGCGCCGGGCGGCTCGCGGTCGCCCTCGCCGACGGCGCCTCCGCCTCGCCGGTGGACGACGAGGTCTTCGTCGGTTACCGCGGCGACGCCGCCTCGCCCGACGCCGTGCTGCTGCGCCACCACGGTCTGCATGTCGAGATCGTGATCGACCGCGAGGGCGCCATCGGCTCCACCGACGCGGCCGGCGTGCAGGATCTGCTGATCGAGTCGGCGCTGACCACGATCATGGATCTCGAGGACTCGGTCGCCGCCGTCGACGCCGACGACAAGGCACTCGGCTACCGCAACTGGCGCGGCCTGATGGACGGCACGCTGGTCGAAGAGGTCGTGAAGAACGGCCGCTCCTTCACCCGCGCGATGCACGCCGACCGCGAGTACGTCGCCGCGGGCGGCGGCGAGCTCGTGCTGCCGGGCCGCTCCACCCTGTTCGTGCGCAACGTCGGCCACCTGATGCGCACCGACGCGGTGCTCGACCGCGACGGCTCCGAGGTGCCCGAGGGCATCCTCGACGCGATCATGACCGTGCTCGGATCGCTGGCCGACCTGCCCGGCTTCGGCGGCTCGCAACCCGGCGCCAACTCGCGCACCGGCTCCGTCTACATCGTGAAGCCCAAGATGCACGGCCCCGACGAGGTCGCCTTCGCCGCCGAGCTGTTCGGCCGCGTCGAGGCGCTCTACGGGCTGCCCGGCAACACCGTGAAGATCGGCATCATGGACGAGGAGCGCCGCACCTCGGCCAACCTCGCCGCCTGCATCGCCGCGGCGAGCGAGCGCGTCGCCTTCATCAACACAGGCTTCCTCGACCGGACGGGCGACGAGATCCACACCTCGCTGCGCGCGGGGGCGATGCTGCCGAAGGGCGCGATCCGCCAGCAGCCCTGGCTCGGCGTCTACGAGGATCGCAACGTCGCCATCGGCGTCGCGGCCGGCCTCACCGGGCACGCCCAGATCGGCAAGGGCATGTGGGCGATGCCCGACCTGATGCACGCGATGCTCGAGCAGAAGACCGGGCACGTGCGGTCGGGCGCCTCGACCGCCTGGGTGCCGTCGCCCACCGCGGCGACGCTGCACGCGCTGCACTACCACCGGGTCGACGCCTTCGAGGCGCGCGCCGCGCTGCCTCCGCTGCCCACCGACAGCCTCGACACGCTGCTGCGGATCCCGCTCGCATCGCCCGGCGACCTCTCGCCCGAGGTCGTCGCCACCGAGCTCGACAACAACGTGCAGTCGATCCTGGGCTACGTGGTGCGCTGGATCGACCAGGGCGTCGGCTGCTCGAAGGTGCCCGACATCCACGACGTCGCCCTGATGGAGGATCGCGCCACCCTGCGCATCTCGGCGCAGCTGCTCGCGAACTGGCTCGCGCACGGGGTGATCTCGGAACCGCAGCTCGACGAGAGCCTGCGACGGCTCTCGCAGGTGGTGGATCAGCAGAACGCCGGCGACCCGCTCTACGAGACGCTGCTTGGCCCCGACGGCGCCACCCCCGGCATCGCCTTCCAGGCGGCGCGGCGCATGGTGGTCGAGGGCGCCGCCCAGCCGAGCGGCTACACCGAGCCGCTGCTGCACGAGCTGCGCCGGGCGAAGAAGGCCGACGGCTAGGGTCGGCGCATCCGGTCGGTTTATAGATCTTTATAGTGTTCTATAGCGCGAAAGCTATAAATGTCTATTCGCCGGAGGCTTACGCGATGAGCACCGTTACGCGCCCGGATCCTTACCCGCGGCTCCGATCTCCGAACTAGACTGGACCCGTGACCAACATCTCCCGCCTGTCGAAGAAGATCGCCGCCATCGCCGAGTCCGCAACCCTCAAGGTCGACGCCAAGGCGAAGGCTCTGCAGGCCGAAGGCCGCCCCGTCATCAGCTACGCCGCGGGCGAGCCCGACTTCCCCACGCCCCCGCACATCGTCGACGCCGCGCGCCGCGCGCTCGACGACCCCAAGAACTTCCGCTACACCGCCGCCGCCGGCCTGCCGGCGCTGCGCGAGGCGGTCGCCGCGAAGACCGCCCGCGACTCGGGCTGGGAGGTGCCGGCGTCGCAGGTGATCGTGACCAACGGCGGCAAGCAAGCCGTCTACCAGGCGTTCCAGGTGCTGCTCGATCCGGGCGACGAGGTCATCGTGCCCGCCCCGTACTGGACGACGTATCCCGAGGCGATCCAGCTCGCCGACGGCGTGCCCGTCGAGGTGTTCGCCGGCGCCGACCAGGGCTACAAGGTGACGGTGGACCAGCTCGAGGCCGCCCGGACCGAGCGCACCAAGGTGCTGCTCTTCGTCTCGCCCTCCAACCCGACCGGCGCCGTCTACTCCCCGGAGGAGACGCGGGCGATCGGCGAGTGGGCCGAGGCCAACGGACTGTGGATCGTCGCCGACGAGATCTACCAGAACCTCGTCTACGACGGGGTGCGCGCCGTCTCGATCGTCGAGGCCGTGCCGGCGCTGCAAGACCGCACGATCCTCGTGAACGGCGTCGCCAAGACCTACGCGATGACCGGCTGGCGCCTCGGCTGGATGGTCGGGCCGGCCGACATCATCAAGGGCGCCGCCAACCTGCAGTCGCACCTGTGCTCGAACGTGAACAACATCGCGCAGATCGCGGCGACCGAGGCGCTGAACGGCCCCCAGGAGCCGATCGAGCAGATGCGGCAGGCGTTCGACCGCCGCCGCAAGCTGATCGTCGCCGAGCTGAACCAGGTGCCCGGCTTCCTCTGCCCCACCCCGGAGGGCGCCTTCTACGCCTACGTCGACGTGACCGGCGCACTCGGTAAGACCTATCGCGGCGTCACGCCGACCACGTCGCTCGAGCTCGCGGATCTGATCCTGAGCGAGGCCGAGGTCGCCGCCGTGCCGGGCGAGGCCTTCGGCCCGAGCGGCTACCTCCGCTTCAGCTACGCGCTCGGCGACGAGCCGCTCGTCGAGGGCATCCGTCGCATCCGGGAGCTGCTCTCGGAGTAGGCGAAAGCCGATAGACTTCATCTGATGAGGGTCGCGGAATCGCGGCCCTCTTCGGAGCGGAAGAAGGGCGAGGTCATTCCATGACCGATCGATTCGCGCGCGAGCGTCTGAGGTACGAGCTGCGGCGGCGGAGCCTCGCCGTGGTCCGCTCTGAGAGCATCGCACCCGGCATGCAGCGCATCACGCTCGGCGGCGCCGACCTCGAAGGCTTCACCGCCCCGGGGCCCGCCGACCACGTCAAGCTCCTCTTCCCCGATCCCGCATCGCCCGGCGAGACGGTCTCCCGCGACTACACCCCGTTCGCGTTCCGCGCGGCGGCGGAGGGCGGACCGGAGCTCGACATCGACTTCTACCTGCACGGCGACGGCGGACCCGCCTCGTCCTGGGCCTCGCGCGCCCAGGAGGGCGACCCGCTCGCGATCGGCGGCCCGCGGGGTTCGCTGCTGGCTCCCGCCGACGTCGACGAAGCTGTGATCGTCGCGGACGAGAGCGCTCTTCCCGCGGCCGCCCGCTGGCTCGAGGCCCTCGACCGCGAAGTGCCGGTGACCGGCCTCTTCTCGGTGACCGACCCCGCCACAGCCGCCTATCTCGCCGACTTCGACGGCCCGGGCCGCGAGCTGCGCTGGTTCTCAGGAGCGGATCGCGAGGCCCGTCTCGCCGACGCGCTGCGCGCCGTGCGTCCGGCCGAAGGCACGTTCTTCTTCCTCGCGGGAGAGGCCAGGTCGCTCATTCCGCTGCGCCGCCATCTGCGTCGCGAGCTCGGCCTCCCCAAGGAGCAGGCTGGTGTGCACGGGTACTGGAAGAAGGGCGTGATCGCGCTCGACCATCACGCGCCGCTCGATCCCGACGACCCCGACGCCTGAGCCGGGCTACTCCGGTGCACTCGGATCGGGGGGCCCGACGAGAGCGCGGATCCCATCGGCGATGCCGCCCCGCCAGCAGGCGTAGTCGTGCCCGCCGTTGTATTCGACGTAGTGCACGTCGGCGCCCGCGCCCACGAGGGCGGCCGCAAGGCTGCGGTTGGGCTCGCGCCGCACCCACTCCCGGGTGCCGACCTCGACGTAGGCGTGCAGCCTGTGGACGAGATCCGGAGCGGCCGCGTAGAGCTCGCGCTGCCAGAGCGAGGCCGATTGGCTGAGCACGGCCCCGACCGCCTCGGGGTGGCCCAGCGCGCAGCAAAGCGCGGCATACCCGCCGAGACCCTGGCCCGCGACGACGACCTCGTCGGGGTTCATGCTGGCCGGGGCGACGCTGCGCACCCAGGGCAGCAGCTCACCGACGACCCAGTCGCCGGCCGAGCCCCCGGCGCCGAGCTCGGCGCGACGGCTCTCGGGGTCGCCGGCTTCGGGCATCACGACGAGGCAGGGTCGGAGCAGGCCCTCGGCGATGAGGTTGTCGAGGGTCGCGGCGAGATCCCTGGGCCCGGCCCATGCCTCGCCGTCGAAGACAACGACGACCGGTAGCCGCCGGGACGGCGGGGCGGCCGGGCGGCCGAGCACGGGGTGCTCGGCGGGCGACGGGGCGAGGCGATCCGCCGGACCGATGCCGGCGTCTCGCGCGCGCCGCGGTGACCTGGGCGGGTCGTAGAGCCAGACGGGGCGGCGCCCGGGGCCGAGGTAGCGGGTGACGGTGCCGCGGGCTGCGAGGCCGTCGCGGTAGGCGAGCCACGGCTGGGGCGGGGCGGCGGGCATTTCGACCACCGATCTCTCGGCCCCGGATCGGCCCCTGCAGCGAATCGGGTTGGTCGGATCGGGGAGGCCGTCGTCAACGAACCCGTTGCCCGCGGCGTCGCCGTCCCAGCATCCGCCGTCGGGGGGGTCGCCGGAGGAGGGCCGACGCCCTGCAGGGCCGGGCTGGGACGCCCCCGGTCCGCGCGGGTAGAAGCAGTAGGAGGCCCGCCAGTCGGAGCGCATGCGGTAGGAGAGGTGCCAGAGATCCGTGCCGCGAAGACGGCTCATGAGATCAGTCTCGGAGTCGCGGTCTCGGTCGTGGTCGCGCTCGCGCTCGTCGGTGACGCCGTGCACGAAGAGCAGCACCTCCTCGGAGGGAGCACCCGGACCGTCACGCCACACGAACGTGACAATGCGCTCGGTCGGGCTCTCCGCCGCCTCGACGATCGGGGTACGAGCATGTGCACGCCCGAACGATGCGAGGGCTGCAGACCTGCCGGCCTCGTCCCCGGATGCGTCGAGGGCGCGCTCGAGAGCGGCTATGACTGGGCTCGGGACGATCGGCGCCAGTTCGGCACCCGCGGCTGGGGATGGCGTGCGGTCCTCTTCCAGTGCACTCACCCCCGTCCGTCTCGGTTCTCGCCGACACTGTCCATGATATTCAGCGGATCGCAAGTGCTCGATGGTCGATGGGCGGCGGTCGGAGAGAGTCCCGCGCTAGGCACCCGCGCCCGCACAGCATCGTCTCGGCACCGCCTCGTAGTCTGAGGAGGCAACGACTCAGAAGGAGAGATCATGTCGATCGTCGTCATCAACGCCCTGACGGTTCCCGAGGGCGCGGGCCCCGAGCTCGAGGCGCGCTTCGCCGCCCGCAAGCACGCCGTCGACCAGGAGCCGGGCTTCGAGGGCTTCCAGCTGCTGCGGCCGACGGCGGGCGAGTCCCGCTACTTCGTCGTCAC
>JBFXIT010000042.1:0-9445 GCA_050175655.1 Leucobacter sp.
CCGCAGCTCACCCTCGACGTGCTGCGCGAGGCGAAGGAGCACGGCTTCAGCGATGCCCAGCTGGCGGCGCTGCGCGGCGTGTCGGAGTCCGAGCTGCGCGGCCTGCGCCACGGGCTGGGGCTCCGCCCCGTGTTCAAGACGGTGGACACCTGCGCCGGCGAGTTCCCGGCTCTCACGCCTTACCACTACTCCTCGTACGACCTCGAGACCGAGGTGACGCCGAGCGACCGCAAGAAGATCGTGATCCTGGGCTCCGGCCCCAACCGCATCGGCCAGGGCGTCGAGTTCGACTACTCGTGCGTGCACGCGTCGTTCGCGCTCTCCGCGGCGGGATACGAGACCATCATGATCAACTGCAACCCCGAGACGGTGTCGACCGACTACGACACGAGCGACCGGCTCTACTTCGAGCCGCTCACGCTCGAAGACGTGCTCGAGGTCATCCACGCCGAGCAGGCGAGCGGCGAGCTTCTCGGCGTGATCGTGCAGCTCGGCGGCCAGACCGCCCTGGGGCTCGCGCAACCGCTCAAGGCCGCAGGCATCCCGATCCTCGGCACGAGCCCCGACGCCATCGACCTCGCCGAGGAGCGGGGGGCGTTCTCCGGCATCCTCGACCGAGCCGGTCTCATGGCCCCCCGCAACGGCACCGCGGTCGATCTCGAAGGCGCGATCCGCATCGCCGAGCAGATCGGCTACCCGGTGCTCGTGCGCCCCTCGTTCGTGCTGGGCGGTCGCGGCATGGAGATCGTCTACGACACGGCCTCGCTGCGCGGCTACTTCGACCGCATCGAGGGCCACGCGCTCGTCGGCCCCGGCACGCCGCTGCTCGTAGACCACTTCCTCGACGACGCCACCGAGATCGACGTGGACGCGCTCTACGACGGCGAGCAGCTCTACATCGGCGGCGTGATGGAGCACATCGAGGAGGCAGGCATCCACTCGGGCGACTCCAGCTGCACCCTGCCCCCGATCACGCTCGGCTACGACCAGATCAATCAGGTGCGCGAGGCGACGCTCGCCATCGCCGAGGGCGTCGGGGTGCGCGGCCTGCTCAACGTGCAGTTCGCGTTCGCCCAGGGCGCGCTCTACGTGATCGAGGCCAACCCGCGCGCCTCGCGCACCGTGCCGTTCGTGTCGAAGGCGCTCGGCATCCCGCTCGCCAAGGCCGCATCGCGGATGATGGCGGGCGAGAAGATCCAGCAGCTCATCGACTCGGGTCTGCTGCCCGAGCGCGACGGCTCCCGCGCTCCCATCAACACGCCGGTGTCGGTGAAGGAGGCGGTGCTGCCGTTCAAGCGCTTCCGCACGAAGGACGGCCGCGTGGTCGAGTCGCTGCTCGGCCCGGAGATGCGGTCGACCGGCGAGGTCATGGGCATCGACCGCGACTTCCCGCGGGCCTTCGCCAAGAGCCAGGCCGCGGCCTCGTGCCCGCTGCCCGAGCGCGGCACGGTGTTCATCTCGGTGAACGACCGCGACAAGCGCGACGTCGTACTGCCCGCGCTGCGCCTGCAGGAGCTGGGCTTCACGATCCTCGCGACGCAGGGCACCCAGGTGGTGCTGGCGCGCAACGGCATCCGCGCGGCCACGGTGCGCAAGCAGTCCCAGCACGACGAGGGGGAGACCATCGTCGATCTGATCGACCGCGGCGAGGTCGACATCGTGGTGAACACGCCGAGCGGCAGCGCCGCCCGCGCCGACGGCTACGAGATCCGCGCCGCGACCGTCGCGGCCGACAAGCCGCTGTTCACGACGATGTCGGAGCTCGCCGCCGCGGTGGCAGCGCTCTCGGTGCAGGGCGAGGGCTTCTCCGTGCGCTCCCTCCAGGAGTACGAGGCGGACCGCGTGGCCGTACGAGAGGCCGCCGCGAGATGACGCCTTCGTTCGGTGCCAGGCTCGCCGCGGAGTTCGCGGCGGGGCGGCACCTCTGTGCGGGCATCGACCCGCACGCGCCCCTGCTCGCCGACTGGGGGCTCGGCGACGACGCCGCCGGAGCCGAGCGTATGGGCCGCGACGTCGTCGCGGCGGCGGCGGGCGTCGTCGCCTGCGTGAAGCCGCAGATCGCGTTCTTCGAGCGCTTCGGCTCGGCGGGCCTGGCGGCCCTCGAGCGGGTGCTCTCCGATGCCCGGAGCGCCGGGCTGCTCGTCGTGGCAGACGTCAAGCGCGGCGACATCGGATCGAGTTTCGCGGCCTATGCCGACGCCTGGCTCGCGCCCGGCTCTCCGCTCGAGGCCGATGCCATGACGGTGGCGGCCTACCAGGGCTTCGGCACGCTCGACGGCGCGTTCGGCCATGTGCGAGACCACGGCAAAGGGCTCTTCGTGCTCGCCGCGACCTCGAACCCGGAGGCGCGCGAGGTGCAGACCGCGGTGCGAACCGACGGCCGCACCGTCGCAGCCGCGATGGTCTCCGACACTCAGTCGTTCAACCGTGCGGAGTTCGCGGGCGATCCGGTGGGCTCGGTCGGAGTCGTGCTCGGTGCGACGCTCGATCTCGCGGAATACGGCATCGACGTCTCCCCGGCCGGGCGGGGCGCGGGCCCCGCGCTCCCGGTGCTCGCCCCGGGGTTCGGGCATCAGGGCGCGCGCATCGAGGAGGCCGGCGCGGTCTTCGGGTCGCTGGGGAGCGCTCTGCTCGCCAACGAGTCGCGCAGCATCCTCTCGGGCGGCACCGACGGGCTCGGCGAAAGGGTTCGCGCGCGGGCCGAAGCCATCGCCGAGGCGCTACATTGGTAGCGATGAATCAACAGGGCACTCCCGGCGGCGTCTCGATGCCCGAGGTCGATCGCATCGCTGCGAACAAGGCCGCGATCGCAGCTCGGCGCGCACGCGCCGAGCTGAAGCAGCGGTTGCGCAGCGGAGAGCTCTCCCCACTCAAGGCGCTCGCGGACTCTCGTACCGAAGGGTCGCCGGCCTCGACGCTGCGAGTCACCGACTTCCTGCAGACATTCCCCTCCTTCGGCGAGGTGAAGGTGCAGCGCACGCTCGACGCGCTCGCCATCTCGCCTCGCAAGCGGCTCGGCGGTCTCGGTGTGCAGCAGCGCGGTCGTCTCGAGAACTTCGTGCGCGACCGCCTCGGCGCCTCCTTCGATGATCAGGGCCCTCGACTGACCGTGCTCGCAGGGCCTACGGCTGTGGGCAAGGGCACGGTGGCCGCCTACGTGCGGGAGCACTACCCCGAGATCGGCCACTCCGTCTCGGTGACCACGCGGGCCCCACGCCCCGGCGAGGAGCACGGCAAGCACTACTTCTTCATCGACGACGAGGCCTTCGATCGGATGCTGGCCGGCGGCGAACTGCTCGAATGGGCGACCGTGCACAACAAGTTCCGGTACGGCACGCCCCGCGGGCCGGTGCTCGAGGCCGCGCGTCGCGGCGAGTCGATCCTGCTCGAAATAGACCTGCAGGGCGCCCGGCAGGTGCGGGTGAGCATGCCCGAGGCCCGGCTCGTCTTCCTCGCCCCGCCCAGCTGGGACGAACTCGTGAACCGCCTCGTCGGGAGGGGGACCGAGGGCGAGGAGGAGCGCGCCCGGCGCCTGGAGACCGCCAAGGTCGAGCTCGCCGCGGCCGAGGAGTTCGACGAGCTCATCGTCAACGACGAGGTGCCGCGCGCCGCGGCCCGCCTCGTCGAGTTGATCCGCGCCGACGGCACTGCCTCAGCCCCTGCCTCATCAGACGGGGCCGCAGCCGTCGGCGCGCCATCGCACGATGCCGCCCCCGCCGCAGAGTGAACACTCCCACGATGTCCGCGCGCCGAGGGCTGCTTCAAGGTAGCGTGATGGGGTGACGGCGACAACCCTGCCCGCGGCGATTGCGCTGGCGAACCAGCTCGGCGAGGCCGCCGGCCTCGACCCGCGGCAGTTCTGGGGCATTCCTGTCGCCCTGGTCGGCGCGGCCCTCATGTCGTTCGGCGCCCAGTACCAGTCGCGCGGCCTCAACAAGGTCGAGCGCATCACCCGTCAGAGCGCGGGCTCCGGACTCTCGCTGAAGCACGTGCTGAACCTGCTCCGCCGGCCCTCCTGGGTGGTCGGCACGGCGCTGCTCGGCCTCGCGGTCGTCTTCCAGATCTTCTCGCTCTCGCTGTCGCCGCTCATCGTCGTGCAGCCGGTCGGCGTCGTGGCCATGGTGATCACGGCGATCCTCAATTCGCGGATCAGCGGCGTGCGACTGCCGAAGCGCGCCATGACCGCCCTCGCCATGTGCGTCAGCGGCATCGCGATCTTCGTGACCATCGCCGCTTTCACCGCCGCGGATCGCCCGGTCACCGACCAGAAACTCATCACGATCCTCATCATCTTCGCCGTGGTACTGGTCGCGGCGCTCGTGCTGTTCGTGATGCTGCGGCATCGCGCGATCGCGCTGCTCTACATCGTCGGAGCCGGCGTGCTCTACGGCTTCGTCGCCACCTTCGCGAAGACCGTGATCGGCCGCCTGCAGCAGAACGAGTTCGAGTGGCTCACCTGGGCCTGCGTCGCGGCGCTGCTGATCGGCGCGCTCGTCGGCATGGTGTTCGTTCAGAACGCCTACTCATCGGGCCCGCCCGACCTCGTGATCGCGGGGCTCACCGTCGTCGACCCGCTGGTGGCGATCCTCATCGGCATCGCGGTGCTGCACGAGGCCGCGAACGCGCCCGCATGGGCGATCGCCGCCTTCATCGCGACCGGGGTCATCGCCCTGATCGGGGTGTTCGGGCTCGCGAAGTTCCATCCGCAGACCGGGCGCTCCGTACTCGACGAGCACCCGCTCGACGAAGATCAGGGGGTCGGGGATCAGGGCGTCGGGGGAGCCGACGGCACGTTCCGACCCGGCCGATAGGCCGAGACCGTCGGGTCGCCCGTCGCCCAGAATCTCCACGGGAAGGCCCAGCCGCCCGCCTCTCCGCTCACGCCGACGCGAGGCCCGGTGCTGATCGCCGGTTCGGGCGCTCCCGCAGCTTCGAAGCGGAACGGCGCCTCGAAGAGGTCGCACCCGTCGTGCGCGGGCCGCGTGATGCCGAGCGCCGTCGCCAGGTTCCCCGGGCCGCGCGCGAGCAGGTGGGCACCGATCGGGCGGGCGGGATCCTGAGCCCTTCCGCCGGCCCGGTTCGCACCGCGCTGCTTGGCCTCGCGCCGCCGTCGTGCCACCTCCGCGCCTTCCACGACCTCGCCCGAGCGGATCAGCACGCCCGAGGCGGTCCCCTCCGGCGAGCAGACCAGGTTGAGCGCGAAGTGCACCCCGTAGCTGAGATAGACATAGGCGTGCCCGGGCGGCCCGAACATCGAGGCGTTGCGCTCGGTCAGGCGGTCGCGCGAGTGCGAGCCGGCGTCGTAGGGCCCCGGAACGCCGACGCCGTGGTATGCCTCCACCTCGGTGATGCGGATCGTGACGTCCCCGCCCTCCGCGCGCACGGTGAGGTGGGAGTCCAGCAGCTCGGGCGCGACGTCCAGGGCGGGACGGCTGAAGAGATCGCGGGTCACCCCTCTATCTTCGCAGCCCCTTTACCCCCGCGTGCGGTCGCGCGTCAAGGGGGTGCCGAGGCTGATGATCCGCTGAATATCCTCAAGACATGAACGCACTATTCGCAATCATCATCATCGTCGCCATCGTGCTGGCCATCATCGGCGGATTCGTGGAAGCCGTGAACTTCCTGCTGTGGGTCGGCATCATCCTCGCCATCCTGGCGGTCATCGGATGGCTGCTGCGCTCGCTCACAGGCAGGCGCGGGTAGCTCGCTGCGCGATCTCATCGCGCATCATCGGGACCTCTTCAGGCGGTCGTGCCCCGATCATACGGTCGTCGGGGCGCGGCCGTCTCGGCAGGTCCGCACTTGATCTCACGCATCCCGTTCAGTCCGCCCATCACGAACTCATAACATGCCGATAGCGTTGCGGCTCCTTCTGGGAGCATGGTGTGGGGTGTGCTCGCTCGGCGAATCGGTCATGCGGCCCGTCAGCCGGCTTGATCCCGCAGCCGGACGAGGCGCTCGTGCCCCGTCTCCTCGAGTTCGGCGACCGCCGCGCGTGATTTCAGGAAGTCGGAGAACGAGCGGAATCCGAGAGCCTTCTCGTTGAACGAAGGATCCATGCGGCGCATCTGCTGCTTCACCGCCGAGCTGTGCAGCCAGCCGGCGTCGTCCTTGTCCTGACTGAGCCAGAGCGCGCGGATGAGCAGGCCGGTGACCTCAGTCTCGACCTCCGCGTCCGGATCCTCTGCCGTCTCGTTCGGCCCCTTGGCGTCTTCGGCGGAGCGAGGCTTCGACGCGGCCTCGGCAGCCGGATCCTTCGGGGCGGTGGAGGTCTTCGCCCGCCTCTGTCGTCTCGCCGTCTGCTCCTGCGCCGGCTGCTCGCGCTCGGGGATGCCGATGCCCGGGAGGGAGTCGTATGTCGCGAACTCGTCGCACGCCGCAGTCAGCGCCTTGGCAGTCGAACCGGCGACGCCGATCCCGACGACATATCTGCCGAGTCGCTTGCAGCGCTGAGCCAGCGGCACGTAGTCGGAGTCTCCGGCCACAATGACGACGTGGGTGAGGTCGTCGAGCCGGAACATGTCCTCGACCGCGTCCACCGCGAGCCGGATATCCGCGCCGTTCTTCGCGTAGGCGGCGGCGGGGAACAGCTGCACCAGGTCGACGGCGCGCGCGACCAGCTGCGAGCGGTAGTCCGCGTTCACCGGGGACGACCAGTCGGCGTATGCGCGCGTGAGCACGAGGGTGCCGAAGGACGAGGCGTAGTCGATGATCGCCCCCACGTCGACGACAGCGGCCTGCAGCCGGGCGGCGATCTCGGCGTCCGCGGGATCCTCTGCGATGCGCTGGCGGTCGCGGGCGAACGAGTTGCGGCCGTGCACCCGGTCGTACCAGGAGAGCACGATGTTGTCGAAGTCGAGGTAGACCGCCACGCGGCCGTTCTGAGTGTTCGCCATGCCCCCAGTCTGGCAGGGATCACGACCGCTGTCAGCGTGATCGCTCACCGCGTCGCGGCGCCGGCTGCCGAACTGTCAGAGACGCGCGTGCGGATACTCGCTCTCTCGCTTCTGGAATGCGAGGATCGCCTCGTTGAGCACAGCTCCCTCTTGGATCTCGATGGCATTCTTGATGGTCGCATCACCCTGCCATGCTGCCGGTCCTGCGATGATCGTCTCCAGATAGGAGAGGAGCGCCTCGCTGATCTCCCAGGTCGCCGAATTCCAGAGCAGTGAGGGCGTGTGGTCGACGGCGTAATAGTGGATCCGGTTTCCCACCACGAAGATCGGATCCTCGAAGCTGGTCGGCTTGGCCCAGCTGAACCCCATTCCCTCGTCGCATGACACATCGACTATCAACGATCCGGGCCTGAACGCCTCGAGATCCTCGGTTCTCAGATAGATGATCGGATTCTCCGGATCCTGC
Source organism: Leucobacter sp. (assembly GCA_050175655.1). Lineage (GTDB taxonomy): Bacteria > Actinomycetota > Actinomycetes > Actinomycetales > Microbacteriaceae > Leucobacter. The sequence goes on from JBFXIT010000042.1 coordinate 7,363, forward strand.
AGTGTGCAGTTGACGACGATGTCGCTCTCCGCCAGATACGGGGCCAGCGGCACCCTCTCTCCATCCTCGATAGTGACGAAGCTGCCGCCGCCGTCCGTGTCATCCGCGTGGTCGATCTGCACCATCTGGGCGGAGTGGATCGGTGAAGCCACCGCAGAGACGTTGCGCATCGTCAGAACTCTCACGTCATGGATCCCGTGCGCATTGAGAGCGGTGACCGCGCCACGGGCGGTTGCGCCGAAGCCGATGACTGCCGCGCTCAGGCGTCTGCCGTAATCGCCGGTGGCGCCCATGAGCTCCAGACTGTGGATGATCGAGGCATAGCCGGCGAGTTCATTGTTCTTGTGGAAGACGTGCAGGCCGAAGCTCCCGTCGCTGTTCCAGTGGTTCATCGCCTCGAAAGCGATCAGGGTGAGCTTTTTGTCGATCGCGAGCTGCGCGATCTCGACATTCTGCACGCAGTGCGGCCAGCCCCACACCGTCTGCCCGTCGCGCAGTTCGGCCAGGTCGTCAGGGAGCATTTTGGGGAGCAGGATCACGTCGCAGCGCTCGATCAGTTCGGCCCGACTCAGAACGCCTCCGACGTGCGGAGCCAGCTCTTCGTCGGCCATATCGAACTTGTCGCCGTAGCCCGTCTCGATGAAGAGGAAGGCAGCCGTCTGGGGATCGAGCCGCTGGAAATGGCTCGGATGTATGGGAAGCCTGTGCTCGTTCTCCAACGACGACCGGCCGAAGATTCCTATGGAGAGGGTCACCTGTTCACCTTCAACTTTCTGAGCGGGTGGATCGCCGCGTCCGATGTCGTGCGACCCGTCTTGAGGGCGGATCCGATCGGATTCGATCGTTCCGAGTGCAGGGATCCTTGCAGATCAGCTCATCCAATCGGATACCGGCTCCGATTGGATGCCCGTTGTCATAGCGAGTGAGATTTCGTTCGACGCCTGCTGCGCTTCGATCACGAGCCGACGATCACCGGGCTGCTCCGGGTCGAGCCAGTTGTCGTGCATCTCGACCGGCAGAACGAGCGGCATGCGAGCCCCGCCCCGCATCGAGTCGCCTGATGCCGCCTCTCCGATACCGCGCCGGGTAACCATGGAATAGGTGAGCCACTCCTTTCCGGTCGTATCGTCGATGACAGTGGAGGTGATCGCTGCAATGGCGAACGGGGCGCCCTTCGGAAGCGAGAATGATTCTCTGCCCTCGATATACCAGGTCGCAGGAAGAAGCGCACGGTGCTGGAACTCCTTCCGCCAGCTACGGAGGAGGCTGTCATCTCGCGAGTTGACACTCGACAGCTTCGCAGGTCCTGAGCCATCGCGCCAGAGCCCCCACCGGCCGAGCCCGAGCCGGCGTCCGCCTGAGTGATTCGCGATCACGGGATTGAGATTGAGAGCGTCCTTTCCGGTGACCGAAGCCCTTCCGCTCTGCTCGACCGCCCAGCGGTCAAGAGTGGCACCGCTCTCATGCGAATCGAGCCCGTCGATCCCGAACGACCCGTCTTGCTCGGAGTGGGGGCCGTGGTCGAGTCCGTAAGAAGTGCACATGTCGTCACCTTACCCCCTCAACTCCCGGCCCGAGCGCTTCCTACTCAGTCGCGGCAACCTCAGATCCTCGTGATCGACAGGATGCGATCGTCGCCGGGCCCCGGATCGCCGCGGCCGTCGGTGTTGTTGGTCACCATCCAGAGATGCCCGTCGGGGGAGAGGACCGCATCGCGGATGCGCCCGTACTCGCCAACGTAGTGCCGAGTCGACGCGGTGAGATCGGCGAGCGGCACCTCTCGAAGGGATTCGCCGCGCAGGTTCGCGATCCAGATGCTGCCGGCGTGCACGGCGATCCCGCTCGGGCTCGCCTCTCCGGGCTCCCACTGCTGAACAGGATCGATGTACCCCTGCTCTCCGGCGATGCCCTCGACCTCGGGCCAGCCGTAGTTGCCGCCCGGCTCGATCACGTTGAGCTCGTCCCAGGTGTTCTGCCCGAACTCCGATGCGTACATGGTGCCGCTCTCGTCCCAGGCGATGCCCTGCGGGTTGCGGTGGCCGTAGCTGTAGACGTAGGAGCCGGGGAACGGGTTGTCGTCGGG
>JBFXIT010000042.1:9545-12329 GCA_050175655.1 Leucobacter sp.
GTCTCGCCTCCGCAGCCCACCAGCGCGAGAGCCACGGTCAGCGCGCCGAGCACGACGCCCGCATGCCGCTTCATGCGACCGACACTAGCGGTCGATGCTGGGAAGGATTCGGGCTGGATGCACCGCCGTCGATGGGGTCCGCGCGCCCGCGGAGAACCCCGTCCTCACCCGTCGGGTTGCAGCCGGTAGCCCATGCCGGGCTCGGTGAGGAGATAGCGGGGATGAGCCGGGTCCGGCTCGAGTTTCTTGCGCAGTTGCGACAGGTACAGGCGCAGATAGCCGGTGTCCTTCACATGGTCGGTGCCCCAGATCTGCGTCAGCAGCATCTGGCGGGTGACGAGCTTGCGCGCGTTGCGGATCAGCAACTCCACGACCTGCCATTCGGTGGGCGTGAGGCGGATCATCCGGCGGGCGCCCTCGGAGTCGTCGAACACGGCATGGGCCGCGAGGTCGATCGTGACGTCGCCGAGGCGGACGATCGGCTGGGGCTCGTGCAGCGGTATGCGACGTGTCAACGCTCTGATGCGAGCGAGCAGCTCTTCCATCGAGAAGGGCTTGGTGAGATAGTCGTCGGCGCCCTCATCGAGCGCCTTCACCTTGTCGGCGATGTCGGAGCGCCCGGAGACGACGAGAATCGGCGCCTCCGACCAGCCGCGAATGCCCTGGATCACCTCGACGCCGTCGAGCCGGGGCATCCCGAGGTCGAGGATGAAGAGGTCGGGTCGGTGATCGATGGCGGCTCCGATCGCCTGCGCGCCGTCAGCGGCGACCACGATCTCATAGCCTTTGGCCGTCAGCGTGATGCGGAGCGCGCGGAGCAGCTGAGGGTCGTCGTCTGCGATCAGGATCTTCATGTCGGTTCGCCCTCCTTGATGTGCACGGTGCTCGGCAGGGCCACCGCCATGGTGAGCCCGCCACCGGGCGTGCTCTCGGCTTCGAGGGTGCCGTGCATGGCCTCGACGAAACCGCGGGACAGCGCGAGACCGAGCCCGAGGCCGGTCGTGTTGTCGGTATCGCCCAGGCGCTGAAACGGAGTGAAGATCTCGTCCCGGCGGTCCACGGGAACTCCGGGGCCGTGATCCGCGATCCGGATCTCGACCCGGCGATCGACGATCCGGGTCGAGATCTCGACCGCGGCGCCGGGCGGGGAGAAGCGGATGGCGTTCGCGAGCAGGTTGGAGACGGCGCGCTGCAGGAGGACGGGGTCGGCGATGGCCTGCCCGTACCCGTGCTCGAGCGCGAGCTCCACCGCGCCCGGCGCCAGGTCCAGCTCTTGGAGTGCGGGGATGATGACCTCGGCCGGGTCCACGGCGACCGGTGAGAGGGCGAGTGCCCCCGCTTGCACGCGACTGACATCCAGCAGGTCGGTGACGAGCCCGGTGAGCGCGTCGAGGCTCTCCTCCGCGGTCTCCAGGAGTTCGCGCCCATCCGATTCCGAGAGCGTGTCGCCTGCCGCTCGGAGCCCTCCGATCGCCGCTGTGGCAGCCGCGAGGGGTTTGCGGAGATCGTGGCTGAGCGCGGAGAGCAGGGCCCCGCGCACGCGGTCGGAGGCCATGATCGGCTCGATCTCGCTCGCAGCAGCCTGGAGCCGGCGGTGCTCGAGCGCCGCCGCGAGCTGTGCGGCGATGACCGCGATGAGTCGCTGTTCGGAGGCCGGGAGATCGCGTCTCCCGAACACTTCCAATGTCGTCCGATGGTCGACCGGGAAGCCCTCGCCCGCCTGTTCGAGGGCCGACTAGCCGGAGCTCGCGATGATCTCGCCGTCCTCGACGAGGCGGACGAGGGGCAGGGAGAATGCTTCGCGGGTCCGATCGAGCAGAGCCTGTACCGCGTCCTGGCCCCTCAGCACGCTCCCCGCGACATCCTGGAGGAGCTCGGCGTCTGCCGAGGCCCGGCGGGCCTTCTGCGTCTGCCGTTCCGCGCGCCCGACCATGATGCTGACGAGGACGGCGATCGCGATGTGCAGGAGCAGGATGAAGGCGTGCAGGGGGTTGGCGACCGCGACCGTGAGGTGGGGCTCGATGAAGAAGAGGTCGAGTGTGAGCGCGGAGAGGACGGCGGCGAAGAGCGCCGGCCAGATGCCCCCGGTGATCGCGACGACCACCACGAGCAGCTGGAAGCTCAGCAATTCGACGGCGATCGACTCGGAGGAATGGAACGCCCTGAACAGCCAGGCCATCAGCGGGCCGATTGCGAGAGCGATCGCGAACCCCGCGATGCGCCGCCCGGGCGTGAGCGACTCTCCGAACCTGAGAGGCTCGGCCCGCTCTTCCGCGGGGCCGAGCCGCTGCCGTGCGCTCATCTCCGCCTCCAGATCCAGCCCGTCCGACTTCAGACCAGACTTCCGGATCCCCGCCTGCACGTTCATCCGGGGTCTGCGGCGTCATCTGCTCCGCCCGTCGGCTTCCCGCCCCTCGGGGTCTCCGCCTCCGTCTCCTCCCCGCCGACCTCCTTCTTGAGGATCCGCATGGATTGCCCGAGGCTCTTGGCGAGCCCCGGCAGCTTCGGCGCGCCGAAGAACAGCAGCAGTATCGCTACGACTGCGAGCAGATGCATTCCGCTGAGGTTTCCGAGCAAGGTCTCCTCCTTTCCTCATGGCTCCCTAGGCGACATGCACCCAGGGTCGCTCGACGATAATCGGTTCTGCCTCGCGCAGCACCTCTCGCGTCATGGGCGCGATCTCACCCTCTCCGAAGAGGAAGAAGCGCACGAGGTTGGAGAGCGGGTTCCCCTCGGTCCACCGGAAGTAGACGTGCGGCGTGCACCCGAGCTCCTGCTTGAGAT
>JBFXIT010000043.1:0-2925 GCA_050175655.1 Leucobacter sp.
TCTCGGATGCGCCGCACTCGCGCCCCATCGTGACCAGCCTGACCAGCGAGAACGCCGAGCTCCGCGCCCGCACGGATGCGAGCCGCAGCGACTACGAGGGGCCCGTGGGCATCGGCACCGTGCTCGATCTCGCGCTCAACGCAGCCGGCATCCCCGTGCTCTCGCTCTGGGCGCAGGTGCCGCACTACGTGCACAGCGCGCCCTCGCCGAAGGCCACGCTGGCCATTCTCGACAAGCTCGAAGAGCTGCTCGACGTGGTGATCCCGCGCGGCGACCTGCTCGCCGAGGCGAACGAGTGGGAGGCCAACATCGATCGGATCGCGGCCGCCGACGAGGAGATGGCGAGCTACATCCGCACGCTCGAGGAGGCCCGCGACACCGCGTCCGCTCCCGAGGCCACGGGCGAGGCGATCGCGCACGAGTTCGAGAAGTTCCTCAACATCGATCCCGAGGATCCCGAGTCGAACCGCTGATCCCGGGCGCCGAGGCTACAGCTTCACGCCGAGCAGCGCATCGGCCGCGTCGGCGATCAGCTGCGGGTCGTCCACGCCCTGATCCAGTGCCGCGTCGAGCGTGGCGAGCATCACCGGCGTGTCGAGATCGTTGGCGAGCGAGTGCCGCAGCTGGGTGAGCACAGACGCCGAGCTCATCGGCTCGTCCGCGACCCTGGCGATGCCGGCTCTCCAGGCCTCCAGCCGCCGCGTCGCGGTGGCGAGATCCGCATCGAACCATTCCCACTCCGAACGGTAGTGATGCGCGAGCAGTCCCAGCCGGATGGCTGAGGGATCGGCCGCAGCCAGACCGGAATGCGTGCCGTCGAGCAGCCTGGACACGAGGACCAAGTTGCCGCGGGACTTCGACATCTTGTGTCCCTCGTACGAGATGAGGCCGGCGTGGCAGTAGGCGTGGGCCAGAGGCGTGCCCGAGAGGGCGGTCGCGTGGGCCGCGGTGAACTCGTGGTGGGGGAAGATCAGATCCGATCCTCCGCCCTGAACCGTGAACGCGTTGCCGAGCTCTGCCGCAGCGATGACCGAGCACTCGATGTGCCACCCGGGCCGACCCGGGCCGACGGGGCTCTCCCAGCTCGGCTCGCCCTCCCGCGCGGCGCGCCACAGCAGCGGATCGAGGGGGTTCCGCTTGCCCTCGCGCTCGGGGTCGCCCCCGCGCTCGGCGCTCAGCAGCTCCATCACCTGGCGGTCGTAGGGGGCCACGTCGCCGAGCCTCCACTGGGTATCGCGCTCGGCGCCTCGAACGTCGAAGTAGAGGTCGTCGCCGCCGGCTCCCTCGGTCGGCACCTCGTAGGCGAGGCCGCGTTCCCGGAGTCGCAGCACCGCTGCGGCGATCTCGTCGATCCGCTCGGTCACCGCGACATAGCGGTCCGGCGGGAGCATGCCGAGCCGGTGCATGTCGCTGCGGAAGAGCTTGATCTGCCCGTCGGCGAGATCCCTCCAGTCGACGCCCGTGTCGTTGGCGCGCTCGAGCAGCGGGTCGTCGATGTCGGTGATGTTCTGGGCGTAGAGGGTCTCGATCCCGGCATCCCGCCAGGCCCGCAGCAGGGTGTCGAAGGCGAGATAGGTCGCGGCGTGCCCGAGGTGCGTGGCGTCATAGGGGGTGATGCCGCAGACGTAGAGCGTCGCCCGCTCGTTCTCGATCGCCGGATGCTCCATGCGACCCGTCGCGGTGTTGAAGAGGCGCGGCGCGGCGCCGGTTCCCGGCAGCTCGGGCAGTTCTGGCGAGGTCCAGGTCCTCATCGCGCGCCTCCGATCGCCGCCGCGTTCGCGGCATCCACGGTCGACCCTCCGCCGGCATCGAGCACGCCGCTCGAGAGCAGGGCGATGATGACGATGCCCAGCAGCACGCGGTAGACGACGAACGGCATGAAGCTGCCCTTCGAGATGTAGCGCATGAACACGCCGATCACGACGAGCGCGACCACGAAGGCGATGATCGTCGCCACGATGGTGAGACCCATGGGCGTCACGGCGGGCTCCTTGAGCGCCTTGGCGAGCTGGTAGAAGCCCGAACCGAACACGGCCGGGATCGCCAGCAGGAACGAGTAGCGCGCCGCCGCCTCGCGGGTGTATCCCATGAGCAGACCGGCGGTGAGCGTGCCGCCCGAGCGCGACACGCCCGGGATCAGCGCGAGCGCCTGCGCCAGGCCGTAGACGAGGCCGTGCTTCCAGGTGAGCCTGTCGAGGGTGAGCACGCGCTTGCCGAGCCGGTCGGCGAGTCCGAGCAGCAGGCCGAACACGATCAGCATGACGGCCACGATCCAGAGCGATCTGAAGGTCGTCTCGATCTGATCCTGGAAGAGCAGGCCCAGCACCACGATCGGGATCGTGCCCAGGATGATCCACCATCCCATGAGCGCATCGGGATCCTTGCGGGGCACCGAGCCCGAGAGCGAGCGGAACCAGCGCCCGATGATCCGCACGATGTCGCGCCAGAAGAACACGACCACGGCGGCCTCGGTGCCGATCTGGGTGATCGCGGTGAATGCGGCCCCGGCATCGCCGATGCCGAGCAGCTCGCTCGTGATCCTCAGATGGGCGCTCGACGAGATCGGCAGGAACTCGGTGAGTCCCTGGATGAATCCCAGCAGGATCGCCTCGAAAATACCCATGGTTCCCCTCAGTGCGGCCGACGCCCTTCGTGCGGGCCAGCGTCAAGACTAGCCGACGGCCGGGTCCCACCGCTGAGCGGGCGGGAGAGCGGCGGAGCCGGCGGGATCGGTCAGTAGGTGCGGAGCAGATCGACGAGCACGCGGTGCCCGAAGTCGAGGGACTCGAGCGGCACCCGCTCGTCGACGCCGTGGAACATGCCCGGGAAGTCGAGATCGGCGGGCAGCCGCAGCGGCACGAAGCCGTAACCCGTGATGCCCAGCTTCGAGAGCGCCTTGTTGTCGGTGCCCCCCGAGAGCAGGTA
>JBFXIT010000043.1:3025-12297 GCA_050175655.1 Leucobacter sp.
CCGGCGAACGGGTCGACGCTCCAGTTCGCAGGGTCGGCCGGCACCACGTCGAGGTGCCCGTGCAGCACGAGCGCGGGCAGAGCCGGATCCGCTCCCTCGACTCTGGCGATCACGCTGGCGCGGCCGGGGTTCGACTCCAGGATGCGCGGCTCGAGGCCGAGCCCGCGCAGGAAGTCGTCAACGTACGCCGCCGCCTCGGCCTCGGGGTTCGCATCGCCGTTCCCGCGGTTCGACGTGTCGAAACGGATCAGATCGCGGGCGATCCGAGCGGTCTCCGAAAGAACCGGAAGGGTCGGCTCCGTGTGCCTGGCTTCGCTCATGCCCCTCAGCGTACCGGCGCCGGCGGAGAAGCGCTCACCGCCGCGTCACAGGCCGTCAGAGTGCGGCTCCTGCTGCGCGGAGTCGGGGAGGGACACGTAGAGCGCATCGGTGGCGGTGCGGCCGAGGGCGAGCGGCCGGTCCGCGCCGTGCACCCTGACATCGACGGAATCGGAGAACGGAGCCCCCTCGCTCACCGTCAAGCGCACGCCGAGGTCGATGCCGTTCTCCTGGAAGAACTGGAGCAGGGCCGGATCCTCGTCGGAGATCCTCTCCACGACGACCTCGCTGCCGGTCTCGGCCGAGGTCAGCTGCACCGCGTCGGGCATCGATATCTTCCCGCTCTTCGACGGGATCGGATCGCCGTGGGGGTCGCGCGAGGGGAAACCCAGGAACTCGTCGATCCGGTCGACCATGAAATCCGAGACCGCGTGCTCCAGCCGCTCGGCCTCATCGTGCACCTGATCCCACCCGTACCCGAGCGACGTGACGAGGAACGACTCGATCAACCGGTGGCGGCGCACCATGGCGACGGCGAAGTCGTGCCCCTCCGGCGTCAGCTCGACCGCGCCGTAGGGGGCGTGGTGCAGCAGGCCCTGCCCCGTCAGCTTGCGGATCGCGTCGGAGACGGAGGAGAGCCGCAGCCCCGTCCGCTCGGCGATCAGCGTCGGCGTCACCGGCGCATCCGACCACTCGGCGAGCACCCAGACCGCCTTCAGGTAGTTCTGGGCGCTTTCGGAGAGCTGAGAGACCGACACCCCTCAATCGTAGGGGCTGCCACCCGGATCGCTCCAGCGGATCACCGGACCGCGCCCCTCGGCGCGGCGTCACGGTCGGAGCGATCGGCGCTCCGGGAGAAAAGATTATGCCCGGGGCATATGCGCACGCCCCGGGCAGGAGATTCTCTGCGGCGTCGCCGACCGGGGAAACCTTGGGGAGATTTGAGTCTGCCGGCGATCGCGGTAGGAATCTTGGAACTCAAGATATTGCGAGATCCAGGCCTCTGAGGAGAGACGAAGGTCGAGATCGTGATCGACTTCTGGCCAGATTTTTCCATCCTCGATACAGGTGAGACGGCCGGAGCCCGCCGGATGCCGCCTCTCAGACCGTCGGCAGGCGCACCGAGACCAGCCACGCATCCTCTGCGGGGCCTGCACTGAACTCTCCGCTGACCCCCAGCACTCGCTCGGCCATCCGGTTCAGGCCGGTACCGGTGGATGGGAGATCCCGGCGCGGGGTCTCGGGCAGGGGGCTGCGGATCTCGAGAGCGATCGCCTCGGGCGCGATGTCGAGTGCGAAGCGCACCTCGCCCGGGCCCGCGTACTTGAGGATGTTCGTGGCGGACTCCCGGACGATCCTCGCGAGGATGATCTCGACGCCGCGGGGGATGCTCTCGTCGGACGGATCGCCCACGCAGACGACCGGATGCCCGGCGGTCTCGAATTCCGAGCGCGCCTCGTCGACGGCCTCGGCGAGATCCCCCGAGGGCACGCCGGTGCCGCGAGGCGAGTCCTCCGCCAGCTCGATCACGAAGCGCAGATCGCTCAGGGCCTTGCGCGCGGCGACGCGGATCGCCTCCTGGGATTCGGGGCGCATGTCGTCGTCATCGAGCAACTGGACGTGCAGGGCGATGATGGTCAGATAGTGCGCGATGCTGTCGTGGAGTTCGCCGGCGATCCAGCGTCGCTCGGCGAGGATGGCCTCTCGCTCGCGCTCGGCGCTCTCGAGCAGTTCGCGCTCGAGGCGATTCCCGCGCGCATGAGTGGTTCTCAGCGCGAGGCCGATGCCGCCCGCGAAGGCGGCGATGATCAACAGCAGCGCGATGTTCGTCGGAGACTGCTCCACTCCCCCGACCCCGTACGCGACGAGCGCGTTGGAGAGCAGGAAGCCCACCACGTAGGCGATGATCAACGGCGTCGTCGCCAGCCGAAGGATCGGCGCAGCGGCGATGGCGCCTGCGAGCATGCCCGGGAGCCCGTTTCCGATCACGAGCGACGTCGTCACTGCGACGCCGAGCGCGGATACGGCGATCAGCGGCGACCAGACGTAGAGGGCGAATGTGAGAGTGGTCGCGATGTTGAGGGCGCTCACCACCGGGTCGGCACCGGGGGTGCTGAGGAAGGACAGGAAGTCGACGGTGGCGCCGCTGCCGACGAGGATCAGCAGCACGATTCGTTCAGGGCGGCTCAACTTGCCCATACGGCCGAGTCTGGACCGGGCGGATTCGCCCTTCGTCTCAGTGCGGCTCGACATGGGTCTCATTATTCCGCAACAGGCGGGTCAGCGGAGACCGAGGAGCTTGGCGAGTGCGTTCCAGAAAGACATTGTCGTGCACCTCCTTCATCGATTGCAGGTCTTGCGTTTTTCAGATTCTCGGTTCGAGGCCACGGGGCTCAGCGGAGACCGAGGAGCTTGGCGAGTGCATTCCAGAAAGACATAGTCGAACACCTCCTCTTCTAGCTATTCGTCTTGTTGCTTCAATCCTTTCGGGCGCGAAACTCCCCCACATCTGACAAGAAGGCAGAAAATCATTGGCCAAAGGTCTAGTTCTTGCGGCCATAGACTTTTTGCATGGCTGAAATCCGCGTGCTGATGACCGACGACGACCCCCTCGTGAGAGTCGCGCTCAAGCACTTCGTCTCGCGCGCTCCCGAGATCACCGTCGTCGCCGAAGCGCAGAACGGGGCCGAGGCCATCGAGGCCTACGAGCGGTTTCAGCCCGACATCGTCATGATGGACGTGCAGATGCCGGTGATGGGCGGCATCGAGGCGACTGAGCAGATCGTCTCCCGGTGGCCCGAGGCCTGCGTGCTCGCGGTCACCACCCTCGACGGGAGGGACACGGTGCTCCCGATGCTGAGCGCAGGGGCCTCCGGGTACATGCTGAAGGATTCGAGCGCCGACGAGATCGTCAGCGCGCTTCGCCAGGCGCACGAGGGCACGAGTTCGCTCTCACCGCGAATCGCCGCGATGCTGGTCCAGCACGTGCGCGACGCGAAGCCCGGCGGTCTGGCCGGGGAGCTGGAGGCGCTCACGGAGCGCGAGTCGGAGGTGCTGAACCATCTCGCGCTGGGCATGTCGAACGCGGAGATGGCGGAGGCGCTGCACGTCTCCGAGGGCACGGTCAAGGCGCACCTCGGCAGCATCATGTCGAAATGGCATGTCCGCGACCGGGTGCAGGTGCTCGTGACGGCGGCCCGCGCGGGCCTGGTCGACTTCAACTAGGCGCGGCCCGCACGAGCGGAGCATGCCCCTCCGCGCACTCGCATCACCGATCCTCGGCCGGCCACCCCTAGATGGTGTGGGCGTCGATGACGAAGCGGTAGCGCACGTCGGCGGCGAGCACGCGCTCCCATGCCTCGTTGACGCTCTCTGCTGCTACGAGCTCGGTCTCGGGGTGGATTCCGTGCCGGGCGCAGAACTCGAGCATCTCCTGCGTCTCTGGGATCCCCCCGGTCGTCGAACCGGCGAGGGTGCGGCGAGCGGGGATCAGCGAGAACGCGGGCACCGTGAACGGCTCCGAAGGGGCTCCGACGTTCACGAGCGCCCCGTCCACGTCGAGCAGGCGCAGATAGGAGCTGATCTTCAACCCCGCCGACACCGTGTTGAGGATCAGGTCGAGGCTCCCGCGGAGCTCGTTCAGCGCCGCGACCTCGGTGGTGTCGACGTAGCGGCTCGCCCCGAACGCGAGCGCGTCGTCGCGCTTCTTCGCGCCGCGCGAGAGCACCGTCACCTCGGCGCCCAGCGCTGCGGCGATCTTCACGCCCATGTGCCCGAGGCCGCCCATGCCGAGGATCGCGACGCGCTTGCCCGGGCCGGCACCCCAATGCCTGAGCGGCGAGTAGGTGGTGATGCCCGCGCACAGCAGCGGAGCCGCCTTCGCCGGGTCGAGGGCCGCGGGGATGCTCAGCACGAAGCTCTCGTCCGTCACGATCGCCTGGGAGTAGCCGCCCTGCGTGATCGTGCCGTCCGCATCGCGGCCGTTGTAGGTCTGGACGTTGCCGTTCAGGCAGTACTGATCCTGCCCCTTCCGGCACTGCGCGCAGCTGCGGCACGAGTTCGACTGGCAGCCGACGCCGACCGTGTCGCCGACCCGGTGCCTGGTGACGGCGCTGCCGATCTCCGCGACGCGGCCGACGATCTCGTGGCCCACGACCTGCGGGTAGGAGATCGGCCCCCAGTCGCCGCGGACGGTGTGGATGTCGGAATGGCAGATCCCGGCGTAGTCGATGTCGATCAGCACGTCGTGCGGCCCGAGATCGCGGCGCTCGATCGTCAGCGGGACGAGTGGTTCGGTGGCGCCAGTGGCTCCATAGGCCTTCACGGTTCTCATCGGCAGACACTCCTTCGATCGCTCGCGGTCGGGTCGATACCTCCAGTCAACACGAGACTCGGCCCGTCCGGTACGGTCCGGCGCGCCGCTATCCCGAAGCGGCCCGCCCGACGAGACGCGGGATCAGGCGCACGAAGACCACCATGACGACCAGTTCGACGAGAGTCTGAGCCACGACGACGAGCGGAGCCGGATCGAACCGGTCGGGGAGCGCGAGGACGAGCGGCAGCACGACGAGGGAGTTCCTCGTCGCAGCGCTGAACACGATCGCCCGCCGGCCGGGCGCATCGAGTTGCGCGAGCCTCCCGGCGACGATGCCGATCGGGACCATGACGGCCGCGAAGAGCACGAAGACCGGGAGTGCGGGCAGGATCCTCTCGAGACGATGACCGACGCCGGCGATCTGCGAGGCGACGACCGTCGCCAGCGTGAGAGCCATCACAGGCACGACCGACTCCGACACGGCCCGCTGCACGCGCGCTCTCCCGCGCGTGCGGGCGCCCGCGAGCTGGGTCAGGCCGGCCGCGAGCAGCGGCAGGAAGATGAGCAGCAGGAAGGCCTCGACGAACGGCTCCGGATCGACGGCCTGCGCGACTCCCGCTCCCATGAAGAGCCGCAGATAGAGCGGGAGCAGCAGCATCTGGGCGAGCATCAGCAGCGGCGTGGCGGCGAGCAGCCGATCCTTCGCCCCTCCGGCGAGGCCGGTGAACACGATCACGTAGTCCACGCAGGGCGTCAGCAGGACGAACAGCACTCCGATCAGGATCGCCTCGTCGTGGGCCACGATCCGCGACAGCGGCCACACCGCGATCGGCACCAGCAGGAAGTTCACCGTCAGCACCTCTGCGAGGAAGCGCCAGTCTCGAAACGCCCGCCCGATCCTCGAGAACGGCACCCCGAGGAACGTGGCGTAGAGCAGCGCCCCGAGCACGGGATTGGTCGCGATTCTCCGCGGCGTGCGCGACCGCGGGGGCCGATAACCCGGCGAGCGCGCCGAGCACGATGCCTGTCAGGTAGAGCGGGATCTGGAATCGCTCCATCCACTCCGCCGCCGGTCGCATGACATCCATTGTCCCTCAGCCCGCCCCTCGGCGAACCGCGACGCCGCCGCCCGGATCGGCGGAATCAGTGCGTCACCGCTCAATCGCGTCGCAGGCTCCGGTTCTCGCGGTCGAGGAGCGACCGCTTGATGGGCGTGCCCCAGGCGAAGCCCCCGAGCGTGCCATCTGCTCGCAGCACGCGATGACACGGAACGAAGAGCGCCGGCGCATTGCGCGCGCAGATCGATGCCGCCGCCCGCACCGCGCCGGGTGCGCCCAGAAGCGCGGCGAAGCCGGTGTAGCTGAGCGGCTCGCCGGGCGGTATCCGCCGCAGCACCGACCATCCGCGTCGCTGCAGGTCGGTCCCCCGCTGTGCGACGGGGACGGTCGCGATCGCCTCGAGGTCTCCCGCGTAGTAGGCGGCGACGGCCTCCGCCGCTTCCGTCTCCCCCTCGAGCACGTCGAGCGGCCGGGAGTCCGGTCGGATCCGCTCGAGAACCGCTCGCCGATCCGAGCTCCACCCGGATGCCAGGACGCGCCCCCGTTCGTCGACGACGAGGACGAACGGTCCGTCGGGTGTGTCGATAGTCTGCGCGATAGCCGGTCCTCGCCTGTTCATGCGGTCTCCTCGTCATCCGTGTCGTGCGGTGGTCGCTCTTCGCGTCGAGGCGCCGCAGCAGCCCGCCAGAGCTGAGCGGTGAGATAGCTGCGTCAGGGAGCGACGCGCGGCGCCCAGGCAGCGAGCGCCCTCGCGTCGGCCGGCAGGCCGGCCCGGTGCGCTCCGGCGCGCACTGCGCTGTCGCCGGGGAGCAGCACATCGGGGTCTCCGAGCACGCGCATGCGGACGTAGTCCGCCGTCCACGGCCCGATCCCCGGCCGGGCCCGGAGCGCCGCGCGCTGCTCGGCTCCGTCGTCGGCGGAGGTCAGGGGCAGCGAGCCGTCGGAGAGAGCGGCCGCCGTGCCCGTGATCGCCCTGATCCGCGCAGCAGGGCCCCGGAGCACCTCGTGCCCGCGTTCCGCGATCACCTCCATGGCCGGGAAGAGCAGCTGCGGCTCGCCTGCCGGTGCATCGCGAGCATCCCCGAGCGCGTGCACGAGCCGCGTGAGCGCGGTGCGTGCCGAGGCGACGGAGATCTGCTGGCCGATCATCGCCCGGATCAGCATCTCGTGCGGGTCCGCCGCTCCCGGCACGCGGATGCCGGGAGCACGGGCGACCAGCGGGGCGAGCTCCGGATGGCCCGAGAGCGCGGCGTCGATCGCGAGAGGGTCGGCATCGAGGTCGAAGAGGCGCCGGATCCGGGTCACCAGCGTTCCGAGGTCGGCGAGTTCCGTGACGCGGGCGCGCATCCGGACGCGCGCGGGCGAACCGGGGTCTTCGCGAAGCTCGAACCATGCCGCGCCTCCGGGCAGCCGCAGCGTGCGGGCGAAGGAAGCACGGCCCGAAGCCTCCATGCCGGGTATCGCCCGCTCCGCCATCCAGTCGAAGATCCCGCGCAGGTCGAACGGCTCGCGCGCCGGCAGCACGAGATCGATCGAGCCGGGCGCCGGCGCGGTGCCGCCTCGACGTGATCTCAACTCGCCCGGCGTCATGCCGAACACCTCTCGGACGGTCTCGTTGCACTGCCGTATGCTCCCGAAGCCCGACGAGAAGGCCACCTCGGAGACGGCGAGGTCGGTACCGGTGAGCAGCAGCCGTGCCGTATGCGCGCGCTGCGAGCGGGCGAGGGCGAGCGGGCCGGCGCCGAGCTCCGTCGAGAGCAGCCGGGTGAGATGCCGCGACGAGTAGCCCAGGCGCGCTGCGAGGGCCTGCACCCCCTCTCGCTCGACCACCCCGTCGGCGATGAGCCGCATCGCCCGGCCGACGGCGTCGCGCCGGAGATCCCATTCGGGCGAGCCGGGTGCGGCCTCCGGCAGGCATCGCTTGCACGCCCGGTACCCGGCCTCGTGCGCGGCGGCGCTCGTCGGATAGAACGAGACGTTCGCTCGTTTCGGCGTGCGCGCCGGGCAGGACGGGCGACAGTAGATGCCGGTGGTGCGCACCGCGACGATGAACTGCCCGTCGAAGCGGCTGTCGCGTGCCTCGAGCGCGCGATAGCGTTCGTCGAAGCTCTGGGGCGCCATGGTCATACGATCAGCCTGGCAGGATGCGCGGCTCGGCACTAGCGGGAATCGGACACGACTGTCGGCAGACGCGGCGCAGGGACCGTGGGATCCGGCCCACCGCTCGCGGCGCCGGCTCGCGCTCGTCGGGCGCTCGCGCGGCCCCGGAGAATCACATTTCGGTAACGGTCATTTTCCCTGTTCAGCGTGTTATTAAGTGCATCGTGCCCCGGGAAGTGCGGGGCTCGCGATCGGCCCTCCTCGCCGGAATGTGGCTAACGTGGAGAGGGTTGTGTCCACTCCACAAGAGCGGCCGCTCGGCGCTCGGATAGGGAACGGCCCATGCCGGATGAGCATCTGCCAGATATGCCCGACAGCGATGAGACGACCCGGAAACCGGATCCCGCGAAGGACGGGCCGAAGCCGGGCGAGGGGCGCCTGAAGCGGGTGATCAAGCGCGCGTCCGAGGCTCCGGCCGCACCGCACCCCGGGCTGATCCCCGGCATCGGAGTCGAGCAGACCGGCGTCACCTTCCCGACGAACAAGGTCGTGCTCTCAGGCGCCGTCGCCGTGACCGTCGCCGTGATCGCCTGGGCGTTCATCTCGCCCGAGAGCCTGTCGGATGCGGGCGCGACATCGCTGGCCTGGGTGACCTCGAACTTCGGCTGGCTGTTCGGCGCCCTGGCGATCGGGATAGCGCTCTTCATGCTGGTGGTCGGCTACGGCCGGACGGGAGGGATCAGGCTCGGCGCCGACGACGAGGAGCCCGAGTTCTCCACGAGATCCTGGATCTCGATGATGTTCGCCGCGGGCCTCGGCATCGGCCTGCTCTTCTACGGCCCCCTCGAACCGCTCACCTACTTCGAGGCTCCCGCTCCGAGTCAGTCGGTCGCGGGAGGCACGGTCGAAGCGGCGCTCCCGGCGATGGCGCAGACGATCCTGCACTGGGGGCCTATCGCCTGGGCGTTCTACGCGCTCGTCGGAGGAGCGATCGCCTACAGCGCCTACCGGCGGGGCAGGGCGCCGCTCATCTCGGCGCTCTTCGAGCCTGTCTTCCCCGGCTCGAGCCATCGCGTGCTCGGGCGCCTCATCGACTTCTTCGCCATCCTGGTGACCCTCTTCGGCACCGCGGTCTCGCTCGGGATCGGCGCCCTGCAGATCCAGAGCGGCTTCGTGCTCGTGACCGGGATCGGGCCGCTCGGCAACATGTTCCTCGTCGGATCCATCGCGGTTCTCACCGCGATCTTCATCGCGTCCGCCGTGTCGGGGGTGAAGCGCGGCATCCGGGTGCTCTCGAACACCAACATGATGCTCACCGGGCTGCTCGGCCTGTTCGTGCTGATCGTCGGCCCCACGGTCTTCATCCTGAACTTCCTGCCCACCTCGCTGGTCGAGTTCGTGAGGCAGCTGGGCACGATGCTGACCCTCAACGCGAACGACGGCGAGGAGGCGATCGCCTTCCTCGGGTCGTGGACCACGTA
>JBFXIT010000044.1:0-1292 GCA_050175655.1 Leucobacter sp.
TCCGCCCGTGCTCCCGGCTGCCGGGCTCGAGGACAGTGCGTCGCCCTGGGCGCCGTCCCCTGCGGCATCCGAGCCCGTCGGCGCCCGCGGCAAGGCCACCGGCATCACCGGCATCTTCGAGCCCCTGCCCGTTGAGCCCGTGCCTGCTGCGGCGGGCGCTGCTGAGCCTGCTGCTCAGAGCGCTGCCGGGGGCGAGGATCCGGTCGACGATCACACCGTGGTCGTGCCGCGCAAGCGTGCACCGCAGTGGCGGCTGGTGCTGCCCGACGGCGAGTCGTACGATCTCGAGAGCGACGTGATCGTCGGTCGTCGCCCCGAAGCCGCCGATGGCTCCACGGTGCTGTCGATCGCCGACCCGACCCGCACCCTCTCGAAGTCGCACGTGCGCATGCGCTTCGACGGGGAGCGCTGGACGGTCGAGGATCTCGGCTCGACGAACGGCCTGGTGCTGCTGCACGAGGGCGGTCGCGAGGAGGAGCTCGAGGCGCATCGCGAGGTCGAGGCGACCGATCGCATGATGTTCGGCACGCTCGAGGTGCGGCTGCAGCGCGGCGGTGACGCTGCGTGATCTCGGCGATCGCCCCGGCCCTCGAGGTCGCGGTCCGTACCGATCCCGGCCTCAAGCGGAAGCAGAACGAGGATTGGCTGCTCGCAGCCGATCCCTGCTTCCTCGTGGCCGACGGCATGGGCGGCTACGAAGCGGGGGACGAGGCGAGCCGAGCCGCGATCGCGGCGTTCAGCGAGGAGTTCACGGCACCCGGCCCGGCGACGCTGGAGCGGATAGAGGCCGCCCTCGACCGCGCCCGTCGCGACGTGGCCGCGGTGGCCTCGCGCACGAAGCGCGGCGCGGGCTGCACGCTGACCGGCGTGATCCGCATCGAGCATCACGGCAACCCGACCTGGTACGTGCTGAACATCGGGGATTCCCGCGTCTATCTGCACCGGGGCAATGAGCTGACCCAGTTGACTCAGGATCATTCCCTGCGCTCGGAGCTGATGAGCTCGGGCAGCCGGGGGGCCGAGTCGACCCCGCGCAACGTCATCACCCGCGCTCTCGGCAGCGAGGACACGCGCCATGACGCGTGGCTGCTGCCGGTCGAGACGGGCAGCCGCCTGCTGGTGTGCTCGGACGGGCTGACCTCCGAGGTCGACGATGAGCAGCTGCGGGCGGTGATGACCGCGGGCGGGCGGCCCGATGCGGTGTGCGACGAGCTGCTGCGGATGGCCCTCGAGGCGGGCGGTCGCGACAACATCACCCTCATCGTCGCCGACGTGCTGGCCGGGGGCGCCCA
>JBFXIT010000044.1:1392-12293 GCA_050175655.1 Leucobacter sp.
GGGCGGTGATGACCGCGGGCGGGCGGCCCGATGCGGTGTGCGACGAGCTGCTGCGGATGGCCCTCGAGGCGGGCGGTCGCGACAACATCACCCTCATCGTCGCCGACGTGCTGGCCGGGGGCGCCCAGCTGGTGATCCCCGAGGTCGTGGACGACGATGACGACACCATCGAGCAGACTCGGCCGCGGTGGAGATGAGCACGGTGGAAATGAGCGCGGTGGAGGTGAGTGCTGCACGATGAACGAGGATCGCAGGCCGGTCCCCGGCCCGACCGAGGCGGGCGGGATCGGCGATGAGACGGTGGTGGACGACGCCACCGTGGTGACCGGCGATGAGACGGTCATGGTCGACGATGCCACCGTGGTCGCCGGCGACGCGACGGTCGTCGTGGCCCGCGCCCCGGGCGGCGGCGATGACGGCGGCGGCGATGACGGCGGCGGCGATGACGGCACCGGCGACGGAGGGGCCGGCGAGGAGGACTCCGAAAGCACGGGCGGGGGCGATCTGCCCGCCGAGGATCTCACGATGCTCGCGCCGCATCTCGGCTTCGACGATGCCACTGTCGTCTCGCAGTCGCACAGCGCCGTGCAGAACAGCGGTTCGCTCGCCGACTACATGAGCGGCGGCTCGCGCTCCGCATCCGTGGGAGACACGGGGCTCGATCCGGAGCGCCGCATCGCCGACCTGCCGCTGCCGGATCGGATGCCCTGGGAGGCCGTGCCCGTGCCGGAGCAGGGGGTGCATCAGGGTCTCCCGGTGGTCTATGGGCCGCGCAACGAGGGCGACGACGACGCGCCCGTGGGCGTGGACGAGGTCACCCGACGCGTCGGCCCGCCTCCGGGCGCGACGCCGGTGCCGGTGAGGCAGGGACGTGAGTCGCTGCCCTCGCTCACCCGCCGCGAGCGCAAGACGCGCACTCTCACCCTCATCGTCTACGGCGCGGTCGTCGTGGTCGCCGTGCTCGGCCTCATCGGCATCGCGCGCCTCGCCTTCGGCTGACGCGACTCCGCTTCTGCTGACGCGGCTCCGCTTCGGCTGGCCCCGCCCTCGTTGCGAATGACGCCGTGCCTGCGGTACTTGCCGTTTCTGCAGCGCCCGGTGCGCGGAGTCCTCCCTCAGAACGGGATGGCGGGGTCGCGCACGCGTGCAGGCGGCCGCAGGCCAGGCGGCGAGTCGGCCCGTGACGGGGATCTCATGTCCGGCGGCCGCACGGCGGTGGACGGTGCCGCGGCGGATGGCAACGCGGTGGACGGTAATGCGGTGGCGGTCGGAAACGCCGCTGTGGCCTCGAACCGCACTCTGCTCGGCGGCCGGTCACGGTAGATCCGACCGGTCGGGGACTCCCATTCGAGGTCACCACCCGGAAGCTGCTTCACGCCCCATCCCGCGTGATGCTTGAGCATGTGGTGCCCGCGGCACAGGAAACTCAGATTCCGAGTCGAGGTCGCCCCGCCCTTCGCGGCATCGACGGTGTGATCGAGGTCGCACCGGTGAGCCGGAGCCCGGCAGCCGGGAAACCGGCAGTGCAGATCGCGAGCCGCGAGCAACCGCTTCATCTGTTCGCTCGGCCGGTAGCGGTCGACGCTGAGCACCTCGCCGGTGGCTGGATGCTGGTAGACCAGTTGCCACGCGGTCGCGGTGGCGGCGGCTCTCCGAGCGGTTGCGGTATCGATGGCCCCGCGTCCCGAGAGCTCGGTCGGCGCCATCGAGGTCGCCAACTGATCAGCGTCGACCTCGTCGAGGCGGAGCTCTTCTGCGAACAGCGCTCGATCGGTCACGATGATCTGCACACGCGCTTCGAGCCCGGCACCGCCCTCGGTCGGCACCGGCTCCGGGTCGGCACGCATGAGCAGGTCTGCGAGCAGGTCGGCACGCCGATGATCCCGAGTGGCGCGGGCGGGCTGCTCAGCCATGCCGCCACTCGCGCCGCCTTCCCGCCGAGCCTCCGCTGCAGCCGTCGCCTCGACCAGTTCGTCGCGTCTCGCGATACGGGTGAGGCGATCGTAGATCGCGTGCGCCTCCAGCGACGGCAAGAGAGCGAACAGTTCGCTCATGCCGTCGTCTCGGTCCCTCACGCACACCGTGCGTTCGTCACGGGCCTGCTCGTGCCGCTCATCGATGGTCTGCTCGGCGTACTGCTCCGCCAGACGCTCCGCCACCGGGCGCAAACGCGCAGGAGTCATCCTGACAGCGAACTCGAGCACCGCCTCGGCGTACCGGTGGCGTCGAGCGATCGTGTACACCTCGTCGGTCGAGCCGATCACCGCGCCGGCCTTCAGGATCACCTGCACGTGCCCCTCGCTCAGCACCCCGGCGCTCAGGGCGTCGAGCACGGAGGGGTAGGAGGAGATCAGGGCCTGCGCATCGCTCAGCTGTCGCTCGATCGTGCGTTCGGAGACGTTCAGCGCGACGGCGAGCTCAGCACGCACGGCACGGTATGCGAGTTCGCCGTTCTTGCCGCACGGGCGCGACGCCTCATATCCGGTGGCGTCCGATGCCCAGGCTGCGAGGTCGAATGCCTCGGCCAGGAGCCGGTATCGAGCCGCCAGACCGGCACGCAGCACGCGTTCATGCGCATCGAGGCGGCTCGCCACGGAGTCGAGCGCAACGGCGAACCGCTCGTCTGGGTGGAATCGGCTGGACATGGAACCAGTACACATGCGACCACTGACATTCTCGGGTCGCTGCGAAAGGCCCGCCCACGAGGTCTCCGGCAGCCCCCATGGAAGCATGGAAGACTGGAGGCAGGCACGGCCGCGGCGAGAACGCATCGCGTCCGTGCCGGCAGTGAAAGAGCGCCCCTCACGGCGGCGCCCACCCAGAGAGCAGAAGGGAGGGGCAGATGCACCCCCGAGCAGGCCTGCCGGCGGAAGACCGCGATCTCGTCGATCTCGACGCGCTGCTGAGAGCCTTCCACGAGGTCGCACCCGACGCCGCAGACCCCGCCCAGCGCGTCTCCTTCGGCACCTCCGGGCACCGGGGCACGTCGCTGGACGGATCCTTCACCGAGTCCCACATCGCCGCGATCAGCCTCGCCATCGCCGAGCACCGGGCGGCTCAGGGCATCGAGGGCCCCCTCTTCATCGGCTCCGACACCCACGCGCTCTCCTCCCCGGCCGAGCGCATCGCGGTCGAGGTGCTCTCGGCGGCGGGCGTGCGCGTGCTCGAGGCGGCGGGATCCGGCGACGAGCGCTTCGTGCCGACGCCCGCGCTGAGCCGAGCGATCCTCGCCCACAATCGCGACCGCGCCCCGGGCGATCCGGGCCGCGCCGACGGCATCGTCATCACCCCCAGCCACAACCCTCCCGGCGACGGAGGCTTCAAATACAATCCGCCGCACGGGGGCCCCGCCGACTCCGACGCGACGGCGTGGATCGCCGATCGCGCGAACGAGCTGCTGCCGGCGGCGGCCGGCATCCCGCGAGCGGTCTCGACGGCGGGCGGCTACGACTTCCTCGGCGACTACGTCGAGGCGCTCGGCGACGCCATTGACACCACGGCCATCCGCGAGGCGGGCGTGCGCATCGGGGCCCATCCGCTCGGCGGCGCGAGCGTCGCCTACTGGGCCGCGATCCGCGACCGCTACGATCTCGACCTCACCGTGCTCGGCCCCGGGGTCGATCCGCGCTTCGGGTTCATGCACCTCGACTGGGACGGCCGCATCCGCATGGACCCGAGTTCGCCGCAGGTGATGAGCACGGTCGATCCCTACCGCGATGAATACGACATCATCACCGGCAACGACGCCGACGCCGACCGGCACGGCATCGTCGTGCGCGGGGCCGGGCTCATGAACCCCAACCACTTCCTCGCCGTCGCCATCGACTACCTGCTCTCCCACCGCCCCGACTGGCCGATCGATGCGGCCGTCGGCAAGACCCTCGTCTCGTCCGCGATCATCGACCGCGTCGTGGCCGCGCACGGGCGCCGGCTGCTGGAGGTGCCGGTGGGTTTCAAGTGGTTCGTTCCGGGGCTGAGCGAGGGCGGCGTGGTATTCGGCGGCGAGGAGAGCGCGGGCGCGTCGTTCCAGCGCTTCGACGGCGGGGCATGGAGCACCGACAAGGACGGGATCCTGCTGGCCCTGCTCGCGGCCGAGATCCAGGCCGTCACCGGTCAGTCGCCCGCCGAGCGCTATGCGACGCTGACCGAGCGCTTCGGCGCGCCCGCCTACGCGCGCACCGATGCTCCTGCGACGCGCGATCAGAAGGCGCGGCTCGCGACGCTGAGCGAGGCGGACGTCGCCGAGACCGAGCTCGCCGGCGATCCGATCACGGCGATCCTCACCAGCGCGCCGGGCAACGGCGCCCCCCTCGGCGGCCTCAAGGTGCAGACGGAGCACGCCTGGTTCGCGGCGCGGCCCAGCGGCACCGAGGACGTGATGAAGATCTACGCCGAGTCGTTCAAGGGGCAGGATCACCTCGCCCGGGTGCAGGCGGCGGCGAGTGCGCTCGTCGAGCGCGCCCTCGCCTGAGACGGCGCGTCGATCGCACCTGCATCGATCGTGCCTGCGTCGATCGCACCGGCGGAGTGCGATAGGCTGTGTAGGCCCCTCACGTGGCGATATCTCGGTGAACTCCCCCAGGTCGGAAACGAAGCAAGGGTAGTCGGGCTCTGTCGGGTGCGTGGGGGGTCTTCTCGTTCACCTTCCGCAGATAGGGTGAGGGTGTGGTCGCCTCGCTGTATCTCACCTCCGCCGAAAGCCGTACCGGCAAGAGCGCGGTCGCACTGGGGGTGCTCGACGCCCTGCTGCTCGACGCGCCTCGGGTGGGGGTGTTCCGCCCGCTGATCCGCAGCCGCGCAGACCGCGACCGCGTGCTGGATCTGCTGCTCTCGCGGGCGACGGCCGACGCGCCCTACGAGGCCTGCATCGGCGTCACCTACGAGGAGGCGCACGAGGATCCGGATGCCGCGCTGACGAGGATCGTCGCCGCCTATCGCGCCCTCAAGTCGCACTGCGACGCCGTGCTGGTGGTCGGCAGCGACTTCACCGACGTGGCGGTGCCGACCGAGCTGGCGTTCAACGCGCGGATCGCGGCGAACCTCGACGCTCCGGTCCTGCTGATCGTGGGCGGCCGCAGGGGCGACGGCTCCGAGACGCTCGGGCAGTCGAGCTCGCGCTCCGCGATCGATCTGGCGCAGGTCGCCGAGCTGGGGCTGCACGAACTGCGGGCGGCGCACGCGACGGTGCTCGCCGCACTGGTGAATAGGGCCGACCCCGAGGCCCTGGGCGAGATCGTCTCCGAGGTCTCGGCGGTGCTGCCGGAGGGCACGCCGGTGTGGGCGCTGCCCGAGGAGATCGCGCTCGTCGCCCCTCCCGTGTCGAGCGTGATCGAGGCGGTCGACGGCGTGCTGGTGCGCGGCGGGGATGCGGCGGTCGAAGGATCGGCGCTCGCCCAAGAACCGCTCCGCCAGAAGCCGCTCGACCGGAGACCGCCCGGCGGGATCCAGCCGGGCCAGACCCCGACCGGGCACGGCAGCATCCTCAGTCGCGAGGTGCGCAGCATCGTGATCGCCGGAATGTCGATGGAGAACGTGCTGCCGCGGCTGCTCGAAGGCGCGGTCGTGGTCGTCGCGGCCGATCGGTCGGAGACGCTGCTCGCGGTGGTGATGGCCCACGAGGCGCCGACCTTCCCGGCACTCGCCGCGATCGTGCTGAACGGCGGCTTCGAGACCCCGCCCGATGTCGAGCGGCTGCTCGACGGCATCGGATCCTCGCTGCCCGTGATCCGCACCCCGCTCGGCACCTTCGACACCGCGCAGCGCATCATCCACGCCAGGGCTCTGCTGAGCGCGCAGACGCCCGGCAGGATCGACCGCGTGATCGGGCTGTTCCGCGAGCACGTCGACTCGGCTCTGCTGCGCGAGCGGATGCAGCTGCATCGCGGGGGAGTGCGCACCCCCATCATGTTCGCCTACGAGCTGTTCGAGCGCGCCGCGGAGGCCGATGCGCACATCGTGCTGCCCGAGGGCGAGGACGAGCGCATCCTCCGGGCCGCCTCGATCCTGCTCGCGCGCGGCACGGTGCGCCTCACGATCCTCGGCGACGAGGCGGAGGTGCGGGCGAGGGCCGCCAGGCTG
This sequence comes from Leucobacter sp., assembly GCA_050175655.1. Classification (GTDB taxonomy): domain Bacteria; phylum Actinomycetota; class Actinomycetes; order Actinomycetales; family Microbacteriaceae; genus Leucobacter. The sequence goes on from JBFXIT010000044.1 coordinate 7,471, forward strand.
GGCCTGGTGATCGACAGCGCCGAGGTGGTCGACCCCGCGACCTCTCCGCTGCGGGAGGGGTTCGTCGCGGAATACGCGAGGCTGCGCGCGCATCGCGGGGTGACGCTCGATGCGGCGTCGGATCAGGTGGCCGACTCCACCGTCTTCGGGACGATGATGGTGCAGCAGGGGCTCGCCGACGGCATGGTCTCGGGCGCTGCGCACACCACGGCGCATACGATCCGCCCCGCTCTGCAGATCATCAAGACGCGACCGGGCGTCGCGGTGGTGTCCAGCGTGTTCTTCATGGCGCTCGCCGACCGGGTGCTCGTCTACGGGGACTGCGCGGTGAACCCCGACCCCAGCGCCGAGCAGTTGGCCGACATCGCGATCTCGTCGGCGGAGACCGCAGCGCAGTTCGGCATCGAGCCGAGGGTCGCGATGCTGTCGTACTCGACGGGGGAGTCGGGATCCGGCGCCGACGTCGACAAGGTGCGCCGCGCCACGGAATTGGCGCGCGCGGCTCGCCCCGATCTGCCGATCGAGGGCCCGATGCAGTACGACGCGGCTGCAGACGCCGCCGTGGGCGCGTCGAAGCTCCCGGGCTCGCAGGTGGCGGGACGGGCGACGGTGTTCATATTCCCCGATCTGAATACAGGCAACAACACGTACAAGGCGGTGCAGCGATCGGCTGGCGCGGTGGCCGTCGGGCCCGTGCTCCAGGGTTTGAACAAGCCGGTCAACGATCTGTCGCGCGGCGCCACGGTCGACGACATCGTCAACACCGTCGCCATCACCGCGGTGCAGAAGACGACCGGGAAGGGGCTCTGAGATGCCGAACATCCTGGTGATCAACGCCGGCTCGTCCTCGATCAAGTATCAGCTGATCGACCCGAGCAGGGATGCCCGGATCGCCTCGGGGCTGATCGAGCGCATCGGCGAGGCCGCTGGGCGGGTGGTGCACCGGTCGGGAGCCGAGACGATCGAGCGGGAGCTGCCGATCCTCGATCACACCGCCGGGTTCGCCGAGATGATCCGCGCGTTCGCGGCCGCGGGGCTGCCGATCCGCGACCAGGGCATCGTCGCGGTCGGTCACCGCGTCGTGCAGGGCGGCAGCGAATTCGTGCGCCCGACGCTGATCGACGGAGAGGTGGCCGAACGGATCCTCGACCTCGCCGAGCTCGCCCCGCTGCACAACCCGGGGCATCATCAGGCGATCGTCGCCGCGCTCGAGGCGTTCCCCGGCGTGCCCCACATCGCGGTGTTCGACACGGCGTTCCATCAGACCATGCCTCCGAAGGCATATACCTATGCGATCGATCCCGCCGTGTCGGAGCTGCACGGGGTGCGCCGCTACGGCTTCCACGGCATCTCGCACGAGGTGGTGTCGCGGAGATCTGCGGCGTTCCTGGGGCGGCCGGTGGGCGAGCTGAAGCAGATCGTCCTCCACCTGGGCAACGGCGCATCGGCGTGCGCGGTCGAGGGCGGCCGCTCGGTGGCCACTTCGATGGGGCTGACCCCGCTCGAAGGCCTCGTGATGGGCACGCGCAGCGGCGATATCGACCCCGGCGCCATGCTGCACCTGCTGCGCGCCGGCCTCGATGCGGATCGGCTCGACCGGCTGCTCAACAAGGAGTCGGGCCTGCTCGGCATGGCCGGCTCGAACGACATGCGCGACGTGCGGGCCGCCGCAGCGACGGGCGACGCCGCGGCCCGGCTCGCGCTCGACGTCTACGTGGAGCGGGTCCGCCGCTATGTGGGCGCCTATCTCGTCGTGCTCGGCGGCGCGGATGCCATCGTCTTCACGGCCGGCGTGGGCGAGAACCATCCGTCGACCCGGGCCGAGATCTGCGCGGGGCTCGAGTGGTTCGGCATCGAGATCGACCCCGGGCGCAACGAGGCGCCGCACGCCGGCGAGGCGCGACGGATCAGCGCAGACGACTCCCGGGTCGCGGTGCTGGTCGTGCCGACGGACGAGGAGGCCGAGATCGCCCGTCAGGCCTGGGCGCTGATATCCAGCTGAGCGCAGGCGAGAAGATCGGCCCGGCCCCCGAGAATGTCGGTGGTCGCAGATAGCATTGATCCCGTGGCTACCGCACTGTATCGCCGTTACCGGCCAGAGGCCTTCTCCGAGATGATCGGGCAGGCGCACGTCACCGAGCCGCTGATGACCGCGCTGCGCACCGGCCGCATCGGCCACGCCTACCTGTTCAGCGGCCCGCGGGGCTGCGGCAAGACCACCTCTGCCCGCATCCTCGCCCGTTGCCTCAACTGCGCCGAGGGCCCGACGGATACGCCGTGCGGCACCTGCCCCAGCTGCGTCGAGCTCAGCCGCGACGGCGGCGGCTCGCTCGACGTGGTCGAGATCGACGCGGCCAGCCACGGCGGCGTCGACGACGCCCGCGATCTGCGCGAGCGCGCGGTGTTCGCACCGGCCCGCGACCGCTACAAGATCTTCATCATCGACGAGGCCCACATGGTCACCGCGGGCGGCTTCAACGCGCTGCTCAAGATCGTCGAAGAGCCGCCTCCGCACATCAAGTTCATCTTCGCGACGACCGAGCCCGAGAAGGTCATCGGCACGATCCGGTCGCGCACCCACCATTATCCGTTCCGGCTGATCGCCCCCGGCGCGCTCATCGACTACGTGCAGCAGCTGTGCGATAGCGAGGGCGTCGATATCGAGCCGGGCGTGCTGCCCCTCGTGGTGCGCTCGGGGGGCGGCTCGGTGCGCGACACGCTCAGCATCCTCGACCAGCTGATCGCGGGCAGCGAGCAGGGCGCGGTGAGCCTCGTACGCGCCACCGGCCTGCTCGGCTTCACGAGCACCGAGCTGCTCGACGAGATCGTGGGGGCGCTCGGCGCGGGCGACTCGGCGGCGGCGTTCGCGGCGACCGACAGAGTGGTGCAGACGGGGCAGGATCCGCGGCGCTTCGTCGAGGATCTGCTCGAGCGCCTGCGCGACCTCATCGTGATCAGCGCGACCACCGTGCAGGGCGCTTCCGCGGTGTTCCGCGGTGTGCCGGACGATCAGCTGCAGCGCATGTTCGAGCAGGCTCAGGTCTTCGCGCCGGGGCAGCTCTCGCGCATCGCCGACACCGTGAGCGGCGCCCTCGACGGCATGACCGGCGCGACGGCGCCGAGGCTGCACCTCGAGCTCATGGTCGCCCGCGCGCTGGTCGGCGCCGCCCAGCAGCAGGCTGCTGCGCGTCCGGGCGGCGCGCAGCCCGCCCCCGCCCAGGCGACACCCGCGCAGGTGACACCCGCGCACCAGGCGCCGGCCCAGCCTCTGCCGACCCAGCACCAGCCGGGTCAGCCCCAGCCTGCGCAAGCTCAGCCCGTGCAATCCCAGCAGGCGCCGGTGCAGCGGACGCAGACGCAGCAGTCCGCGCCGACGCTCGACGCCCGGGGTCCGTCTCAGCCTCCGCAGTCCGCGGCGGCCAGTGCCGCGCCCGCCGTCGATGTCCTCGCCACGATGCGCTCGGCTCGCGATTTCCTGAACAGCGACTCCGCGGGCACCGGGCGTCCGCCGATCGTCCCGCTCGGGGGCCACCCAGCGCCGGCCAGTGCCGCGCCCGCAGCCGATGGCGGGCCTGCCGACGGCGCCGCTCCCGCAGCCGCTCCCGCAGCCGCTCCCGCAGCCGAACCCGCGGCTGACGGGTCCGGTACCGCTCTCGACCGCTCCGAGAGCGCACCCGTTCAGTCCGAGGCATCATCGGTGCCGCAAAAGCCGGCACCGTCCGAGGCGGGTGCGGCTTCGCCCGTCGGCTTCGACGAGCTGCAGGGGGTCTGGCGCGAGGTGCTCGAGGAGCTGCTGGAGGGCGACCGCGAGGCGTGGAACGCGGTCAAGGCCGTGCAGCCGCTGTCCCTCGACGGCGAGGTGCTCGCCGTCGGCGTCGCCTCGCGCTCCGATCTCGAGGCCTTCAAGGTGTCGGGGGCCGGTCCGCTGCGCGAGGCTCTCGAGGCTGCGCTCGGAATCACGGTGAAGTACGTGCCTCGGCAGATTCCTGCCGCGCAGGCGGCTCCCCGGGAGCCCCAGCCGACAGACGCCTCCGACGAGGAGCCCTCCCCACAAGCCGAACCGGCCCAGGCGCCGCTCGCGCGACGTGAACCGGGCTATTCCGAGCCGGAGCTGTCTGAACCGCCCGCGGCCGCGTGGGCCGAGCCCGAGAACAGGCGCCCCGAACCGGAGGAGGCCGCACCCGCACCAGCTGTGACCGAGCAGTCGGGGCCCGCGCGCGGCGAGTTCGGGGATCCGGGATTCACCCCCGACCGAGACCCGTACGAGGATCCGGCATACAGCGACGACCTCGGCGAGCTCGACGACGCCTACGCGGGAACGGCCCCCAACCCCGAGCCGGTGACTCGAGATCCCGAATCGACGGCTCCCGAGACCGAGACCGAGTCTGAATCCGAGCCCGAGCCCGAGCTACGGGCATCCGATTCCGAGCCGCAGGTGCCCGATTCCGGGCCGCAGGCATCCGAGCCCGAGCCAGAGGCATCGGAGCCGGCGCAGTCCGGCGTCCAGGCTCCCGCACGGCAGTCCGCCCCATCGTTCAGCCGCTACGGCGAGGCCGTGATCCGTGAGGTGCTCGGTGCGAGATTCATCGAGGAGCGGCCGCTGCCGCCGGAGGAGAGGTAGCGCGTGTACGACGGCATCGTCCAAGACCTGATCGACGAGTTCGGCAGGCTGCCGGGGATCGGCCCGAAGTCGGCGCAGCGCATCGCCTTCCACATCCTGCAGACGCAGAACTTCGATGTGACCCGCCTGGCAGAGCTGCTCACCGTGGTGCGCGAGAAGGTGCGCTTCTGCGAGGTGTGCGGCAACATCACCGAAGAGGATC
>JBFXIT010000045.1:0-12250 GCA_050175655.1 Leucobacter sp.
TCGGGCGAGGGCTCGAACGCCTGGGTGCTGTGGGCGGGCGCCATCGCCCTGCTCATCGTCGCGGGCGGGATGACGGCCCTGGTCGTCGCTCAGCGCCGCCGCAACTCCGTCGAGTGAACGCCGACCGACCCCCGATACCGCATGGCGTCGGGGGTCGCTCGTGTCCGCACGCCATCACCGCAGCTCTCTGAGATAGGATCAGCAATCCCATGAAGACCCGCACCCTCCGCCGCCTCTCGTCAACGCTCGGCGCTGCCGCGCTGGTCGGCGCCGCACTGGTGACCCCGACCGCGGCGAACGCCGTCCCGGTGCTCGCCGAAGATGCCGCGACCGAGACCGGGCAGTGCCAGGTCGACCAGGCGACTCTCGGCTGGGGCATGAAGGAGAGCTTCCGCACCTACATCACCGGCAGTATCCCTCAGGGCTCATGGGAGCTCGGCGAGGGCGTGCAGTACGTCGACCCGGTGCTCGACAGCAGCGGGGTCGTCGAACCCGGCACCAATCTCTTCCAGTGGAGTGGGGGAGCGGGGGAGCTCGCGAGCACCCTCGAAGGCGGCACCGTCTCGTTCGACGGCAGCGTCCACTTCACCGGCCACAAAGGTGCCCTCTCGGTCAACATCGGTGATCCTGCGATCGAGTTCGCCGATGCCGACACCGCCTATCTGCTGCTCGCCATCGGCGAAGCCGCGGCTGGTGAAGAGGTGCCGCAGGTCAAGGCGGCCAAGATCGAGCTCACCGGCTTCGTCGAGGCCGACGGCGAGACGCTCACCGTGGCGGGGGCTCCGGCGATCCTCACCGCCGACGGTGCGGCAGCCTTCAACGGCGACTACGGCACCTACGCCTCCGGTGCCGCGATGGATCCCGTCTACCTCGATCTCACCGCTACCGGCTGCGAGCTCGGTGCCGCCGCATCCGAGATCGTTGACGAAGAAGGCGGGGCCGAAGAGCACATCGTCACTGTCCAGGAGGAGCAGCAGGAGTTCCCGTGGCTGCCGGTCATCGTCGGCGGCGTCGCACTGATCGTCATCGCGGTCGCGGTGACGCTGCTCATCACCGGGCGCTCGAAGAAGCCGTCGGCCGCGGGCGAATCCGGGGCGGGGGAGGATCCGACCCCGTAGCAGTCGCGGCTCAGCGCAGCGGCATCACGATTCCGCTGCCGGTGCCCGGATGCGGAATCACCTCGACCGGAGTGCGGTAGACCTCGCTGACGATCTCGGCGGTGAGCACCCGTTCGGGCGCGTCGCAGGCGAAGACTCTGCCCTCGCGCAGCAGGGCGATGCGGTCGGCGTACGCCGCCGCGAGGTTCAGGTCGTGCAGCACGACGAGCACGGCATCGCCGGCGCGGGCACGGTCGCGTGCGAGCGTGAGCACGGCCTCCTGATGCCCGAGATCGAGGGCGGCCGTCGGCTCGTCGAGCATCAGCACGCCCGTGCGGCCGGACATGACGCGCGCGAACGCCACGCGTGCGCGCTCGCCCCCCGAGAGCGACGGCACCCGGCGGCTGCCCAGGTGCATGATGTCGGTCGCCTCGAGCGCCTCGGCGATCGCTGCGTTGTCGTCCTCTTCGAGCGGTGTGCGTCGCCACGGTGCGCGCCCCATCTCGACCACCTGGTGCACGGTGAAGGGGAACGTGATCTGGTTGTCCTGCAGCAGCACGCTGCGACGGCGAGCGAGCTCGATCAGCGACCAGTCGCCGATCGGGCGCCCGCCGAACCGCACCGAGCCCGAGTCCGGCACGGTATCGCCCGACAGCACTCCCAGCAGGGTCGACTTGCCGGCGCCGTTCGGGCCGAGCAGGGCGAGCACCTCGCCGGCGCGCACCTCGAGCGAGACGTCGTCGAGCAGTGCGCGCCCGGAGCGTTCGATCCGCACCCCCTGAGCCGCGATCACGACCTCCCCGGCGGCGGCGAGGGCCGGCTGCTCGAACGCGCGGGCGGTCATCAGCCCCACCCCCCGCTGCGCTTGCGCGTGCGGCGCAGGAGCCAGAAGAAGAACGGGCCTCCGACGAGGGCGGTCAGCATGCCGATGGGCAGCTCCGCCATCGGCACGATGGTGCGGGCGCCGAGATCGGCGAGGGTGAGCAGCAGCGCGCCGCCCACCGCGCTCGCGGTGACGAGCGGCAGGTGCGCCGGGCCCAGGATCATGCGCATGAGATGAGGGATGACCAGGCCGACGAACGCGATGATGCCGGCGAAGGCGACCGACGCGCCCACGATCAGCGCCACCAGCACGATCACGCCGATGCGCAGCACCTCGACGTTGACGCCCAGGTGCCGCGCGTTGCGCTCGCCGAGCGAGAGCAGATCGAGCTTGCGCGCCACGAAGTAGGAGGCGAGCAGGCCGATGGCGAGGATCGGGGCGATGATCGCGACCTGCGACCAGCGGCTGCCCGAGAAGCTGCCGAGCTGCCAGAAGACGATCTGCTCGCGCGACTGCGTGTCGCCGAGGAAGGTCAGCAGCGCGATCGCGGCACCGGCGATGGCGTTCACCGCGATGCCGGTGAGCACCAGGGTCACGACCTCGGTCTTGCCCTCCGCGCGGCTCATGAAATAGACCAGCAGCGTCGCGCCCAGGCCCGCGATGAAGGCGAAGATCGCGGTGGTCCATTCGCTGAAGACGGTGAGGCCGAAGACGATGCTCAGGCCTGCTCCCACGGCTGCGCCCGAGGAGACGCCGATCACACCGGGCTCTGCCAGCGGATTGCCGAAGATCGCCTGCATGAGCAGGCCCGACACGGCGAGGCCCGCGCCGACGAGCGCGGCCGAGACGACTCGGGGGAAGCGGATCGCCCACAGGGTCTGGTCGCCCGCGGGGTGGGCGGGCAGCGGCAGCCAGTCGAGACCGATGCGATGCAGCAGCGATCCGAGCACCTCCGACGGCGGGATCGCGAGCTGTCCGGTGCCCGCCGAGGCGAGCAGCGCCGCTGCGAGCCCCACCCAGAGTATGGTGAAGAGCGCCACCTTGGTCGTGGCATGCCGCGAAGCGGACTGGGCTGCAGATGTTTTCATGGGCTTCCGAGCATTCATCATACCTTTTCAGTTAGGCTTGCCTAATCGTCTGACGAGAGGGAATGCATGTCGGTCTCCCGTGGAGCGCGTCGCCACCTGGTCCTGCTCACCGCTGCGGCTGCAGCCCTCGCCGTCGCACTCACCGGGTGCCAGACGGGCGGTGGTAACCCGTCGTCGAGCTCCGGGACCGTCGTCGAGCTGCCGCCTCTGAGCGAACTCACGCCGGTCGCCGATCCGACCTCGTACGAGGGGCCGAGCACCGCGATCATCGGCGGTCCCACGATGCAGCCGATCGCCGAGAACCCCGAGCAGGAGCTGCCGGTGACGGTCGTCTCGCACGACAACGGAGGCGACACGGAGGTCACGGTCGCCGATGCTTCGCGTGTTCTCGCCATCTCGATCACGGGCACGCTCGCCGAGCTCACCTACGCGTACGGACTCGGCGACCGGCTCGTGGGCCGCGACGTCTCGACCACCCTGCCCGGCCTCGAGGATCTGCCCGTGGTCACCGGCACGGGTCACACGCTCGACACCGAGGCCATCGTCGCCCTGCAGCCGACGCTCATCCTCACCGACAACTCAGTGGGATCCGCCGAGGTGATGCTGCAGCTGCGCAGCGTCGGCATCGACGTGGTGACCGTCACGCGCGCGCACGACACCGAATCGACCTACGAGCTCGCCCGCGAGGTCGCGGATGCGCTGGGGGTCGGCCGGCTCGCGGACCAGCTGGTCTCCGAGCTGCAGCAGGCGATCGACGACAAGACCGCGGAGATCGCCGCGATGCTGCCCGAGGACGAGGAGCTGAGGCCGCGCGTCGCCTTCCTCTACGTGCGTGGCACGGCGGGCGTCTACTACCTCTTCGGCGAGGGCAGCAGCGCCGCCAGCCTCTTCGACTCCCTCGGCGTGGTCGACGTGGCAGAGGAGATCGGCTGGGTCGGCGAGAAGCCGATGACCGACGAGGCGCTCGTCGCGGCTGACCCCGACATCATCGTTGTGATGAAGAAGGGGCTCGAGAGCGCCGGCGGCGTCGACGGGCTGATCGCGGCCCAGCCCAGTATCGCGCTCACCACGGCGGGCAAGAACCGCCGCATCGTCGATGCGGAGGACACGCTCATCTTCGCGGGCGGCACGCGCATCCCGGACGTGCTCGACGGGCTCGCCCGAGCCATATATGCGCCCGATTCGCTATAGGCGATGTACAGCATCGCCGCGATCGGGCGCTGGCCCACAGGCCAGCCGACGTGCGAAGCACGGAGGAGATTCGCTCTAAGCGGTGCATCGCATCGCCATGGTCGGCCGTTCGAGCCGGGCGCTCAGGCGGGTCGTTGTAGTCTTGACGGGTTCGCAACCGAGGCCGAGGAGGGTGAGTGACTGAACAGCACGACGCAGCGCCGTCGAGCCGGGCGCGCAGCACCCGCTCCGAGCTGCCCGAGGATCGCTTCGACCGCCTGCCGAGAGCGAGGCGGGTGGGTGCGCATCGCATGGTCGCGCGACCGCGACGGTTCTGGGTGTATCTGGTATCGGCCCTCGTCGGTCTGACGCTGCTGACGGGTGCGGGGATCGTCGTGGTCCACAGCCTCGGAGGCGCGGGGGACTTCCTCGACCGCGGCGCCGACGAGCGGCCGGTGGTCGAGCAGGTGAAGCCGGAGCTCGATCCCGAGGCGGCGATCGCGGTGCTCAACGGCACGACCACTCCCGGCCTCGAGGTCAGCGTCGGCCAGATCATCACCGACAACGGCTGGGGGCAGATCGCCTTCACCGAGGTCGCCGCGTCGAACGAGGTGCAGATCTCCGCGGTGTTCTACACCTCGGTCGCCGATGAGGCGTCCGCGCTCGCGCTCGCCAATGAGCTCGGCGGCGTCTCGATCTATCAGAGCTACGACTACACGCAGTACGGCGTGCAGCTGGTCGTGCTGCTCGGCGCCGACTATGCGGGCCCGGGGCTGCCGGAGGCGAGCGCGGGATAGCGCGATCGGGCGCTCCGGCGCTGTTCGCTGCACGCGATCATCGGGCGCCCGCTGTACTTGCACTCTCAGTGTGCGAGTGCCAAGATTGTTTTAGCAGTCGGTAAACCTGAGTGCTAAGAACTCATGCTCGGCGTCGTTCTTCGGCGCCACCGAACAACACGTCCAGGAGGGCGAACACACATGGCAAAGATCATTGCTTTTGACGAGGAAGCGCGTCGCGGCCTTGAGCGGGGTCTGAACACCCTCGCCGACGCCGTCAAGGTGACCCTCGGCCCGCGCGGCCGCAACGTCGTGCTCGAGAAGAAGTGGGGCGCCCCCACCATCACCAACGACGGCGTCTCGATCGCCAAGGAGATCGAGCTCGAGGATCCGTTCGAGAAGATCGGCGCCGAGCTCGTCAAGGAGGTCGCCAAGAAGACCGACGACGTCGCGGGCGACGGCACCACCACCGCGACCGTGCTCGCCCAGGCGCTCGTGCGCGAGGGTCTGCGCAACGTCGCCGCCGGCAGCGACCCGATCGCCATCAAGAAGGGCATCGAGAAGGCCGTCGAGGCCGTGGCCGCCAAGCTGCTCGAGAACGCCAAGGAGATCGAGACCACCGACGAGATCGCCGCCACCGCGTCGATCTCGGCCGCCGACGAGCAGATCGGCAAGCTCATCGCCGAGGCGATCGACAAGGTCGGCAAGGAGGGTGTCGTCACCGTCGAGGAGTCGAACACCTTCGGCACCGAGCTCGAGCTCACCGAGGGCATGCGCTTCGACAAGGGCTACCTCTCGGCCTACTTCGTCACCGACGCCGATCGCCAGGAGGCGGTCTTCGAGGATCCCTACATCCTCATCGTCAACAGCAAGGTCTCGAACATCAAGGACCTGCTCCCCGTCGTCGATCCCGTGATCCAGTCGGGCAAGCAGCTCCTCATCATCGCCGAGGACGTCGAGGGCGAGGCGCTCGCCACCCTCGTGCTCAACAAGATCCGCGGAATCTTCAAGTCGGCCGCCGTCAAGGCTCCCGGCTTCGGCGACCGCCGCAAGGCCATGCTGCAGGACATCGCCATCCTCACCGGCGGCACCGTGATCTCGGAGGAGGTCGGCCTCAAGCTCGAGAACGCCACCCTCGACATGCTCGGCACCGCGCGCAAGGTGATCATCACCAAGGATGAGACCACCATCGTGCAGGGCGGCGGCGAAGAGGAGCAGATCGCGGGTCGCGTGCAGCAGATCCGTCGCGAGATCGAGAACACCGACAGCGACTACGACCGCGAGAAGCTGCAGGAGCGCCTCGCCAAGCTGGCCGGCGGCGTGGCCGTCATCAAGGCCGGCGCCGCGACCGAGGTCGAGCTCAAGGAGCGCAAGCACCGCATCGAGGATGCCGTCCGCAACGCCAAGGCCGCGGTCGAGGAGGGCGTGCTGCCCGGTGGCGGCGTCGCGCTGATCCAGGCCGGCAAGGACGTCTTCGCCTCGCTCGACCTGTCGGGCGACGAGGCCGTCGGCGCCAAGATCGTCGAGGCCGCCATCGAGGCCCCGCTGCGCCAGATCGCCGCGAACGCCGGCCTCGAGCCGGGCGTCGTCGCGGATCGCGTCGCCAACCTGCCCCTCGGCCACGGCCTCAACGCCGCGACCGGCGAGTACGGCGACCTGGCCGCGCAGGGCATCCTCGACCCGGCCAAGGTCACCCGCTCGGCGCTGCAGAACGCTGCGTCGATCGCCGGCCTCTTCCTCACCACCGAGGCCGTCGTGGCCGACAAGCCCGAGCCGGCTGCCGCCCCCATGGGCGACCCGGGCGCGGGCATGGACTTCTGAGTCCGGCTCGAGACCGAGCCTGATGCAAGGCGGAGTCTGATCCAGGATCGGGGCCGTACCTTCGGGTGCGGCCCTTTTCCGTGTACCCACTCGCTCACTCGCCCGGACCGCGAGAACCGCACGAACCGCCCGATTCGCGCGAGAAATCCGGGCTCAGCCGGATCGAATCCTGGGCAACGGTCCGGCTGAGCCCGGGCCTCTGCCCTGAGCCGAAGGTACGTTTGCCGCTCACAACCGGGATTCTCGGCTCATCTTCGCGAGTTCTCCACAGTTCTGCCTGCTCGGCCGGATCAGCGGTTCCCGATCGAACAGCATTGCCGGATGGACCTGATTACGACACTCCGCAGAGCGAACGGCCTCATGAGAGCCAGCGAACTCGTCGTTCGCGGGTTCAGCCCGCATATGCTGGGCAAGGAGCTGAGCCTCGGCAAGGTCGAGAGACCGCAGCGTGGGTGGATCGCGCTGCCCGATGCCGACCCGCAGCTGGTGTTCGCCGCCCGACGAGGGGTGATCCTGAGCTGCGTCACCATGGCTCGCCGACTGGGTCTCTGGGTCTTGCAGGACACCCATCTCCATCTCGCCACCCGAACATCCTCGGCGAAGGTCGAGGTCGGGCAGAATCGGCTGCACTGGGGGAGGCCGGTGCGACGACGAGAGCCGTTCCTCCTCGAGGATCCGATTGAGAACGTGCTCGGCTACGTGGCCGTCTGCCAGCCGGCCGAGGAGGCGCTGGCCATCTGGGAGTCCGCCTTGAACAAGGGGCTGGTCACTCGAAGCTATCTTGAACGGTTCGATTACGCGGGCCGGGCTCGAGAAGTGCTCGATGCTGCGACTCCGTTCTCGGATTCAGGGCTCGAAAGCTACGTCGGCAGGAGGCTCCGCAGCCTGGGCCTGCGCGTGGTGGCGCAGGCCTGGGTGCTCGGCCATCGGGTCGACTTCCTCATCGACGGCTGGATCGTGCTCCAGATCGATGGTGCGCAGCATGCCGGCAGACAGCGAGACCAGGACAACCGGCACGATTCGTGGCTGATGCGGAACGGCTACTTCCCCATTCGCGGATCCTACCGGGAGGTGATGGATCACTGGCCCGAGATTCAACGAGAGGTGATGGAGACTGTGTCGCTGGGGCCGAGGATCCTGCTGGGTTCATAGCAGAGATCCGGGCTCAGCCGGATCGAATCCCGGGTAACGGTCCGGCTGAGCCAGGATCTCTCGCTTGAATCGCGCGAGTGAAGGCTCAGCGCACGCGAGCCACGGGGACCGTGTCGTCGGTCTCCGGCGCCAGCGGCAGCGCCACCTTGAACGTGGCGCCCCCGCCCCGGGTCTCCGTCACGGTCACGGTGCCGCCGTGCGCCTCGACGATCGAGCGCACGATCGAGAGGCCGAGGCCGGACCCGCCGGTCTCACGGTTGCGCGAGTTGTCGGCCCGCCAGAAGCGGTCGAAGATCTTGGTGCGGAACTGCGCCGGAATCCCCTCGCCGTGGTCGACGATGGCGAAGCCCGCCATGCCGTTCTCGGTATCCGACGAGACCTCGATCTCGAGCGGGCTGCCCTCCGGGCTGTAGCGCAGGGCGTTGCCGATCAGATTCGTCATGACCTGTCGCACCTTGTGCTCGTCGCCGACCACCACCGGGGCGGCGGGGTCCTCGATCACCCGCACCTCCCGATCCGGAGCCTGAGCGATGGTGTCGAGCACCGCGTCGGCGGCCAGCTGGTTGAGGGGCAGCGGCGTGCTCTCGAGCGGGCGGCGTTCGTCGAGGCGCGCGAGGGCCAGCAGATCCTCGACCAGCGAGGTCATGCGGATCGCCTCCTTCTCGATGCGCTCCATCGCCTGGGTGACCTGTTCCTGATCCTCGAGCGCCCCCATCCGGTACAGCTCGGCGTATCCGCGCACCGACACCAGGGGGGTGCGGAGCTCGTGCCCGGCATCGCCGATGAAGCGCCGCATCTGCTCGATCGTGCGGGCCCGTTCGTCGAACGACTCGTCGATATGGTCGAGCATCACGTTGAGCGACTCGCCGAGGTGCCCGACCTCGGTGTGCGGGCTGGCGACCATGATCCTCTTCGAGAAGTCGCCGCGCGAGATCTCGAGAGCGGTCCGCTCGACCTCGAAGAGCGGGGCGAACGTGTTGGTGACGAGGATGCGGGTGAGCGCCGCCCCGAGCAGCAGCACCGCCAGGCTGAACCCCGTGAAGACCACGATGAATCGCGTCATCACCTGATTGGCGCCGCTCGTCGAAGACGCGACGAGCAGGGTGCCGCCGACCGTGTCGGGGGCCGACATGATCGGGATGGCGATCGCGCGCCACTCGACGCCGTCGTCGGCCGTGAGCGAGAACGCGCCCGCGGCGTGGGACTGCACCCACTCGGGTGTGATCGTGGGCACGACCGGCGCCGGGCTGTCGTTGTTGTCGTGGTTGTGGTAGATGACGGAGCCGCCGAGGTCGAGCACCGCCACGTAGTAGCGGCCGTTCGCGTCGCGCACGTCGCTGCTCGTCAGCGCCTGAGTGTCGGCGCCGGCGCCCAGCACCTCTTTCGGGTTGTTCGCGACCTGCCGCAGCTCCGCATCCTGCACCGCGATCAGCTGGGGGCGCAGGAACGACTGCGTGCCGATGCCGGCGACGATCAGGCCGAGGGAGAGGATGAACACCGTCACACCGGTGATCTTCGTGCGCAGCGAGATGTCAGCCCATCGGTCGCTGAGACCGTACCTGCGCGGAGCGGCCTCGGGCTGCCGGGCGGCCTCGACCATGCGGACTACTTCGCGTCGACTTTGAGCATGTACCCGAAGCCGCGCTTGGTCTGGATCAGGGAGTCGTCGGTGAGGGGATCGAGCTTGCGACGCAGATACGAGACGTACGACTCGACGATGCCGGCATCGCCGTTGAAGTCGTACTCCCACACGTGATCGAGGATCTGCGCCTTCGACAGCACGCGGTTCGCGTTCTGCATCAGGTAGCGCAGCAGCTTGAACTCGGTCGGGCTCAGGTCGACCGACGTGCCGTCGACGCTGACCTCGTGCGTATCCTGATCGAGCACGATCGGGCCGACCTCGAGCACCGCCTCCTCGTTCTCCTGGATCGTGCGACGCAGGATCGCCTTGATGCGGGCGATGATCTCGTCGAGGCTGAACGGCTTGGTCACGTAGTCGTCGCCGCCGACGGTGAGGCCCTGCACCTTGTCCTCCACCTCGTCCTTCGCCGTGAGGAAGAGGATCGGGGCCGTGTAGCCCGCGGTGCGGAGACGCTTGGTCACGCTGAAGCCGTTCATGTCGGGCAGCATGACGTCGAGGATGATGAGGTCGGGCTCCTCCTCGAGCACGGCCGAGATGGTCTGGGCGCCGTTGGCGACGGAGCGCACTCCGAAGCCGGCGAAGCGGAGGCTGGTGCTGAGCAGCTCGCGGATGCTCGGCTCGTCGTCGACGATGAGGATGCGGGGACCCTTGTTCTGAGCGTTCATGCGCCCAGTCTCTGACAGTTCGCTATGAAGTTGCTGAATGCCGTGCGAGCGGGTTCGGAAGAGAACCGGACGCTCGCTCGCGGTCGCCTCTACAGCTCGTGGGAGTCGAGGATCGTATATGCGTAGCCCTGCTCGGCGAGGAACCGCTGGCGGTTCTGCGCAAAGTCCTGGTCGACGGTGTCGCGGGTGACGAGCGTGTAGAAGGACGCCGTGATCCCCTCGGACTTCGGCCGCAGCAGACGGCCCAGCCGCTGCGCCTCCTCCTGTCGCGACCCGAACGAACCCGAGATCTGGATGGCGACCGACGCATCGGGCAGATCCACCGAGAAGTTCGCGATCTTCGAGACGACGAGCAGCCGCTCCTCGCCGTCGCGGAACGCCTGGAACAGCCGCTCGCGCTCGTCGACCGGCGTCTGCCCGGTGATGAGCGGGGCGTTCAGCGCCTCCGCCATCGCCTCGAGCTGATCGATGTACTGGCCGATCACCAGCACGCTCTCGCCCGCGTGACGGTCGATGATCCTGCGCGCGACCTGCTGCTTCACCGCCGCGCTCGCGGCGATGCGGTAGCGCTCCTGATCCTCCGCCACCGAGTAGTCGTAGCGCTCGTTCTCGAAGAGTTCGACCCGCACCTCGAAGCAGGCGGCCGGCGCGATGAAGCCCTGCGCCTCGATGTCCTTCCATGCGGCGTCGTAGCGCTTCGGCCCGATCAGGCTGAACACGTCGCCCTCGCGGCCGTCCTCGCGCACGAGCGTCGCGGTGAGGCCGATGCGGCGGCGGGCCTGCAGCTCGGCGGTCAGCTTGAAGACGGGGGCCGGCAGCAGGTGCACCTCGTCGTAGACGATGAGGCCCCAGTCGTGCGCGTTGAGCAGCGAGAGGTGCGCGTACTCGCCCTTCCTGCGGCTGGTGAGGATCTGGTAGGTCGCGATGGTGACGGGCTTCACCTCTTTGACCTGGCCCGAGTACTCGCCGATCTCGTCCTCGGTGAGCGTGGTGCGGCGCAGCAGCTCGTCGCGCCACTGGCGGGCCGAGACGGTGTTGGTGACGAGGATCAGGGTCTTCGCCCCCACCGCGGCCATCGCGCCCGCGCCGACGATGGTCTTGCCGGCGCCGCAGGGCAGCACGACGACGCCCGAGCCCCCCTCGGCGAACTTCTCGACGGCCTGCTGCTGGTAGTCGCGCAGATGCCAGCCGTCCTGCACCAGCTCGATGTCGTAGGGCTCGCCGGGCGTGTAGCCGGCGAGATCCTCCGCCGGCCAGCCCCGTGCGACGAGCTCCTGCTTCAGCTGACCGCGGGCCCAGGCCTCGACGGGGATCGTGCGCTCGTCGATCCTGTTGCCGAGCAGCGGGGCGATCTTCTTCGCGCTCGCCACCTCGCGCAGGATCGCGGGCTCGTCGCTGCGCAGCACGAGCTCGCTGCTCGGATCCGAGGGGTCGGCCCGCTCGATGGTGAGGCGGCCGTAGCGCTTCATGGTCTCGGCGATCTCGCTCGACACCTGGCTCGGCACGGGGAACTTCGCGTAGCGGTCGAGCGTCGCCACGATCTCTTCGGCGGTGTGGCCGGCGGCTCGCGCGTTCCAGAGACCGAGGCGCGTGACGCGATAGGTGTGGATGTGCTCGGGCGCTCGCTCGAGTTCCGCGAACACCGCGAGCTCGTGGCGAGCGTCCTCGGCATCGGGGTGCGCGACTTCGAGCAGGACGGTGTGATCGCTCTGCACGATCAGGGGGCCGAGAGTCATAACCCTCTATTTTACTGGAGTATCAGGCGGCCTCGACCGCGGTGATCGCCCGGAGCGGCAGCGTGCGCTCGACGCCCGCCGCCTGATCGGTCGCGCGCAGGCGACCGCCCGCCAGCGACACGGGCAGCAGCACGAAGGTTCGCTCGTCGGGGCCGACCGCGGTCACCCGCACGGGAGTGCGCTCGCGGATGGCCAGCTCCAGCTGCCGGGTGAGGTCTCCCGCCGTCGAGTGCTGCTGCGCTGCGGCGTGCACGCGCTCGGCGAGGCGGTCGAGTTCGTC
>JBFXIT010000046.1:0-11963 GCA_050175655.1 Leucobacter sp.
AACGCCGGCTTCGACATGGGCGTGATCCGCGCGGCCTGCGCGGCGACGATCACCCCGACGCCGAAGCTGCGCTATCTGTGCAGCGTGCAGGTGTCGCGCAAGACGTACGACATACCTTCGCACCGGCTCCCGCTCGCCGCAGAGGCGGCGGGCTTCGGTCCGTTCGCTCATCACGAGGCGCTGGCAGATGCCGAGGCGTGCGCGGCGATCATCTCGGACGCGGCGAGGCGGCACGAGGCGGGCGACATGGCGGCGCTGGCGAAGGCTACGGGTCTGAGGATCCAGAGGCTCACCGCGATCCCGCTCAAGCTGTGACCTCAGCTCGCGCGTGACCGCCGCCGCCCCACGGTCAGCCAGATGACCGGCCCGATCACCGGCACTACGACGATCAGCAGCAGCCACAGCAGCGCCTGCTTGCCGCTGAGCCGCTCGGCCGCGCGGAAGAAGCCGATGGCCGCGATCACCATCAGCAGCAGGGCGACGATGACGAGCGCCCCGTTCGCGATGTCGAAGGGGGTCACTGCGCCCAGCGGTCGGGGCGCTGATCGGTGATGACCCGGCGGATGGTGCCCGAGTGCGCGCGCATCACGACGCTCTCGCTGCGCAGGAACGGCCCGCGTCGCTGGACTCCGTCGAGGAAGTCGGCCGAGGTGATGCCGGTCGCCACGAAGTAGGCGTTGTCGCTCGTGACGAGGTCGTCCGCGTGCAGCACGCGGTCGAGGTCGTGGCCGGCGGCGAGCGCGCGCTCGCGCTCCTCGTCGTCCTTGGGCCAGAGCTTGCCCTGGATCACGCCGCCGAGCGCCTTCACCGCGCAGGCCGTGATGATGCCCTCGGGGGTGCCGCCGATCCCGACGCACATGTCGATGCGCGAGTCCCACTGGGCGGCGTTGACGCCGCCGGCGACGTCGCCGTCCATGATGAGGCGGGTGCCTGCGCCCGCGGCGCGAATGTCTGCGATGAGCTGCTCGTGGCGGGGCCGATCGAGCACGGCGATGCGGATGTCGCTGACGTCGACCTTCTTCGCGCGCGCGAGGGCGCGGATGTTCTCGCCGATGGGCCGCTCGATGTCGACGACGCCGACGCCCTCGGGGCCGCAGACGAGCTTGTCCATGTAGAAGACGGCGGAGGGATCGTACATGCTGCCGCGATCCGCGACCGCGATGACCGAGAGCGCACCGGGGCGACCCTCCGCGGTGAGACGGGTGCCGTCGATCGGGTCGACCGCGACGTCGCACTCGGCGCCCTCGCCGTTGCCGACCTGCTCGCCGTTGTAGAGCCACGGCGCGTCGTCCTTCTCGCCCTCGCCGATCACGACGGTGCCGCGCATCGACACGGTGCTGAGGAACCGCCGCATGGCGTCGACGGCCGCACCGTCGGCCGCGTTCTTGTCGCCGCGACCCACCCAGGGAGTCGCGCGGATCGCCGCGGCCTCAGTGGCGCGCACCAGTTCCATCGCAAGGTTGCGGTCGGGCTGCCAGTCGTCCAGCGGAGCTTGTTCGTTCATGACACCCAGCCTATCGTCCGGTGCCACCGCCTAGACTTGAAGCCACCAGCCACGTCACCCCGAGGAGCACCGATGCCCGTCGCAAGCCCCGATCAGTACGCCGCCATGCTCGATGCAGCGAAGCAGGGCGGTTTCGCCTTCCCCGCGATCAACGTTTCGAGCTCGCAGACGCTGAACGCGGCACTGCAGGGCTTCGCCGAGGCGGGCAGCGACGGCATCATCCAGGTGAGCTTCGGCGGCGCCGACTACTTCGCGGGGCGCACCGTGAAGAATCGCACGGGCGGGGCGATCGCATTCGCGAAGTACGCCGAAGAGGTGGCGAAGGCCTACGACGTGACGGTGGCGCTGCACACCGACCACTGCCCGAAGGAGCACCTCGACAATTTCGTGCTGCCGCTGCTGGCGGCGAGCGAGGAGCGGGTGGCGGCGGGCGGGCAGCCCTACTTCCAGTCGCACATGTGGGACGGCTCGGCGGTGCCGCTGGCCGAGAACCTCGACATCGCGAAGGATCTGCTGCCGCGCATGGCCGCGATCGGCGTGATCCTCGAGGTCGAGATCGGGGTCGTCGGCGGCGAAGAGGACGGGATCGTGCACGAGATCAACGAGCAGCTCTACACGACGCTCGAAGACGCCGTGGCGACCGTCGAGGCGCTGGGGCTCGGCGAGCAGGGGCGCTACATGACCGCGCTGACCTTCGGCAACGTGCACGGCGTCTACAAGCCGGGCGGTGTGCAGCTGCGCCCCGAGCTGCTGGCCGAGATCCAGGCCGGGCTCGCCGAGAAGTACGGCACGGCGGCGAAGCCCCTCGACCTGGTGTTCCACGGCGGATCGGGATCCTCTGCCGAGGAGATCGCCGAGGCGGTGCGCAACGGCGTGATCAAGATGAACATCGACACCGACACCCAGTACGCGTTCACCCGCCCCGTCGCCGACTTCATCCTGAAGAATTACGACGGCGTGCTGAAGATCGACGGCGAGGTCGGCAACAAGAAGCAGTACGATCCGCGCGCCTGGGGCCGGGCGGCCGAGGCGGGCATGGCGTCCCGTATCGTCGAGGCGTCCGAGCAGCTCGGCTCTGCCGGTCGTTCGATCAGCGCCGGGAAGTCGGTGAGCGCGGCGTGACGGATCAGGATCGCACGCAGGGCGGCGGATCCGCGGATCAGCGGCCTCGCCCCCAGTACGGCGAGATGGCGCCCGAGGGCTGGAGCTGGTCCCCCGAGGGTGCAGACGAGGGCTCTGCCAGCGCTCCGGCGGCACAGCCGCAGGCGCCTTCAGTGCAGCCGCAGGCGTCTCCGGCACAGCCGAGCGCCGGCCCGGTGCCCGGCGTGCCGCACAATCTCGGCGTGAGCGGAGGGAGCGGCACCGCACGGCCGGCTGCATCGGCCCCGGCGGCTCCGCAACCGTACAGCTCGGCTCCCCCGCGGGGCGCGCCCTCGCAGCCGGGCGCGCCCCCGCAGGGCCCTCCTCCGAATCAGGGCTCCTCGTATCAGGGGCCTGCGCCGACCGGCGCCCCCCAGCAGCCGGGCGCCGCGCAGAGCAAGTCCCGACTCGGCGACCGCGTCGTCACGATCGCGCTGCTGGTGCTCGGGGCGCTCGGCGCGCTCAACTTCGCGAGCTCCCTGATGACGATGCCCGCGCAGCTCAGCGTGATCACCGGGGCGCTCGGCCTCGACGATGCGACGATCCCCGGGTGGATCGGCACGCTCGGCACCACGAGCGCGATCGCCATGCTCGCGCTGTTCGCGCTGACCGCGATCTATTCGATCCAGCGTCTGCGCGCGCGGAAGCTCGCGTTCTGGGTGCCGCTCACCGCGGGCGTCATCGCTTTCATCGCCTTCGCGATCGTCCTCTACTCCGCGCTGTTCGGTATCCCCGAGTTCGTGCAGCTGATCGGGTCCGATCCGCAGGGCGCGCTCGACAAGCTGAGCGGCGCCATGCCCGCGGCTGGCTGATCGCGGCTGGGCCAGCACCTTTCGGAGCAGGCTCGCCGGGCTCGGGCGCGGTCAGGCGGCGGGCGTCTCGGGCTTGCCCGAGGCACGGTCTCGCAGGGCCAGCGTGTCGGCGCTGCGCCTGATGCGGGTGTCGCGATCCGATCCTCTGATGGCGATGTGCAGCCATTCCATCGTCGAGTCGAGCCGACAGGCCTGGTCCGCCGCATCGTGCAGGCCCTGCAGCAGCTCCTCCGGCACCTCGCGGTCGTACTTGTAGTAGATCTTGTGCTCGAGGCTCGCCCAGAAGTCCATGGCGATGGTGCGGATCTGCACCTCGACGATCGTCTGCACCGGGCCGCTCGACAGGAACACGGGCACCTCGAGCAGCAGGTGCAGACTGCGATAGCCGTTCTCCTTGGGCTTCGCGATGTAATCCTTCACCTGGTAGACGGTGACGTCGTCGTGCGCGGTGAGCAGCTCGAAGACGCGGTAGACGTCGGAGACGAAGGAGCACACGACCCGCACCCCGGCGATGTCGGTGATGGTCTCGCGGATCAGCTCGGTGTCGAGCGGCACCCCGCGCCGATGCATCTTTTCGATGATGCTGTCGGGGCCCTTCATCCGGCTCGAGACGTGCTCGATCGGGTTGTACTCGCCGGTCTGCGTGAACTCCTCTTGCAGGATGTTGAGCTTCGTCATGACCTCGTCGATGGCGAACTTGTACGGCATCAGGAATCGGGTGAGCCGGTCGCGCACCTCGCGGCGGCCCTCGATGGCGTCGAGGTCGATCGAGGAGAGGTCGATGGGGCCCGTCAGCGGTCGCACCTTCTCCTCGGCAGCGGCGGGGCTGGAGAGTCGGATCGTCGAGTCGGTCACACCTCGACGCTACCCGAGAGTGGTGAAAGACGCATGAGAATGTCGTCCGGTGAAGCCGGCGCTCAGCGCACGCGCGCGGCCCGATCGTTCGAGGCGGCCGCCTCGAACGGGTCGCGAAACGCCGCACACGGCGGCGCATAGGCGCTGTCGCGTGCGCCTCAGCGCACGCGCCCGCCAAGGGCGCGCGCATCCCGCTTGCCCGAGGCGTCCTGCCGCAGCTCCTTGGGCAGCGAGAAGACCAGATCCTCCTCCGCGGTCACGGTGGCCCGCACGTCGGAGTAGCCGGCGTCGGCGAGGTCGTCGAGCAGCTCCTGCACGAGCACCTCGGGAACCGAGGCGCCGCTCGTCACGCCGACGGTGCGCACGCCGTCGAGCCATTCCTGCCTCACCTCGCTCGCGAAGTCGACCCGGTAGGCGGCCTTGGCGCCGTATTCGAGCGCGACCTCCTTGAGGCGCACGGAGTTCGACGAGTTCGATGATCCGACCACGATCACCAGGTCGGCCTGCGGCGCGATCTGCTTGATCGCCACCTGGCGGTTCTGGGTCGCGTAGCAGATATCGTCGCTGGGCGGATCCTGTAGATTAGGGAACTTCTCGCGCAGCCGCCGCACCGTCTCCATCGTCTCGTCGACCGAAAGTGTGGTCTGCGAGAGCCAGACGAGCTTGTCGGGGTTCTTCACCTCGAGTGTGTCGACGTCGTCGGGGGAGTTGACGATGGTGATGTGCTCGGGCGCCTCGCCGCTGGTGCCCTCGACCTCTTCGTGCCCGGTGTGGCCGATGAGCAGGATCTCCATATCCTGCTTGGCGAAGCGCACGGCCTCGCGGTGCACCTTCGTGACGAGGGGGCAGGTGGCGTCGATGGCGTGCAGGCCGCGATCCTCCGCCGCACTCACGACCGCGGGAGAGACGCCGTGGGCCGAGAACACCACGTTCGCACCCTCGGGCACTTCGTCGACCTCGTCGACGAAGATCGCGCCCATCTTCTCGAGCGTGTTGACGACGTGCACGTTGTGCACGATCTGCTTGCGCACGTACACCGGGGCGCCGTAGCGGTCGAGCGCCTTCTCGACGGCGACCACTGCGCGGTCGACGCCCGCGCAGTAGCCGCGGGGCGCAGCGAGCAGCACCTGCTTCTCGCCGACCACCGGCAGGTCCTTCAAGCGCCCGGCCTGGCGTCGCATGCGAGGCATCGCGAGGCTGACCACCGGCGCGCCGATGGTGCGCTGATCCTGAACCACAGCCCCAGTCATACCCTCGATTGTACGACGCGAGCCTGGGCCGATCCTCCTACGCCGCCTGTCTGCGACCGCGCCACCGCAGCAGCGCACCCGTAAACAGCAGCACCATGCCCGCCCCGAGCGGCAGCCAGAGCGCCTCAGCACCGGTCGCCTGCAGCCTCCCGCCCGCGGCCGGGTGCTTCACCTGCACGGTCGCCTGCGCACTGGCAAGACCGCCCTGCTGCGTCAGCCCCATGGCCACGATCGTGTGGGAGCCCGCAGCGAGACCCTTCGGCACCGTCACCGCGAAGCGTGTGGCACCGGCGGCGACCGTGCCCGAGCCGAGATGCTGCGGGGTCGAATAGATCAACGCGTCGACCTCGGATCCATCGGCGAACCCGCTCGCCACCACGAAGAGTTCCTGCCCGGGTTCGGCCTGCGCCACCACCCTGTCGGAGCTGTCCCGGATCTCGATGGTCGCGCCGCCCTGATCCGCACTCGGGCTGGCAGGTGCATCGGTGAGAGCGAGTACAGCGCCAGTGCCTGTCGTCGGCGCAGAGGAACCGTTGGGCGAGGTGGCCACCACGCTCGCGGTCACAGGGCCGGGCACGAGGCCCGGGATCACGCAAGCCGGGGTAGAGCTCTCACAGGTGAAGGTGTTGCCGCCCTGCACGATGGTCGCCGTGTACTTCGTCGCCATCGGCGTCGGCTGCCAGGAGATGCCGGCCTGCCCGAAGCCGCCTGTGACGACGACGTCGGTCACCGGGGCAGCCGTCGCCGTCGCCGTGATCGCGTTCGAGTTCGCACTGTTCACGCAGTTCGCGACAACCGCACGATAGTAGGTGGTCTCGTCCAGGGTGACACTGAGCGTCGCAGCGGTCTGCCCGGTGACCGCCACCCACGGCCCGGTGACCGCGGTGGCGGATTGCCACAGGAAGGTGGGCGTGCCGTCGCCGGTCGCCGCCACCGTGGCGGTGAACGTCGCACCTTCGATCGCGCTCCCCGAGTTCGGCTGGGTCGTGATCGCGACCGGGGTGCCCGCGGTGAACCCGTTCGAGGTGACGATCGGCGTCTGGTCGACGCCCCCGATGCTGTAGTTCACAGTGACGTCGACCGGGCCGCAGAGCCCCGCCGGTGTCGTAGCACTCCAGTTGCCGCCTGTCGCGCTGCTGCTCGCGGCATCGAGCGTGCCGAACTTCACGTCGGTGAGCACAGCGGGAATCGCGGAAAGCGGCGCCGGCGTGTTGCGATTGCCCGAATCTCCCAGACCGAGGGCGCCCTGCTCGCCTCGACCCCAGACGAGCAGAATGCCGTCGCTGCGAAGCATGTACTGGCTCTGTATCGCCGACAGTGGGTGCAAGAGGGTCGCGGCGGTCGGGCCGGTCGGCATGAGCACCGCCTGAGGCACACCGGTATCCCCGGTGTTCTTATTGTTGCCCAGCTGACCGTACGAATTCGACCCCCAGGCATAGGCCTTGCCATCGCCGCCGATGCCGACTGCCTGGTCGACACCGCCCGCGATCTGCGTGTATGAAACTCCCGGGGCGGGGTTGAGCATTCTGATCGGGGTGAATGCGTCTGCAGTCGTTCCGGTGCCGAGCAGGCCCATCGATCCACGACCCCAGCTGTACCAGTCCCCATTGCTCAGGCGAGCGAACACCATGGTCTCACCGGTCGTGAATTCGGTGAAGCGCTCGCCTGCCACCGGGCTCGGAACCTCGGTGGGGACAGCGGTCCCGGTCATTCCCGCACCGATGCCGAGCCGTCCGTTCTGGTTCCAGCCCCAGGCGAACAGCTTGCCATCGGCATCGAGTGCATAGCCGTTCTGACCGCCCAGCTGCACGTCTACGATTGTGCCGGCTCCGGCGATCGCGACCTGCCTCGGCGTATTCTGCTGATATGCACTGTAGCCGAGCTTGCCGAAGTTTCCATCGCCCCAGGTGAACACCTCCCCGGTTTGAGTCAAGGCAATGGCATGGTACATGCCGGTGTCGATTTTCTGGACCGGCGAGGTGCCGAAGACCGACAGCCGGGCCGGTGTCGGGGAATTCCCGGTGCTCCCCGTGCCCAACTGCCCTCTGCCGCCCGCACCCCAGCTCCAAATGCGCCCGTCAGAAGCCAGCCCGAGACCGAAATTCATACCCGCACTCATCTGCGAGAAGGTCGTGCCCGCGGGCATCGCCATCTTCACCGGGCTGAGAACGGTGCCCGCTGCCGCACCGGTGCCGAGCGCTCCGACAGACCATTGCGAGCCTGAAGCATAGTAGCCGCCGTCTGCGCCCTCGATGAAGAGCGATGTGTAGCCGGCCCAGGCGTTGGCGATGCCGACGCCAGCGGGCATCGCATCGGAGACGACCGTGCCCCCGGTCGTCGGCCCGGTATCCGGCGCCGGCGCTGCGGAGGCCGGCGCGCTCGAGGCGAACAGCGTGACTATCGCGATGGAGGCGGCCGAGAACGCTGCACCGACGCCGCGACGACCGATCCGACGATCCTCGGTCTTCGACTGCTTCCGACGCATAAGGCCCCATCTCTGCTTCGTCCCCTGCGAATCGATCTCCGCGGGCATACGCACTCCATGAAACAGGAGGAGGGTCTGCCCGATCTCGCCAACAATTGGACATGGCAGGAAGTTGACACATCCGCGGACAAATCTCCCTCGTCGGCGCCTGCGCTTCGATCCCGTCGGTGCCGCGCTCCCCGGCACCATGCCTGCTCCGGCTCCATCCTCACTAAGGTGGGATCATGAGCGACACTGCCCCCGCGACGAGGGAGACCCCGTGGCCCGTGGGGCTCATGAGTGTCAAGATCAAGGAGTGGATCGACCGCCTCGGCCAGGTGTGGGTCGAGGGCGAGGTCACGCAGTGGCAGGTGCGCGGCGGCCACGTCTACGGCAAGCTCAAGGATCTGCAGCAGGACGCGACCGTGAGCTTCACCGTTTGGCGTTCCGTGGCCCAGCGGCTCACGAGCGATTTCGCTCAGGGCGACCGCGTGATCGCGCTCGTCAAGCCCGACTTCTGGGTGAAGGGCGGCTCGCTGACCGTGCAGGTGTTCGAGCTGTCGCACGTCGGCCTGGGTGAGTTGCTCGAGCGCCTCGAGCGGCTGCGCCGCCAGTTGCAGGCCGAGGGCCTGTTCGATGCGAGCCGGAAGCGGCCGCTGCCGTTTCTGCCGCAGCGCATCGGCCTGGTGACCGGCCGGGACAGCGACGCCGAGAAGGACGTGGTGCGTAACGCGACGCTGCGCTGGCCGGGAGTGCGCTTCGAGATCCGCTACGCGGCGGTGCAGGGCGATCGAGCCGCGGCCGAGGTGGCTGCTGGGATCGAGGCGCTCGATGCCGACCCGGCGGTCGACGTCATCATCGTCGCACGCGGCGGCGGCGACTTCCAGAATCTGCTGCCGTTCAGCGACGAACGGGTCGTGCGCGCCGCCGCCGCCGCGTCGACACCCCTCATCAGTGCGATCGGCCATGAGGCGGATCGACCGTTGCTCGACGAGGTCGCAGACCTGCGCGCCTCAACCCCGACCGATGCCGCGAAACGGGTCGTGCCCGACGTGGGCGAAGAGCTCGCCGGCATCGATCAGGCGCGGGCCCGCCTCAGCACCCGCGTAGGGCAGTTGCTGACGCACGAGGCCGATCGCATCGCTCAGCTGCGAGCACGACCGGTGCTGGCCATGCCGGAGCGCATCGTCGATGCCCAGGCCGAGGAACTGGTGCGCTGGGTCGCCCGGGGGTCGGAACTCGCGGAGCGCGCGGTGCAGGATCGCGAGAGCGAGCTCGCGCACACCCGCGCCCGTCTGGCAGCGCTCTCCCCCCGCGCCACACTCGAACGCGGGTATGCGATCGTACAGGTGGTGTCGAGCGATGGGACCCCGGGTGCGGTGCTGCGCGATCCTGTGAGTGCCCCGGCGGGCACGCAGCTGCGCCTCTCACTCGCGGGCGGACGTCTCGACGCGACTGCGGAGAGCCCCTCGGCCTGAGTCGGCACCATTGCTCGCGCGTGTCCGGATGCGCGGAGCAAAAGCGTACCCGGCCGCACCGAGAGTGGCTGCAGCTGCTGCGACCAGCCACCAGGGGAAGCGCGGGAGCTCGGAGTGCTTGCCCGGCTCCTCGCCTTCGGGGGTGTCGATGCGATCCGCCTCCACCACGAAACGGTGCGAATTGACGCCGAGCGGAGTGCAGGTGATGAGAGTGAGGACGTCTCGGTCGAAGTCGATCGGATGGAATGCGGCTTCGAGGGGTTCGAGCACTTCGGTGCTCGTCACTTCATAGGCGAGCACCTCGCGCATGACCTCGACATAGATGAGATCGCCGACCCTCACCTCGGGCAGGTGCGTGAAGCCCAGGGATTCGGCGAGGCCGCGATGGCCGCCGATCACAGAGTTGGTGCCGAACCCGCCGACCGGTAGCGTGGTGTCTTCGGAGTGGCCGAGCCCCTGGGTGAGGGCCGATTCGCCGAGTGTGCGGCGGATGGGCTGGTCGAGGTCGATGGAGGGCACGCGCAGTCGGGCGATGACGTCTGTGCCGCGCAGTGCCAGCGTCTGACCGTAGTCGTAGTCGGTGACGGGCAGCCCGCTCGCGAGCACCCGATTGTAGGCGTGGGCTTCGTCGAGCAGTTGCGCCCGGTCGGCCGGGTCGAGGTCGGCGGCGACCTCCGAGAGCGCCGCGTTGGCGCGGGACTGCTCCCTCTGCTCCATCCACTGCGCGGCGGTCGGGTAGAGCAGGGTGAGCATTCCGAGCCACACCATGAGCGCGACGATGATGCGGCGCGGATCACGACGGCCGCGGGATCTGCTGAGCTTCACCGGCACGGATGCTCCGGCCCGCCCCCTCAGGGGCGCGGCCGGAGCATCCGTGACAGGCATCGGCTTAGGCGCTCACCTCTTCGGCTCCCGCCTTGCGGCGGCGACCGAAGAGCGCGAACAGCAGCCCGCCGACCAGCAGCGCGGAACCGCCGATCATGGCGACTGTCATGCCGTTCGAGCCCAGCACCGGGAGGGTGCCCGGCGTCTGCTGCACGTTGGCGACCTCGGCGATGACGTTGTTCGTGCTCGTCAGGCCCGGCGTGACGGTGACGCGGGTCGGGGTCGTCGCGCGAACGTAGCCGGCCGGCGCCTTGGTCTCGACGATCCAGTAGTCGGTGCCGGTGGCCTCCGCGCGCAGGCCTGGAATGGTGACGAAGCCTTCGTCACCGCTGACCGTCGCCGTGGTGAACGTGCTCGCGGCGGTGCCACCGCCGATGGGCTGCGAAGTGATGGCGTCGACGGTTGCGGTACCGGCGTTCACCGCGGCGATGGCCGCCGTCGCCGCGGCCTCAGTCGCGAAGACCTGGAACTCGGCGCCGTCGAGCCGCTTCGTAGTGTCGCCCGAGACGATCTTGTTGATACGCGCCTGGCCCCAGGTATCCGTCGCAGTGACCGGGATCGTGGTGTCACCCGCGGCGGTCTGGTAGGTCGCCGAGCCGGTGTTCGTGATGACACCGTCTGCGGGGACATCGATCACACGGGCCTGCACCCGCATCGTCACGGTATAGGCAGTGCCTGCGGGGCAGGTGATCTCCATCCGAGCCATCGCATCGCCTCGCGTGTGGAACACGGCCGTGCGCGTGGCAGGATCATAGGTCTGAACGTAGCGCGTCGCACTGGCGAGCCCACCATTCGGGCAGTCCCAGTTGTAGCTGTGAGACACATACTGAAGGTGCTCGGGCAGCGTGTCCTCGAAGCGGAAGCCGGTCATGCCGGTGCGATCCGCGGGGAGAGCGAGGTCGATATGCCAGTCCACGAGTGAGCCGAGCCCGACGTGCGTCATGGTGGCCGGGTCGGAACTGTTGACGTACTGCAGCCTCTTCACAGCGCTGATCGTGGTCGGCTTCGGGTAGGCGTGCACGTCGTAGCGCCATTCGCCGGGAACCACGGCACCGCTGCTGACCATCGGCATCGGCAGAGTCACCAGGAACGGCTCCGGCGCCACCGCGACGTGGTTCGTGTTCGGGCTGGGCAGCGCGGCGGTCACCCAATAGAGACCGATCGGCAGCGAGCCGAACTCGGCCGCACCCTGAGCGTTCGACGAGGCCGTGCCACCGGCGATGAGCGTGGTGTCCGCCGCAGCAGGGTCGAAGGTGGTCGTGCCCGAGAGGTAGGGGGCGATCCGGTCCCAGCCCTCGGTGGTGGCCAGGTCGATCGCCTGCCCGCCGAGCTGGGTCACTCGCTGGGCGGTGAACGGGATGCCCTCGATCGGGTCGGTGAAGCCCGTTTGCGCCGAGCCGTCGCCGGCCGTGCCCGCGCCGTTCTCGAACGCGTGCACGGTGAGGCTCCTCGCCTCTCCGGCATCGATGTTGGCAGGTGCCGCGTTCGCCGGGGTTGCCCCCGCGAGAGCGATGGCCGCAATGGCCAGTGCTCCCAGGCTCGCGCTCACCCGCTTGGTGAACTTGGACATCATTC
>JBFXIT010000047.1:0-8342 GCA_050175655.1 Leucobacter sp.
GCGATCTCGCGGAACGCGACGGCGAGCCACAGCTCGAGCAGGTCGGGCGCGTGGCCGAGCCGGCGCCCCGAGAGCTCCGAGATCTTGCCGAGCCGCGCGCGCACCGTGTGCCGGTGGACCTGCAGCTCCTCGGCGGTCGCCTCGATGTTCGAGGCGTTGCCGATGAAGGCGCTGAGCGTGCGGAAGAGCTCGTGCCTGCCCGAGGCGTCGGCCTCGTCGATCCGGCTGAGCACGGCGTCGGCGTAGGCGGCCCGCTCTTCGGCGCGGCCGAGCCGCGCGAGCATCTCGTAGCCGCCGAAATCGGCCCGGGCGAGGTAGCCGACGCCCCGCAGCCGCGCGGTCGACTGGGCGAAGCGGGCCTGGCGCAGGGCGTCGCGCAGGCCCATGAGGTCGACGATCTCGCTCGACCCGGCGGGCGCGCAGTCGCACTCCCGCACGAGCCGCTCGAACCCGAGCGCTGCGTCGGGCGCCGGGTCGCAGAGCACGAGCGCCGTCTCGGTCGCGGTCGTGCGCACCAGCACCTCGTCGGCGAGGTCGCTGGCGTTCGCGATGAGGGCGGTCAGCGCGTCGGCGTCGTCGGTCTGCGAGACCGCGAGCACCGCGAAGCGCTCGGCGGTGATGCCCGAGCGGCGCAGCAGCGCCGCGGCCTCGCCGACGGGCGCGTCGCCGACGAGCACGGCGTCGAGCGCGCGGGCGTGCATCAGGCGGGTCTGCGTGCTGATCGAGTGCCTGAGCTCGAGCAGCACGCTCAGCAGCGACGCCGCGGTGCCGAGCGCGGCCCGATCCTGCACCGTCACCTGCGACGACTTGCCCGCCACCAGGATGCCGCGCAGGCGCCCCTCGGTGCCGAGCGGCAGGGCGACGGTCGCGCGGGCCCCGTCGTCGGCGGAGAGCGACCAGCGCATGCCCTCCCGCAGGTGCGAGCGGATGTCTTCGCGCAGCTCGACGGCGTCCAGGGCGTCCTCGGGGTCGCAGGCCGCCACCTGGCGCAGCCGGGAGTCGTAGACGACGGCCGCGAAGCCGAGGGAGCCGTGCAGCTGGGCGAGCACCTGGCCGATGCCGTCGGGCGCGGTGGCCGCGGCGTTGAGCTGCTGCTGGTGGCTGAGGGAGTCGAGCAGAGGGCGCTTGTCGTGCTCGTGCAGGGAGTCGGAGACGGCGTGCACGACGCTCTGCATCAGCGTGTGCTCGGGGATGAGGATCACGGGCAGCTCGGCGCGCCGCGCAGCGTTCAGCAGTCGCTCGGGCACCTCGGAGTGCGGCAGCGACGGGCCCGTGCTGATGCCGATCGCGGCGATCTCGGCGTTCACGAGGCGCCGGCAGTAGGCGTCGCAGAACTCGTCGGTGTCGACGAGGTTGAGGCCCGTGGTCAGCAGGATCTCGCCGCCGAGCATCCAGGGCGACGGATCGGCCAGCTCGCTCACATGGGCCCACCGGACCTCGCGGCCCAGGGGCGGATCCTCGCTGAGCGCGCGGAGTCCCAGTTCGTGCATCGCCAGCACATCTCGCAGTGTCAACATCGTGAAGGCATTCAACCACACCGGGATCGGTCGGAGCCGTGATCCGGGCCGGAACGCCAGGGTGTACCCTGTGTCGATTTCACCGATCAGAATGTCCACGATGGACAGTCGGGTGGTCCGGCCACCATGTCATGATCATCGAATAGTCGCCCGGTGCCGTGCGCCTCGGATCGACTATCGACTGCCGGGGAACACCCGGAGAATACCCGAGCCGAGTCTCGGGAGACGGAGATTGGAAAGCAATGAAGCTCAGAAATCGTGTCGTGAAGGTCGCAGCCGCGGCCGGAATCCTGATGCTGCTCGCCGGATGCCAGTCCGCGACGGCGCCGACTGACACCGGAGGAGGCGGCGCCGACGCCGACTTCCTCGCCGACGCCCAGGCGCGCGTCGACGCCGCCATGGCCGAGGTCACCTCGTCGATCCCCTCCGAGGGCCCGGCGATCGCCACCGACAAGTTCGTCGTCCTCATCCCCTGCGCCCAGGCCGGCGAGGGCTGCGCGCAGCCCGCCGAGGGCGCCAAGGAGGCCGCCGAGGCCGCCGGCTGGCGAGCCCAGATCATCGACGGCCAGGGCACCGCCGAGGGCCAGAGCGCCGCCATCAACCAGGCCGTCAGCCTGGGCGCCGACGGCATCATCACCTTCGCCATCGATCCCGAGGGCGTGAGCGGCGCGCTGCAGACCGCCCGCGACGCCGGCATCACGGTCGTCGCGTCGAGCGCCGTCGAGTCGGACGCCGTCGACTTCGGCGGCATCCCGACCGAGCAGCTCTGGTACGACTCGGGCCAGATGCTCGCCGACTACGTGATCACCCAGACCGAGGGCGCGTCGAACACGATCGTGCTCACCGGCAACGAGTTCAGCGCGCTGATCCCCCGCTCGGACGGCTTCAAGGATCGCCTCGCCGAGTGCGACGGCTGCACCGTGGTCAAGGAGGAGAACTTCGCCTTCGCCGAGATGGCGACCGCGCTGCCCCGCCTCGTGCAGCAGCTCGTGCAGTCGTCCCCCGACACCGACTCGATCTACGTCGTCTACGATGCGGCTGTGCCGTTCGTGCTCCAGGGCCTGCAGTCCATCAACCGCGATGACGTCGTCGTGGTCTCGGGCGACGGCACCTCCGAGGCGCTCGAGTGCCTCCGCAACGAGTGCGGCCAGAGCGCTTCGGCCGCCCTGCCGCTGCGCTGGCTGGGCTGGGCCGACATCGACATCATGAACCGCCTGTTCGCCGGCGAGGATCCGCAGCCCGCGGCCGACGCGCTGGTGAACCGCCTCTTCACCCCCGAGAACGTGCAGCAGGAGCCCGGCAACTGGAACGGCGACATCGACTTCCAGTCGATCTACCAGGAGCTCTGGGGCGTCTAGTGGGTCATGAGGCACCGTCCGTTCTGCTGAGCGGGGTCTCGAAGAGCTTCTCCGGGACCCGTGTGCTCCGCGGGGTCGATCTCGCCCTCCGCGGAGGCACGATCCACAGCCTCGTCGGGGCCAACGGCTCGGGCAAGAGCACGCTCATCAAGATCCTCGCCGGGGTGTACAACCTCGACGAGGGGACGGTCCTCGTCGACGGCGAGCCCGTCGAGCACATCACGCCGGACGGGATGATGCATCGCGGCCTGCGGTTCATCCACCAGCATCCCGGACTGTTCGGCGAGATGTCGGTCGTCGACAACATCTCGCTCGGAGCGCGATACAGCCGCAGCGGCCTCTTCGTGAAGTCGCGCTCCGAGCGGGAGGCCGCCGCTGCGGCCCTGGACTCCGTCGGCGCCGACGTGCCCCTCGACGCGCTCGTGCGGGAGCTCTCTCCCGCGCGGCGCACCATGGTCGCGATCGCACGGGCCATCCAGCCCATCCAGCACGCCGCGGCTCCCCGGCTGCTCGTGCTCGACGAGCCCACCGCGGCCCTCGGCGAGGAGGAGGCCGAGAAGCTCTTCGAGATGCTCCACCGGGTGCGCGACATGGGCCTCGCCATCCTCTACGTCAGCCATCGCCTGCAAGAGGTCATCGACCTCAGCGACGAGGTCACGGTGCTGCGCGACGGAGAGCGGATCGCCCACCTCATGCGCGACGAGGTGAACGAGAAGACCCTGGTCAACCTCATCACCTCCCGCGACGTCGAGCCCACCCTCCCTCCCGCGCACCGACTGCGCGAGGGGGATCGCTCGCTGCGAGTCGAGAACCTCTCGTGCCCGCACTGGCGGGACGTGAGCTTCACCGCCGCCGAGGGCGAGATCGTCGGCGTCGCCGGGCTCCTCGGCTCGGGCCGTTCCGAGCTGCTCCAGACCATCGCCGGGCTGAAGAAGGTCGACGGAGGATCCGTGCTGCTCGGCGACGATCCGCTGCCGCTGGGCAACGCCCCGGCCTGCGCCAAGCTCGGCGTCAGCTACACCTCCGAGAACCGGATCGAGCACGGGTCCTTCCCCGAGCTCAGCATGCAGGAGAACCTGCTGCTCGGAGTCCGGGCCCGGTCGAAGAGCCGGCTCGGCATCCTCGACACCCGCTCCGAGCGGGCCGAGGCCCGCCGGCAGATCGACGACTACGACATCCGGCCGCCGCACCTCGACCAGGCATTCTGGACCTTCTCCGGCGGCAACCAGCAGAAGATCGTGATCGCCCGCGCCGTGCGCGAGCGACCCCAGGTGGTGCTGCTCGACGAGCCCACGCAGGCCGTCGACATCGGCGCCAAGTCCGACATCCACCAGACCGTCGCCCGCCTCGCATCGGAGGGCGTCACGGTGCTCATCGTGAGCTCCGACTTCACGGAGCTGCTCACGATCTCCCACCGCGTCATCGTGCTGCGCAAGGGCCGGCTCGTCGAGGATCGCCGCTCCGCCGACTGGACCGAGGAGCAGCTCATCGAGGCCGCGGCGCTCGACAGCGCGAGCGCCGATCCCGTCAGCACCGACACCGTGAGTACCGCGTGACCGAGTCGCCGAGCTCCCGAACCGACCGAAGGCAAGAACACATGAGCAACCCGCAGCAGACCAAGACCGGCGACGCGCCCTGGTACCGCGAGCTGGCCAACCCGCGCTGGTTCGGCATCTACCTCCTGATCCTGCTGGTGGCGTTCTTCAGCATCCGCTTCAACCTGACGTTCTTCAGCATGGGGAACTTCCAGGCCATCATGAGCAACGAGTCCGTGGGCATCATCCTCGCGCTCGCCCTGCTCATCCCGCTCGTCGCCGGCCAGTACGACCTGTCGTTCGCGAACACGCTGACGCTCTCCATGATCACCGTGACCGGCCTGTTCCAGCAGTTCCAGGCGCCGATCCCCGTCGCCGTGATCGCGGGCATCGCAGTCGGCGCCCTCATCGGGCTCGTGAACGGCATCTCGATCGTCTACTTCCGGGTCAACTCGCTCATCACCACGCTCGCGACCGGCAGCATCGCGCTCGGCATCGCCCAGTGGTGGACCAACGGGCGCATCTTCTCGGGCAACATCCCCAAGGAGTTCCTCGCCTTCGGCAACAGCACCGTCTGGGTCTTCCCGATGTCGGCGATCATCGCCCTCGTGATCGCGGCGATCGCGTGGATCGTGCTCGAACGGACCCGGGTGGGACGCTACGCCTACGCGATCGGCGACAACCCGAAGGCGGCGCGCACCATCGGCCTGAAGGTCTCCGGGTTCACCGTCGGGGCGATGGTGGTCGGCGGCGTGCTCGCCGGCATCGCGGGCGTCGTCGCCGCGGCCAAGCTCGGATCCGGCAACCCGACCATCGGCGTCGGCTACCTGCTGCCCGCCTTCAGCGCGGTGTTCCTCGGCACCACCATGTTCCGGCTCGGCCGCTACAACGTCATCGGCACGCTCGCCGCGGTGATGCTGCTCGCCGTGCTGCTCAGCGGGCTCACCCAATTCGGGGTACCGTTCTACATCTCGCCGCTGCTCACCGGCGTGGCACTGCTCGGCGCGGTCGCCCTGACCCTGGGCAGGCAGCTGCGCAAGCAGGAATCGTAACCCTCAGCCCGCAAGCGAAAGGCACCGCAGTGACCGCACTCGACAGCCGTCTCAGTCTCGATCTCGGCAAGCCGACCACGTTCGTCGAACTCTCCCACGAGATGGTGCGCGGCATGCCCAACCACTACTCGCACCCCGCCTACGACCTCGTCCCCTACTACCGGCCCGGCGACTTCGTGCTCGAGGGCGGCTACGGCGGCGCGAACGAGCTCATGCTCATGTCGGGGCACTCCGGCACCCACCTCGACGCGCTCGGCCACGTCACCCGCGGCGGCGTCGGGTTCGGCGGGGCGACGACCTCTGAGCTTTCCGCAGGCCTGGACGGGCTCGCGCTGAACGGCATCGACACGGTCGGGCCGATCCTGCGCCGCGGGGTGCTGCTCGACTTCGTGAGGTTCCGCGGCGGCCCCGTCGGGCCGGAGCGGGCCATCACCGGGGCCGACGTCGAGGCGCTGCTCGAGCACGACGGCCTCGCGATCGAGACCGGCGACTGCGTGCTCGTGCGCACCGGCTGGTCGCGCCTATGGGGCGACCCGGCCGCCTACATGGGCGAGGGCACCGGCACGCCGGGCATCGACGTCTCGGCTGCCGACTACCTGTGCGACCGCGGCGCGTTCCTCATCGGCGGCGAGACCGCGACCGTCGAGCACCAGGCGAAGGACGACCACAGCCTGCCGGTGCACATGCGCGTGCTCGCCGAGCGGGGCGTGCACCTGCTCGAGAACATGGACCTCGAGCGGATCGGGCAGCGCGACGAGCGGGTCTTCGTGTTCGTGTGCCTGCCGCTGCGGCTGAAGGGCGCCACGGGATCGCCGGTGCGCGCGGTGGCGGCGATCCAGTGAAGCTCGATCTGCTCGTCACCGGGGCCAACGTCGTCACCCTCGACGACCGCCGCCCCAGGGCCTCGGCCTTCGGCGTCTGGAACGGCCTGATCGTCGGCCTCGACGGAGACGTCGACGGCCTCGACGCGCGCGAGACGGTGGATCTCGGCGGGCGCACGGTCGTGCCCGGGTTCAACGACGTGCACTGCCACATGTCGGCCTTCGGCCAGCAGCTGCGCGAGATCGACGCCTCGGGCATGCGCAGCCTCGACGAGCTCTACGCGGAGGTCGCGCGTCGCGCGGCGGCGGATCCCTCGGCCGAGTGGATCACCGGATCCTCCTACGATCAGCTGGCCCTCGGCGGCCACCCGGCCCGCGAGGCCCTCGACCGGGCGGGCGGCGGGCGCAAGGTCATGTTCATCCATCGCACGCGTCACATGCTCGTCGCGTCGTCGGCGGTGTTCGAGGCGCTCGGCGCCCTCGACCGCGGCTACCCCGTGCCCGACGGCGGTCTCATCGAGCGCGATGCCGACGGGCGCCCGACCGGCCTCGTCGCCGAGCAGGCGATGACGCCGTTTCGCGGCCTGCGCACGCCGGTCGCCGAGGACGAGCTGATCGACGTGCTCTCCGCCGCGACCGAGCAGTTCCTCTCAGAGGGCATCACGAGCGCCTCCGAGGCCGGCATCGGGAACTCCCCGATCGTGGGCAGCGGCCCAGCCGAGCTCGCGGCCTACATCTCGGCGCACGAGCGCGGGCGGATCCGCATCCGCACCGAGGTCATGCCGACGATGGAGAACCTGCACGAGATCGGGCCCGCCGCAGCCGACGGCTACTCCCTGGGGCTCGACCTCGGCCTGCGCACCGGCATCGGCGGCGGCATGCTGACGATCGGCCCCCTCAAGGTCTTCACCGACGGCGCGCTGTCGAGCCGCACCGCCGCGCTCAGCGAGAACTTCTGCGGGCACGACCACGCCGGCATGCTGCTGTTCGACCGCCCGCAGCTCGAAGCCACCGTGTGCGACGCGCATCGCGCCGGCTGGCAGCTCGCCATCCACGCCATCGGCGACGTCGCGGTCGACGTCGCGCTCGACCTGGTCGCAGAGGCGCAGCGGCGCCTGCCGCGGCCCGACGCCCGGCATCGCATCGAGCACGCCTCGGTCGTGCGCGACGATCAGCTGCCCCGGTTCGTCGAGCTCGGGCTGATCCCCTCGCCCCAGGGCCGCTTCGTCGGCGAGATCGGCGACGGCGTCATCGCGGCGCTCGGCGAGGAGCGGCTGCCGTGGACCTACCGCCAGCGATCCTTCCTCGACGCCGGGCTGCGCCTGCCGTCGAGCTCCGACCGCCCGGTCGTGAACGGCGCGCCGCTGCTCGCCATGCAGGACATGGTGCTGCGGCGCACGCCCAGCGGTCGCGGCTTCACGCCGGAAGAGGCGTTGACGCCGCTCGAGGCCCTGCGATCGTTCACCGTC
This sequence comes from Leucobacter sp., assembly GCA_050175655.1. Classification (GTDB taxonomy): domain Bacteria; phylum Actinomycetota; class Actinomycetes; order Actinomycetales; family Microbacteriaceae; genus Leucobacter. The sequence continues at coordinate 7,753 of JBFXIT010000047.1, forward strand.
GACTCGGCCTACGCCTCGCGCGCCGAGTCGATCAAGGGCAGCATCTCGCCCCGCAAGCTCGCCGACTTCGTCGTGCTGGACCGCGACCCCACCGCGGTGCCGGCCGACGAGATCGCGAGCATCTCGGTCGACGAGACCTATGTGGGCGGCGAGGCGAGGTACCGCCGGGAGCGCTGAGGCGGATAGCTGGCGTCTGTACACGAAAGTCACGATTCAGTCAACGGGGCTGGGAGATCCGTGTCGGGCGGCGTACCCTCAGAGCAACCACAGATGTCGTTCCTGGGACAGGCCCGGGGGGAGGTGGACGACCTCGTGGAGACCATGGGTTCGCGCGCGCAGCGGTTGCTGGTCGGCTTCCTCGCCTGCCTCGGAGGGGTCGTCTTCTTGACCGCTCTGTCGCTCGCGTTCGGCCCGAGCGCCCACGCCGCCGAGAGCTCCGAGGGCGCCGGAGGGCTGATCGACGGCCTCGCCTCCACGGTCTCAGCGGCCGCGGAGACCGTGACCGGCCTCGCCGAGGAGGTCGTGGCTCCCGCTGCCTCGGGAGCCGCCGGAGCCGTCGCCGGCACCGTCTCGCAGGCTGCCGAGCCCGT
>JBFXIT010000047.1:8442-11769 GCA_050175655.1 Leucobacter sp.
GCCTCGCCTCCACGGTCTCAGCGGCCGCGGAGACCGTGACCGGCCTCGCCGAGGAGGTCGTGGCTCCCGCTGCCTCGGGAGCCGCCGGAGCCGTCGCCGGCACCGTCTCGCAGGCTGCCGAGCCCGTGAGCCGGACGACCGGGCCTCTGCTCGGCGCACTCGAGAAGCTGCCCGCGGTCGGCGGCGCGGTCGATGCGCTCCGGCCCGCGGCGGTCTCGAGCCTCGAGGGGATCGACGCGGTTCTCGGCTCGATCGGCGGCGCGGTCGTCTCGGTGACGGCACCGCTGGGCCCGGTACGTCTCCCGTCGGAGCCGGGTGATCCGCAGAACGGCGACGACCCTGAGTCGCCCGCACCGATCCTCCGCGCCGTCGCCGCATCCGCGCAGCACCCGTGCCGCTCCGCCGCCCTCCCGCGCTCGACGACCGCGCTCTCCGGCAGCCCCGGAGCGAGCATCGCTCCCGCGCTCGACTCCAGTGGTCCGCCGCATGCCCCGCCGGGCTCGCCGGCCGGGCCCGGCTCGTCCGCGCCGCCCTCTTCCGCAGCATCCGGCGGCGGCTCCGGAGGCCCCGCCGCGTGCGCCTCGGACGACGCATCGTCATCACTCCCCGCCGGGGAGCGCACCATCGGCGCCGGCAGCGACGCGCTGCCCCCTTCACCGGTGCGCGACACCGACGTCTCTCCCGACTGATCCTGCCCGAGGCCGCCCTCGCAGGCGGCATACGACGCGCTCCGGCGCATCCGAGTTCAGGCACACAGTCTCAAGGAGAAGACAATCATGCATACATTCGTCAAGCGCGCCCTGTGGGGCGCCGCAATCGCCGGGGGCATGACGCTCCTCGACGCCACGGCCGCAGGCGCGGTCGAGACCGGGGGCGACGACGGGATCCTCTCGGGGACCCAGATCCAGGCCCCGCTCTCCATTCCGATCGAGGTCGCGGGCAACGCCATCTCGGTGCTCGGCTCGTCCAGCACCGAGGCGCCGGCGTCGCCCGCCCCCGCCCCGGAGCCGGAGCCCGCACCGGCGGAGGCCGTGACCGGCGGATCCGACGGGATCGGATCCGGCTCCCAGGCCGTCGTCGAAGTGGCCGTGCCGGTCACCGTCTCGGGCAACGCGGTCTCGGTGCTCGGCGAGAGCCGGGTGTCGGGAGACGGCGGATCGCCGTCGCCCGCGCCGAGCGGAGGCGCAGCGGACCCGGTGGCGCTGCTCACGAACGGGTCGAGCGGCCTGCTCGGAGGCTCGCAGGTCGCCGTGCCGATCTCGATCCCGCTCACCGTCGGCGGGAACGGCGTCGCGATCCTCGGTCAGAGCGCGGTGACCGGCACGACCCCGGCACCGGGAGCCGACCCCGGCCCGGTCCCCGGGGTCGATCCGGGCCCGGTTCCGGGCACCGATCCCGGCGGCACGCCCGGCGCCGGTGCCGCGCTCTCGCGCGCCGCGGCGACCGGCGGCGGCCTGCTCGCCACCACCGGCGGCGGCGGGCTGCTCCCCGCGGCTGCCGCCGCGCTGGGCCTGCTCGGCCTCGGTGGAGCGCTGCTCCGCCGCCGTCCGGTGTAACGGCCCTCGGGAACTGGGGCCCGGGCCTTCGGGTCCGGGCCCCGCCCCTGTATTCCGCTTCCCTCGGCGGCTCATCGCTGGCACACTGGTGACATGCAGCCTCAGCAAGGTTCCAGCCTGAAGATCACCGGCCTCGCGCTCATCATCCTGCCCCTCGTCGCCATGGGGCTCAAGATGTTCTCGTTCGGCTGGATGATGGTGATGCTGATGTTCGGGCCGGTCTTCGTGCTCGTCATCGGCTACGTGCTGCAGATCATGATCGCCGCGCAGGGCTTTCTCTCGCGCAAGGCGCTGTTCGCAGAGGGACCGGCGCGGAAGCGGGCGACGGCGGCGGCCTGGCTCACCTCGGTCGCCGTGGTCCTCGTCGGAGTGTTCATGCCCGACGGCGGCGACATCGGCTACGGCTCGACCCTGCAGGTCTGGCTCGGCGCCTACAGCGGCGACTACGAGGTCGTCGAGTCGCTGCATCAGGCGACCGACCGGCTCACCGAGGTGGCGACCTGGATCGCGGGCCTCGTGTGGGTCGTCGCATTCCTCTGGCTCGTCGTCGAGTGGATGGCGGCCCTGGTGCGGCGCGGGCGTGCGCGTCGGGCGAGCTCGGTGTAGCCGAGCCCCGGGAACCCCGAAGCCGGGCGTCCGGTGCCCGGGCAGGAATCCGCCCTGGAGGCGCCGCGCGCTCTGTGCTAAGATCGATCTTTGGCTGTGCGCAGTCCCAGCGCCCAGGCCGTGGGGGCAGTTCGGAAGAGATCCCGAGCCCCTGCAGACAAGAGATCTTGGGTGAGGCCGTTCGGTCTCACGGTAATGGAGGAAACACCATGGCAGCAGTGTGCCAGGTGACCGGTGCCGTCCCCGGCTTCGGTCACAACATTTCGCACTCGCACCGCCGCACCAAGCGCCGGTTCGATCCGAACATCCAGAAGAAGACCTACTTCGTGCCCTCGCTCGGCCGCAAGGTGACCCTCACCCTGTCGGCCAAGGGCATCAAGGTCATCGATGCGCGTGGCATCGAGGCCGTGGTCGCAGATCTGCAGAAGCGCGGGGTGAAGATCTAATGGCGAAGCAGCAGGACGTCCGTCCCATCATCAAGCTCCGTTCGACGGCGGGCACCGGTTACACCTATGTGACCAAGAAGAACCGTCGGAACACCCCCGACCGCCTCGTGCTCAAGAAGTACGATCCGGTGGTCCGCAAGCACGTCGAATTCCGAGAGGAGCGCTAATCATGGCCAAGAAGAGCATGATCGCGAAGAACAAGCAGCGCCAGGAGATCGTGGCCCGCTACGCCGAGCGCCGTCTCGAGCTGAAGAAGGCCCTCGTCGACCCCAACGGCACCGATGAGAGCCGCGAGGCCGCCCGCGTGGCCCTGCAGAAGCTGCCCCGCAACGCCTCGCCGGTGCGCGTGCGCAGCCGCGACGTCATCGACGGCCGCCCCCGCGGCGTGCTGTCGAAGTACGGCATCAGCCGTGTCCGCTTCCGCGACATGGCGCACCGCGGCGAGCTGCCCGGCATCACGAAGTCGAGCTGGTAACAGCTCGACCGGATAAGCACTGCCGAGTACGACTGCTCGCGTGAGCGGGCAGTCGAGCTGGTAGCAACTCGACCGGACGAGCACTGCCGAGTGCGTCGGTCTGCGTGAGCAGGCCGACGAGCTGGTAACGGCTCGGCCGTAGCCTTCGAGAAGCGGGGCGGATCCTTCGGGATCCGCCCCGCTTTCGCGTATCCGGGGACGTCTGAGGGCCCGGAGAGGGCTGAGGCACTTTCCCCGGCTTGCC
>JBFXIT010000048.1:0-3268 GCA_050175655.1 Leucobacter sp.
GCTTCATGAGGTCGTCGAGGCGGCCGGGCGCGGCCACGACGATGTCGACGCCGCGTTCGAGCGCCGCCTCCTGGCGGCGCTGCGGGATGCCGCCGAAGATGGTGGTGACGCGCACGCCGACGGGGTCCGCGATCATCTTCACGGTCTCTGCGATCTGCGTGACGAGCTCGCGGGTGGGCGCGAGCACGATGGCGCGCGGCCGGTTCGGGCGGCGCTTCGATTCGGCGTCGCGGGCGTCGGTCGCGAGGTTCGCGACGAGCGGGATGGCGAAGGCGATGGTCTTGCCGCTGCCCGTGCGGCCGCGGCCGAGCACGTCGCGGCCCTTCAGCGTGTCGGGCAGGGTGTCGCGCTGGATGGGGAAGGGGGCCGCCTTGCCGTTCTTCTCGAGCGCGTGCGCGATGGCAGCGGGGACGCCGAGTTCGGCGAAGGAGGGGGTGGTCTGGGTATCCTGCGCTGCCGATGCGGCCTGCGCGGTCTGTGTGCTGGTCACTGGGACCTTTCGTGTTCGTGCAGCACGGCGCGATCCTCTGCGAGATCCGCGCGCTTCGATGCATCGAGGCATCGGGCATCGCGGCGTATCGCAATGGGCGTGCGTCGCTGCTGTGGTGCTGTTCGGCGAGTGCGCGGGATCGCGCATCCGATTCGCCGCGGAGAGTCAAGGGGCCTTGCGGCCCTGAGGCCTGCTGCGAGGCCTGCGCGAATGAAAATCAGCGACGATGGGGCCGGCGTCGCCGACCCGTGATCCCACTCTACCGCCATCCCCTGTGAACCCGCGTATTCGCGGCCCCTCTCCGCCGATCCTCTGCGACCGGAGACCGCTGATCCGTGCGGATCATCCCTGAATGTCGGTGGTGGCGGGGTAGCTTGGCTTCAGCAGAAGAGGAGCTCAGATGTTCGTGCAGCAGATCGCCGACGGTGAACACCGCCTGGTCACCAGCGCCAGCGACCTCACCGCCGCATCGCAGTGCGAGTTCGCGTTCCTGCGTCGCGTCGATGCGCGGCTGGGGCGCGACGTCGTCGTGCCGCCCGACGACGACCCGATGCTCGCCCGGGCCGCGCGACTCGGCGACGCCCACGAGGAGCGGGTGCTGGCCCGGTACATCGCGGAGTTCGGGGCGGGCTCTCCGGGCGGCGTGGTCGAGATCGCGCGCGCAGATTCCCGCGACGAGACGGCGCTGGAGGAGGCCCAGGAGCTGACCGTGGCGGCGCTGCGGGGCGGGGCCGAGGTGGTGTTCCAGGCGACCTTCTTCGATCCCCGCCAGTCGCCCGCCACGGGGGAGGCGCCCGCGATCGGCTTCATCGGCTACGCGGACTTCCTGCGACGCACGGCAGGAGGCGCCTACGAGGTCCAGGACACGAAGCTGGCGCGGCGGGCGAAGGTCACCGCGCTCATGCAGCTGGCGGCATACGCCGAGCAGCTGGACCGTCTCGGGGTGCCGGTGTCGCCCGATGTCGTGCTGATCCTGGGCGACGGATCGCGCAGCCGGCACCGCCTCGCCGATATCGCGCCCGTGTTCCGCGCCCGGCGCGCCCGGCTGCACGAGCTGCTGCTCGAACGAGCGGTCGCGGTCGGCTCCGACGGTGCGCGCGAGAGCGCCGATCCGATCGCATGGGGCACGGCAGGCGTGGCCGCCTGCGGCCGGTGCGAGGTGTGCGCGCCCGAGGTCGACCGCGTGCGCGATCCGCTGCTCATCGCGGGGATCCGCCGCACCCAGCGCGATCGTCTGGTGGCGGCGGGCCTCGACACGATCGACCGCATCGCAGATGCTCTGCCGGGCATCGAGGAGGGGCGGGTCGAGGTCGCGGGGATCAGCCGCGCCGTGCTCGAGCGCCTCGCCGGGCAGGCCCGGGCCCAGGCCGACGCGGTGCCCGGCGCTGCGCCTCCCCTGCAAGTGGTGAACGCGGGGGAGCTCGCGGCGATCCCTCCTCCCAACCCCGGAGACCTCTTCTTCGACTTCGAGGGGGATCCGCTCTTCCGCGAGCCGGTCGACGGCAACGGCGCCAGATGGGGGCTCGACTACCTCTTCGGCATGGTCGACGCGCAGGAGCGCTTCACGCCGCTGTGGGCGCACAGCCTCGAAGACGAGCGGCGCGCCCTCGAGAGATTCCTCGCACTCGTCGCCGAGCGCCGCCGCGCGTTCCCCGGCATGCGGATCTACCACTACGCGCCCTACGAGCGCGCTCACCTGCTGTCCATCGCCGCCCGTCACGGCACCGGCGAAACGGAGGTCGACCGGTTGCTGCGCGAGCACGTGCTCGTCGACCTCTACCCGATCGTGCGCAGGGCGCTGCGCATCGGATCGCGCTCCTACTCGATCAAGAAGCTCGAACCGCTCTACATGGGCGATGAGCTCCGCGACGAGACGGGCGTGACGACCGGCGCGCAGTCGGTCGCCGAGTACGCCGAAGCCAGTGCGCTCCTCGCGTCGGACGACCCCGGGCGGCGTGCAGAGGGGCAGCGGCGACTCGACGCGATCGCAGACTACAACCGCTACGACTGCGTCTCCACGCTGCGACTGCGCGACTGGCTGCTGCGCATCGCCGCCGAGCACGGGATCCCTCCGACGTCTCCGAGCGGCTCGCCCGAGCCGGAGGACGGGCCAGAGCTCGAGCTGAGCACGGTCGCAGCCGCGCTCACCATGCACGCGAGCCTGGCAGAGGATCCGCGGGATCGCCGCGCCGCCGCCATTGCCGGCAGCGCCATCGACTACTACCAGCGGGAGCAGAAGTCGTTCTGGTGGGCGCACTTCGCCCGGCTCGTCGACCCCATCGAGGACTGGGCCGACACACGCGACGTGATGGTCGTCGACGGCGGCACCAGCTCTGTCGACGACGACTGGCGCGCACCCGAGGGCCGGCAGCGCAAGCACCGGCGGGAGCTGCGCCTGCGCGGCGAGATCGCACCCGGCAGCAGCCTCAAGGAGGGATCCGAGGCCTATCTCGTCTACGACTACCCGCCTCCGTTCGACCCGCAGCCCGGAGCCGCCCCCGGGGCGCGCGCCACGCGGCTCGTGCGTATCCTGGAGCGCCGCGAAGACGGCGTCACCGTTCAGGAGACGCGGGACGGAGCAGCACCGTCGTACGACCGGCTGCCGGTCGCGCTCACCCCCGGGCCGCCTCCGCGCCCGGGTGCCCAGAAGCCTGCGATCGAGGAGTGGGGGCGCGCACTGGCGGCCTCCCTCGACGACGGCTATTTCCTCGCCGACCCCGTCGTCGACCTCATGCGGAGAGTGCCGCCCCGGCTGCGACGCGGCGATCCGCTCGTGGA
>JBFXIT010000048.1:3368-11736 GCA_050175655.1 Leucobacter sp.
GGATGGCTGCTCGGCGAGCATGACACCATCCCCGAGGGCGCGGGCTATTTTCTCGCCGAGACGAGGCGCATGCGGCCCGAGCTCGCCGACATCGTCTCCGAGCTCGCCTACGAGGGCAGACTGCACGCGCACTCCACCGCCTCGCTGCGCGAAGTCGAGGGTGCGGGCCCTCCCGGGCTCGTCTGGCATCCGACGGATCACACGGGCAACTCGACGCATTCGGCCGAAGAGGCGGCGGAGGTCGTCCGCATCGTGCGCGATGCGCTGCGGGGGACGCTCCGCGAACCCGGTGAGTCGCCCCGGCCGCTCACCCAGCAGGATCTCATCGTGGTGGCCGCCTACAACGCCCAGGTCGAGTGCGTCGGCGATGCGCTCGCGGCTGCGGGGCTCGGCGGGGTGAGAGTCGGCACCGTCGACCGGTTCCAGGGGCAGGAGGCGGCGATCGCGATCGTCACGCTCGCCGCCTCGAGCGCCGACGACGTGCCGAGAGGCCTCGACTTCCTGCTCATGCGCAACCGCCTCAACGTCGCGATCAGCCGCGCGCAATGGGCCGCGCACCTCGTCTCGTCGAGTCGCCTCGGCGAGGGGCTGCCCGGCACCGCGGAGGGGGTCTCCGCGCTCAGCGGCTACCTGCGCCTCACCGAGCGGGCGGTGCGATCCCGGTGACCGCCGGGCCGGGCAGGCCCGCTAGGGGGAAGGGAGGAGAGAACGCTCCAGGAACGAGATAGCGTAGGGAGACATGGAGCACCACGCGCATCCCGGCCCGTCTCGACGATCGCGCATCCCCGCCTTCGAGGTCATGCGCATCACCGACGAGATCGCGCGGCGCCGCGCAGCCGGGCACGACGTGGTCTCGCTGTGCGCCGGAGAGCCGAGCGCCCGCCCGGCGCCCGACACGCTGAAACCGGCGGGCTACACCGGCCCGCTCGGCACCGCTCCGCTGCGCGAGGCCATCGCGGGCCACTACCGCAACTGGTACGGAGTGGAGGTCGACCCCGCCGCCGTCGCCGTCACCACCGGTTCGTCAGGGGCCTTCCAGCTCGTGTTCCTCGCAGCCTTCGACCCCGGAGACCGCGTCGCCCTCGCGAGCCCGGGGTACCCCGCCTACCGCAACATCCTCGCCGCGCTCGGCGTGCAGGTGGTCGAGATCCCGACCGGACTCGAGACCCGCTACCAGCCGACACCCGAACTGCTCGACGCGGCGATCGCCGAGCACGGAGACCTGGCAGGCCTCGTCCTCGCATCCCCCGCGAACCCCACCGGCACCATGCTCGGGCGCGCCGAACTCGCCGCCCTGGTCGGCTGGTGCCGCACCCGCGGCGTGCGGCTCATCAGCGACGAGATCTACCACGGCATCACCTACGGCGATCCCGCCGACCCCGACTTCCGCGGCGTGACCGCCGCCGAACTCGACCCCGAGGCCATCGTCGTGAACTCCTTCTCCAAGTACTGGGGAATGACCGGCTGGCGCCTCGGCTGGGCCGTGCTGCCGCAGAGCCTCGTCGCACCTATCGAGGCGCTCGCCTCGAACTTCGCGCTCTCGCCGCCCGCGCCGGCCCAGGAACTCGCCCTCACCGCGTTCACCGCCGAGACCTACGCCGAGCGCGACGCGATCGTCGGCGGCTTCGCCCGCGCACGGGCCCTGATCCTCGATGCCGCCCCCGCCCTGCAGTGGGGCACGGCTGCTCCGAGCGACGGCGCGTTCTACTACTATTCCGAGCTCGGCCCGCAGCTCGAACGCTTCGGCAGCGCGACCGGCTATGCCCGCACCCTCCTCGAACAGGCGGACGTCGCGGTCGTCCCCGGCGTCGACTTCGACTCCTCGGACGACGGCTCGGGCCGGGTCGCGGGCGACCGCGCCGTGCGGCTCTCCTACGCTGCGGGTGAGGCCGCAGTCGCCGAGGCGCTCGACCGCATCCTGCGCTTCCAAGCGCACTGAATTTCCAGGCGCACTGACGCACCCGCTCACCGCAGACGGCTTCACCGCAGAAGGATCACCCGACGCGGATCGGCGTTCCCGCGGGGATGCCGGTGCGAGCCTGCAGCGCCTCGTCGATCGCGGCGAAGCCATCCGCGCGCGGGTCCGGGCCCATGACGACGCCGAGCTCCGAGAGCACCGCGGCCTCCGCGCCGCTCAGCACCAGCCGAACGCCCGTCACCGAGCCGAGCAGCGGCTCGGGCAGCTCGGCTCCGGCTCGCGCCAGCGCCGACCGGACTCCTGCGGCGAGCTGCGCGGGGGAGGCGGGATCCTCGACCCGCCTCTCGGCGCGCGCGTACGACACCCCGTCGCTGGAGAGACCCTCGCAGATCAGGGTCGAGGTCCCGTCGCCCGTGCCGCCGGACGGGAGCGTCACGCGCAGCTCCAGCTCGCTCGACGCAGACGGGGCTGCAGACGCGGAACCCGCCCCCTCTGCGAGAGGGAGCGGGTTCGATGCGCCGAAGGTGAACTTCAGATCCATGCCCTCAAGGCTACCGCCCGGAGCTACGCCTGCGCGCCGACGACCTCGGCGTACGGGGTGTAGGCCAGGTCGGGGAACGCCTCGGCGACGCCGTGGTTGGTGATGACGCCGTCGTGCGCGTTGAGACCCTTGGCCAGCGCCTCGTCGGCGGCCAGCGCCTGCGCCCAGCCCTTGTCGGCGAGCGCGACCACGTAGGGGAGCGTCGCGTTGGTGAGCGCCGCCGTGGAGGTCTCGGGCACCGCGCCGGGCATGTTCGCGACGCAGTAGTAGATCGAGTTGTGCACCGGGAAGGTGGGGTCGTCGTGCGTGGTGGGGCGCGAGTTCTCGAAGCAGCCGCCCTGGTCGATCGCGATGTCGACGAGCACGGAGCCCGGCTTCATCTGCGCGACCATCTCGTCGGTCACCAGCTTGGGGGCCTTCTCGCCCGGGATCAGCACCGAGCCGATCACGAGGTCGGCCTCCTTGAGCGCCTCCGTGATGTTCAGCGCGTTCGAGGTGCGGGTCTGGATGCGGCCGTTGAACTCGTCTTCCAGCTGCTTGAGGCGCGGGATGAAGATGTCGATCACGGTGACCTCGGCGCCCATGCCGTAGGCGATGCGGGCGGCCTGCTCGCCGGCGGCGCCGCCGCCGATCACGACGACCTTGCCGCGACGGGTCGCGGTCACGCCGCCGAGCAGGATGCCGCGGCCGCCGTTGGCCTTCATGAGGCTGTAGGCGCCCACCTGCACCGAGAGACGGCCGGCGACCTCCGACATCGGGGCGAGCAGCGGCAGGCCGCGGTTGGCGAGCTGCACGGTCTCGTAGGCGATGGCGGTGGTGCCCGAGGCGACGACGGCGTCGGTGCACTCGCGGGAGGCGGCGAGGTGCAGGTAGGTGAAGAGCACCTGGCCCTTGCGCATCTTGCCGTACTCGGCGGCGATGGGCTCCTTGACCTTGAGGATCATCTCGCTCGAGGCCCACACCTCGTCGGCGGTCGGCACGATGGTCGCGCCCGCGGCGATGTACTCCTCGTCGGTGATGGCCGAGCCGAGGCCGGCACCGGCCTGCACGAGCACCTCGTGGCCGCGGCGCTTGAGCTCGAAGACGCCCGCCTGGGTGATGGCGACCCGGTTCTCGTTGTTCTTGATCTCGGTGGGAATGCCGACGCGCATGGTGTGTCCTGTCTCCTGGTCGAAGTGCTGATGATCGAGTGCCGAAGCGGATCGCTGTGCGGGGCAGCGCTGCATCTCCGGTGCAGTCGAACCGTCTGATTCATTCATGATTCTGCACTATATTCGTCCTTTTCGTTGCTATTTGGAATAATATTCGGCAATATGGTGCTGAAGCGGCGGTGCTGATCGGGATATTGGAAGGCTGGATATGGAACGACCGAAGAATCTGCGAGTGGACGAGGTGCTCGACGAGGTCGACCGGCTGATCATCGAAGAGCTGCAGCTCAACGGGCGCATGACGAACGCCGAGCTCGCCGAGCGCGTCGGCATCGCGGCCTCGACCTGCGTCGCGCGCGTGCGCAGCCTCGTGTCCAGGGAGATCATCACCGGCTTCACCGCCACCGTGGACCCTGCCGTGATGGGCATGACCCTGCAAGTGCTGGTCAGCGTCTCGATCCGTTCGGGGGCCCGCCAGAGGATCGCCGAGTTCAGCGAGGAGCTGCGCGAGCTGCCCGAGGTGATGCAGCTCTTCTTCCTCGGCGGCGTCGAGGACTTCATCATCCATCTCGCAGCCCGGGACTCGGATCACGTGCGCGACTTCGTGATGGAGCATCTCTCGGCTCACCCAGCCGTGTCGTCGACGCGCACGAGCATCGTGTTCAGCCACCATCAGAACCCGGTGCGCCTCGCGGACCTCTAGGGAGCGCGCCTCCCGCCGGGGTCGTCGGCTCGGTGGCCGGGTGCCCGATACGCCTCGGATCAGTCGTTCGACGAGGCCGACGCCTCGTCAGTGCCCTCGGGCGTCGCCGCATCGCGGGCCAGCGGGATGTTGAAGACCGGCAGGAACAGCTGGCAGAGCGGCCCGATCGTGAGCGCGAAGACGACGGTGCCGATGCCCACCGCCCCGCCGAGCAGCCATCCGATCGCCACGACCGTGACCTCGAGACCGGTGCGCACGATCCAGATCGGTAGCCGAGTGACGCGGTGGAGGCCCGTCATGAGGCCGTCTCGCGGGCCGGGGCCGAAGCGGGAGCCGATGTAGACGCCGGTCGCGGCGCCGATCACGACGACACCGCCTACGAGATAGAGGATCCGCACCCAGAGCGCATCCGTCTCGGGGAACAGCAGCAGCCCGAGATCCGCCGCCGGGCCGACCAGCAGCGCGTTGAGCACGGTGCCGATGCCGGGTCGCTCGCGGATCGGGATCCAGCAGAGCAGCACGATCGCGCTCACGAATATGGTCATCATGCCGAAGCTGATCGGGATGTGCGTGATGAGGCCCGTGGTGAGCACGTCCCAGGGCGCGGTGCCGAGTTCGCCTCTCAACAGCATCGCGATGCCCAGGCCGTAGAGCACCAGGCCGGCGAGCAGCTGCGAGGTACGCCGGATCGGGCGTTCGGGCCTGCGCAGGCGGGCGCGGGTCATGCGGCGCTCGATGTCGTGCTCGGCGTCGTGTTCGGCAGTGTCTTCACTCGGTGTCTTCGGTATTCGGGTTGTTCGGATGCGGGGCTGCTCTGAGGTCTCGCTCAGTGCTTCGACGGCGGGGTGAGCCGGATCTCATGGGCGTCGAGCGCCTCTTCGGCCGCTCGCAGCACCTCGCTGCTGTACTGGCCGATGGCGCGCTCCTCGAGCAGCGTCGCGCGCTGGGCCTCGATGATCGCGTGCGCGAGGCGCATGTAGGCCCGCGCGTCGCCCTCGGCACGGCCGGGCTTCGCCTGCTCGTTCCGCGGCATGGAGAAGGCCAGCGGCGCCAGGGAGTTGTGCATGCTCGACCGTGCCCGTTTGATGATCTGCTCGCTGGGTGCCGGATGCTCGGGGTCGGCGTGCTCGGCGTCGTGCTCGATCGCCGCTTCGAGCGCGGTCTCGCCCGACTCCATGAGGTCGGTGTAGAGCGCGATCAGTTCTTTGCCCCGGTCGCTCGCGGTGGGCCCGCCTGGGCGCAGCCGGCGGATCATCCCGGGCAGCGTGAGCCCGTGCAGCAGCAGCGTGATCACGGCGGCGAAGAACGCGATCAGCACGAGCTGCGAGCGGTAGGGCACGCTGGTCGGGATCGACTGGGCCGCCGCGAGCGTGACCACGCCGCGCATACCGCTCCAGCCGAGGATGGTGGCGCCGTGCCAGTCGAGGCCCTGATCCCGCGCGTGCGCCGCATCGGCCTCGCTGCGTCTGGCCGCCCGTTCGAAGCGACGGGCCTTCTTCGTGGTGTGCTCGCCGGTCGGCAGCGGTCTCGAATGCTCCCGGTCGGCGAGCCGCCGCATCCCCTCGGCCCGCGCCTCGTGCCTGGGGAGGGCTGCGGCGAGCCGCCAGGTGACGAAGTACATGAACGCCATGCGCATCACGATGAGCAGCACGACGACCCCGCCGGAGATGAGCAGCAGATGGTTCAGGTGCAGCGCACTGGTGTCGGAGTCGTTGGCCAGCTTGTGCAGTTCGAGCCCCATGAGCAGGAACACGCCGTTCTCGAGCAGGAACTGCGCCGTGCGCCAGTTCAGTCGCTCGTTCACGCGGGCGGTGGCGCTGAACTTCTTGGGCGCGTGGTGGCCCGAGTACAGGCCCGTGACGACGACGGCCAGCACTCCCGAGGCGCCGACGTACTCGGTGGGGACGAACGAGATGAACGGAACCGCGAAGGAGACCACCGTGTCGTAGACGGGGTTGGCGATCTTCGAGCGCAGCCACACGGTGATGATGCCGACGATGAGGCCGATCACGATCGCCGCGGCCACGGCGTAGGCGAACTGCCCCGCCGCATCCCAGAACGAGAAGCCGCCCGCGATGGCCACGAGCGCGGTGCGCAGCAGCACGAGGGAGGTCGCGTCGTTGACGAGGCTCTCGCCCTCGAGGATCGTGACGAGGCGCGGGGGCATGCCGACCCGCTTGCCGATGGCCGTCGCCGCGACGGCGTCGGTCGGTGCGACGACCGCGCCGAGGGCGATGGCGGCGGCCAGCGGGATGGACGGCACGGCCAGGTGCAGCAGCCAGCCGATGACCACTGCGGAGATGATGACGAGGACGACGGAGAGCGCGGAGATCGGCCCGATGTTGCGGCGGAGGTCGAGCACCGGCACGTTGACGGCCGCGGCGTAGAGTATCGGCGGCAGCACCACGAGCAGGATGATCTCGGGCTCGACCTCGATGAGGGGCACGCCCGGGATGTAGCCGATGCCGATGCCCACGACGACGAGGATGAGCGGTGCCGCGATCTGCACGCGGCCGGCGAGCATCGCGACTGCGACGACGAGGATCAGGCCGCCGACCGCGACGAGCGAAAGCTCTTCGATGTGCATGGTTCAAGAGTAGTGGCGGTCACCCGACCGCGAGTTCGATGTCGACTCCGCGGAATGCGCCCCAGGTCTCGGCGGGCGCCCGCAGCCGGCCGAGGTCGATCGCCTCACCGGGGAAGGGCTCGACCTCGATGCGCACGCGACCCGCGCGCGGAGTGCGCATCCACACGCCGACGACCCGCCCGCCCCGCACCACGGTCGCGCGGAACATGCCGTTGCGTCCGGGCACGATCCGCTCGAAGTGCTCGGGATCGAGCACGGCCGAGCGATCGGCGTAGCCGAGCAGATGCTCGTCGAATCCCGGGAGCAGCATGACGTCGTCGGCGTCGAGCTGCCCCGCACCGGGCGACGATCCGGCCGCTGCTCCCGCTGCTCCCGCCGTATCGAGCAGCGCGGGGTCGGCGACGTAGCGCATGCCGTCCACCTCGACGGGGACGAGGCGCCCCTCCTCCTCGGCCGCGGCGATGCCTCGCCTCGCATCGCGCATGGTGAGGCCCGTCCACCAGGCGAGATCGCGATCCTGCACGGGGCCCCGGCCGAGCGAGAAGCGGGTGGCGAGCTCGGCGAGGGCCTCGTCGCCGTCGATCCGGCGCGGGGCGTCGATCCACTCCTCGGCGAGCACGAGCCGGGGCTCTGGGATCGAGCCGGTCTCCACGCCGGTGCCGGCGCCGGCCTCGGGATCGGCCGCGGCGGCGCCTGCTTCGGTACCGGGGGCTGCGTTCACCGGCCCGGCGACCGCGATCCCGTTCTGGCACAGCCACCAGATGACGTGATAGCGCCAGGGGCCGAGACCCTTCTCCGGGTCGCCGATCCCGGCCTCCGACCATGCGCGGCCCAGCTCGTCGCGGCTCAGCGAACGCCCGCCCGAGAGGCGCTCGGTCGCGATGTCGGTCATGCGCGCGAGCGTGTCGTCGTCGAGGCCGAGGAACTGCCTGCGCTTCGCCGCGCCCGGCAGCACCCGATGGTTGGTGAGCGCCTGCATCCAGCCGAGGTCTCCGGCGGCGAGCAGGTGGATCGTTCCCCGCATCGGCCAGGAGCGCACCAGCGCCCCCGAGTCGAACGCCGCGACCACGTCGGCCTCGGTCGTGCCGGGGGCGCGCACGCCGAAGGCCCAGCGCGCGGCGTTCCAATCCTGACCCTGCACGGCGAGCATGCGGTCGGCGACGGCGCGCAGCCGATCCTGCGCCCCCTCCTGCTCGTCGCCGGGCAGCGGGTGCCGGAGGCCGAGGGAGCGCATGCGCCAGCGGATCAGGTCGTCGGTGCTCGCGTGCGGGGTCGGGGCGGCGGAGCTCATGCGATGAGCGTACTCCGCAAATCGAGGAGCGGAAGCCTCAGAACCGCGCCCTCGCATACTGTGGCGGCACGAATGAGGCGGCGTTCTCCGCGCGCAGCTCGTGCGCCCATGCGATCGGCAGATGCGGGTCTGCGAGCAGAGGTCGGCCGAGCGTGATCACGTCGGCCTGGCCGGTGACGA
>JBFXIT010000049.1:0-5800 GCA_050175655.1 Leucobacter sp.
TGCGCCACGATCTACTTCTTCAGCCCGTGGGGCGACGAGCAGGCTGCCGTGTCGAGCGCGCAGGAGCTCCCGATCCTCGCGCTCTACCTCGGCTGGTTCGTGCGCCGGCCGCTCGGGCGCATCATCATGCTGTGCGCGACCGCGCTCATCCTGGTCGCGGTCATCACCAACCCGCTCTTCGGCCCCGAGGGCACGCTCGGCGTGCCCACCGGCGTGCAGATGATCGTCATCGCGCTGTTCTGCTTCGAGATCGGATCGATGCTGTGGAAGCGCTCCGAGAGGCGCATCACGACCGACCAGCTCACCGGCACGCTCAACCGCGCGGGGTTCATGGGGCAGCTCGAGCACGAGCTCGCACGGGCGTTGCGGACCGGCATCCCGTTGTGCCTCGTCGTCGTCGACTTCGACTCCTTCAAGCAGTTGAACGACACCCGGGGGCACGCCGAGGGAGATCGGGCGCTCGTCGAGAGCGTGCGGGTCTGGCGCGCAGGCGTGAGGTCGGGCGACGTGATCGGCCGCACCGGCGGCGACGAGTTCGCGCTGCTGCTCGACCGCACCGACGCGACCACCGCCCAGCAGGTCATGCAGCGACTGCACGACGCATCCCCGCACCCGTGGTCGTGGGGCATCGCCCAGGCCCGGCCGGGCGACACGAGCGAGGCGCTCTTCGCCCGCGCCGACGACATCCTCTACCGCTTCAAGAGGAGACGATCGTGATCGCGTTCCAGACCGCGCGCCGGGAGCGCGACGCCCAGCGCTCGTTCGGCGAGTGGCTGCGGGATTCGTGGCGGCGGACGACCCGCAGGCAGACCCAGTTCTCGCTCGTCAGCGCAGCGCTCGCCGCGGTGCTCGCGCTGACCCTGATCGTCGACTACATGGTCGGGCACTCGCACATCCAGCGATTCATGGTGGGCGTGTGGATCGGCAGCTACCTCCTGCTGACCCTGATCCCCCTGGTGCTCGGCCGACGATACCCGCTCTGGGCAGGTCTGCTCTTCGTCGGGTACCTGACCTACTGGTCGGTGCACAACCTGCTCAACACCAACCACCCGCACATGGAGCTGAACGCTCTGCTCGAGGCGCCGATGGTGGCGGTCTACCTCGGTTGGTTCTACCCGCCCTGGATCGCGCGCACCGGCCTCTGGCTGCACCTGGCGGCGCTGACCAGCACGGTGCTGCTGCGCACCGACGTCGAGAACCATCAGTTCTCGACGGATCTCGCGCTGCTCTACGCGATCCTGATCGCCGTGTTCTGCCTCGAGGCGGCCTCGTACACCCGCCGGGACGCAGAGCGCGCGGCCCGCTACGATCCGCTCACGGGCGTGCTGAACCGGCGAGGCCTCGCGCATCTCGGCGATCAGGCACTCGCACGCGCCAGGCAGAGCGGGGGGCCGCTGGTGCTCGCCGTCGTCGACTTCGACGACTTCAAGACGGTCAACGACACGGGCGGGCACGCGGAGGGCGACCTCGCGCTGAAGACCTGCAGCGCCGAGTGGGAGGCCGGGCTCGGCTCGGCCGACCTCGTGGCGCGGACCGGCGGCGACGAGTTCGTGCTCCTCATCCATTCGGACGAGGCGGAGGCGGATGCGCGTCTCGCCGAGCTCAGACGGCGAACCGCCTACTCCTGGACCTGGGGTCTCGCGCGCTTCGGCCCCGACGACACCCTCGACAGCCTCATGCTGCGAGCGGACCAGGCGCTCTACGGCTGCAAGGAGGCGCGCGGGGGCTGAGGGGATCCTGCACGACCCCGCTCCCGCCCCGAAGCGCAGGTGCTACCCTGGTTCCTGGTCGCAATGTATTTCGATATCGAGACATCTCGGCCCCGCAGCAACCACTTCTCTACTCAAAAGGAACACGCGTGGATCTGTACGAGTACCAGGCACGAGATCTATTCGAACGATACGGAGTGCCGGTGCTCGCCGGCATCACCGCGGACACGCCTGAGGAGGCCCGCGCCGCAGCCGAGAAGCTCGGTGGAGTCGTGGTCATCAAGGCCCAGGTGAAGACCGGGGGCCGCGGCAAGGCCGGCGGCGTGAAGGTGGCGAAGACCCCCGACGAGGCCTACGAGGCGGCGCAGGCCATCCTCGGCCTCGACATCAAGGGCCACGTCGTGAAGCGCGTCATGGTCGCGGCGGGCGCCGACATCGCGCAGGAGTTCTACTTCTCGGTGCTGCTGGACCGCGCTAACCGCTCCTACCTGTCGCTGTGCTCGGTCGAGGGCGGCATGGAGATCGAGCAGCTCGCGGTCGAGAAGCCCGAGGCGCTGGCCCGCATCGAGGTCGACCCCGCCAGCGGGATCGACGCGGCCAAGGCCGAGGAGATCGCCCGCGCTGCGCGCTTCCCCGAAGAGCTCGTCGCCAAGGTCGTGCCCGTGTTCCAGAAGCTGTACGAGGTGTACACGGGTGAGGACGCCACCCTGGTCGAGGTGAACCCGCTCGTCCTGACCGGCGCCGGCGACATCATCGCGCTCGACGGCAAGGTGTCGCTCGACGAGAACGCAGACTTCCGCCACCCCGAGCACGAGGCGCTCGAGGACAAGGCCGCCGAGGATCCGCTCGAGGCGAAGGCCAAGGCGCAGGATCTCAACTACGTGAAGCTCGACGGCGAGGTCGGCGTGATCGGCAACGGGGCGGGCCTCGTGATGTCGACGCTCGACGTGGTCGCCTACGCGGGCGAGAACCACGGCGGCGTGAAGCCCGCCAACTTCCTCGACATCGGCGGCGGCGCGTCGGCCGAGGTCATGGCCGCGGGCCTCGACGTGATCCTCGGCGACCCGCAGGTCAAGTCGGTGTTCGTCAACGTCTTCGGCGGAATCACGGCGTGCGATGCGGTGGCGAACGGCATCGTGGGCGCGCTCGCGAAGCTCGGCGACGCGGCGAACAAGCCGCTCGTGGTGCGTCTCGACGGCAACAACGTGGAGGAGGGGCGCCGGATCCTGAACGAGGCGGCGCACCCGCTCGTCACCCAGGCAGCGACCATGGACGAGGGCGCCGACAAGGCCGCCGAGCTGGCGAACGCCCGCTGATCCGACGAGACTGACGAAAGAGGCAAGCAAATGTCGATCTTCCTGAACAAGGATTCCAAGGTCATCGTCCAGGGCATCACCGGCGGCGAGGGCACCAAGCACACGGCGCGCATGCTCGCCGCGGGCACCAGCATCGTGGGCGGCGTGAACGCCCGCAAGGCCGGCACGACCGTGTCGCACACCGATCAGAGCGGCAACGCCGTCGAGCTGCCCGTCTTCGCCACGGTCGCCGAGGCGATGGCCGCGACCGGCGCCGATGTCTCGGTCGCGTTCGTGCCGCCGGCCTTCACGAAGGACGCCGCGATCGAGGCGATCGACGCGGGCATCGGCCTGCTCGTCATCATCACGGAGGGCGTGCCGGTGAAGGACTCGGCCGAGCTGTGGGCGCACGCGAAGGCGACGGGCGGCAAGACCCGCATCATCGGGCCGAACTGCCCGGGCATCATCACCCCCGGCGAGGCGCTCGCGGGCATCACGCCGGCGACGATCACGGGCAAGGGCCCCATCGGCCTCGTCTCGAAGTCGGGCACCCTGACCTACCAGATGATGTACGAGCTGCGAGACCTCGGCTTCTCGACCGCGATCGGCATCGGCGGCGACCCCATCATCGGTACCACGCACATCGACGCGCTCGCCGCGTTCGAGGCGGACCCGGAGACGAAGGCGATCGTGATGATCGGCGAGATCGGCGGCGACGCCGAGGAGCGCGCGGCCGACTTCATCAAGGCGAACGTGACGAAGCCGGTCGTCGGCTACGTCGCGGGCTTCACCGCTCCCGAGGGCAAGACCATGGGCCATGCGGGCGCCATCGTGTCGGGCTCGGCGGGCACCGCGCAGGCCAAGAAGGAGGCCCTCGAGGCCGCTGGCGTGAAGGTCGGCAAGACGCCGTCCGAGACCGCCGAGCTGCTGCGCGCAGCATTCTCAGAGCTGTAAACGCGCCAGCGTTTCAGCGAATGCTGCGCTGCCGTCACTGCGGCAGGCGTTCGCACAGCTGTAAACGCATCGCGTTTACAGGCGAACCCGTGCCGACGCCACTGCGTCGGGCATACGCCGCACTGTAGATCTCGAAACAGGATCAGGGCCGGTCGCTTTCTGGCGGCCGGCCCTTCGCGTGCCCGGCGGCGGCGCTCGGCGCTGGGACTCGGTGACAGAGTTCAGTTGCAGATTTCAGTGACAGATTTCAGTGACGGAGTTCAGCGGCGGGCGCGCAGCAGCGAGCGGATCGCCGGTTCGAGCTCCGGGTATGCGAACTCGAAGCCTGCCGCTTCGAGCTTCTCGGGCAGCACCCATCGGCTCTTGAGCGTCAGCTCGGTCTCGGTACGCAGGGCGATCGCGCCGAGCTCCTGCATCCACCGCGGCATCGGGAAATGCACCCGGACCCCGAGCGTCTGCCGGATCGCGCGCATGAGCGTGCGGTTGTCGACGGGGTGAGGCGCGGCGGCGTTCACCGGCCCCTCCAGCTCGGGATGGGACTCGAGGAAGTCGATGATGCGCACGACGTCGTCGATGTGCACCCAGCTGAATCTCTGCCGGCCACCTCGGGCGGCGAACTCGTGGACGGTGCCCGCCCGGCGCCTCCACGGGAATGCCGGCCAGCGGCCGTCGAGCTGCGTGCCTCCGAGACCGATGCGGGCGAGTCTGGCCAGCATCTCGAGCACGGCCCCTCTGCCGAGCACGATCGTCGTGCGCAGGGCGACCCTCCGCACGCCGGGAAGGTCGCCCGAGAAGAGAGCGTCCTCCCAGTCCTTCGCGACATCGACCGAGACCCGGATCCGGTCTCGCCCGTCGACTCGGTCATCGGCCGGTCCTCGGCATGCCGGTAGATGGTGGCTGTGGAGGCGTTCACCCAGAGCGGCGGAGGAGAAGCGGCGGAGGCGATCGCCTCGTGCAGCCGCTCCGTGGTCTCGCGCCGGGACCGGAATATCTCTGCTCGGTTCTTCGCCGTGTACCGGCAATCGACGCTCTTGCCGGAGAGCCCGATGACGAGCGAGGCGCCGTCCACGGCGGCGACGAGAGCGGCCGGGTCGTCCCAGCCGAGGTCGGAGCCCGAGCGACCGACCGTGACCACTTCGCGCCCCTGCGCGGGAAGGCGGGCGAGGATCGCCCTCCCCATGAATCCGGAGGCGCCGCCGAGCACCACTCGGCCGCCGAGACTCCCGGCGGGGTCGGATCTCATCGGATCGCGGGACATGCCGCCAGCCTATCGAGTGCTGCTGAGCGGGTGTCCGCGCCGATCTTCGAGGCGCATCGCTCGGTCGCCGCCGCCCGGCGGCCGAGAGTAGTTTTCGGCTACTCGCCGCGCGGGCGACGGCCGGAATCCCTAGGATCTGAGGGTTGTGGTCCGGCGACGCCGAACGCCGGAGGTCTTGCGAGGGGGAGAGCGTGAAGCGTCTGATCGGTGCGGGAATACTCGGAAGCGCGCTGGCGCTCGGCTCGATCGTCGCCGCACCGGCGACGGCGCAGGCCGCCCCGCTCCCGGCGGGTTGCGACCTGCTCGGCCAGTGCGAGCTGGTGTTCGACTACACGGGCGCGGTGGAGAGCTGGACCGTGCCCGCGGGAGCGACGCAGATCGACTTCGAGGTGCGGGGCGGGTCGGGCTACGGCCACTGGAACCGAGGAGGGCTCGGAGGCTCGTTCACCACCAGGCCTGCCGACATCGCGCCCGGAACCGCGTTCGCGATCGCGGTCGGGCAGGGCGGTCAGGGGACTCTCGGCGGCTGGGGCGGCGGCGGAGACGGAGGACCGCTGGGCAACCCGGCCCTCTACGAAGGCATG
>JBFXIT010000049.1:5900-11434 GCA_050175655.1 Leucobacter sp.
TGCCGACATCGCGCCCGGAACCGCGTTCGCGATCGCGGTCGGGCAGGGCGGTCAGGGGACTCTCGGCGGCTGGGGCGGCGGCGGAGACGGAGGACCGCTGGGCAACCCGGCCCTCTACGAAGGCATGGGCGGCGGAGGCGGCAGCTACGTCTTCTTCGAGCCCGCGGGCGCGCCGTGGGCCCCGTTCGCCGTCGCCGGCGGCGGATCCGGGGCCACCGGAGGCAACCGCGGCGAGGCGGGCGGCGGAGCCAACCAGGCGGGGGCGGGCTTCGCGACCAGCGTCACCGGCGGCGGCGGCACCGTCGCCGCGCCCGGTCTCGGCGCAACCGGATCCGCCGGCCTGCGCTCGGCCGGTCAGAACGGCACCGGGCCCGCCTCGTACACTCCGTTCGGCGGCCTCGTGCCCGGTATCGGCGGTGCCGGCGGAGAAGCGCAGGGCGCCGACCTCAGCGGCGGTGCCGGGGGAGGCGCCGGCGGCGGATACAACGGCGGTGGCGGCGGTGGTGGAGGTCTCGACTCCAGCGGGTTCAACGGTCTGAACGGAGGCGGCGGCGCCGGATACCTCGCGCCCGGCTTCCTCTCCGATCCGCTCTCGCAGCCCGCACTGCCCCAGAACTCCAGCCGGAACGGCGCGGTGACGGTCAGGTGGCAGCTCACCCCTGCGACCACCTCCGTTCAGGCGGGCCCGAGCACCGCAACGGTCGGGCAGCAGATCACGCTGACCGCGACACTCGGCTGCGTCTACGGCGCCGAAGGAGGCGACGTGACCTTCTCCGCCGGAGGCACGGCTCTCGGAACCGTGGCAGTCGACGCGGCCACGCAGACGGCCACGATCGGCTTCACGCCGAGCGCACCCGGCAACGTGCCGATCGACATCGGCTATTCGGGGCGCGGCGCGCTGTGCTCCACCGCTGCGATAACGCTGAACCTCACCGCTACTGCGACCCCGGCTCCGAATCCCGGTCGGCCCGATGAGATCGCTCGGACCGGTTCCTCCGATTCTTCGCCGCTACTGGGGCTCGCCTCTCTGCTGCTCGCCTCGGCGCTCCTCGTCTCCGGCGGCGTCTCGCTGCTGGTCGCCCGTCGCACCGCGTCGAGGTAGGGGTCGCACCGGGAGCTCCGCCCCATCCACCCCATCCGCTCCACTCCGATCGCGCTGCGGCCCGCCCGCACCCGGCGGCGGTAGACTTCACCTCGATGAGAGCAGTGCTGACGGCCGTGATCGCCGCAATCGAGGCGGCCGCGGTGGCCCTCGCCGGGCTCGCGCTGGTCGCGGTGCCGGTGCTGCTCGTGTGGTGGCTGACCTTCTCGCTCGCCGCCGAACCGACCGAGGTGATCGGCTCGATCGCGGGCGTCTGGCTGCTCGGGCACCTCGTGCCGCTCACCTTCGCGGTGAGCGCCGAGGCCGCGATGGGCTTCGGGCTGGCGCCCGAGCCGTTCCTCTTCACGCTCTCGCTCGCGCCCCTCGGTCTCGCGCTGCTCACCGCGCTCCTCGCCTTCCGCGCGGGCTGGCGGTTCGCGGGTCGAGGCGGGTGGGGCCTCGCCGGCGTGCTCGGGGGAGCCCTCGGCTTCGCGGCGGCCGCCGCCGGGGTGTCAGTGGTCGGCGCATCGCTCAGCGCCCGGCCTGTCTGGTTCGTGATCCTCGTCCCCGCCCTCTGCTACGCGATCCCGACCGCCGCCGGCTTCCTGGTGCGGGCCGTGCTGCTCGAGCACGACTGGTGGCGGACGCTGCTGCGCGCGGTGCTGCGCCGCCTCGAGTGGATCGGCGCCCTGCGCGCCGCGGCTCTGCCCGCGCGGACGGCGGAGTCGCTGCGACTCGCGGCCGGGTCTCTCGCCGCAGTCGTCGGCCTCGCCGCGCTGGGCGTCGCCGTCGCCATCGTGGTCGGCTACGTCGAGATCGTCACGCTGAGCCAGGGGCTCCAGCTCGACCTGCTCGGCCTCGTCGTGCTCTTCCTGCTGAGCCTGGCCATGCTGCCGATCGCCTGGATCTGGGCCATCGCCTGGTTCGCCGGGCCGGGGTTCGGGATCGGGGCCGGCACCTCCGTCACGCCGTTCGAGACGCTGCTCGGCCCTCTGCCCGCGCTCCCGCTGTTCGGCGCCGTCCCCCACGGCTGGGGCTGGGCCGGTGGCCTCGCCCCCGCGCTGATCGTGCTGGTCGGGGTCGTGGTCGGGGCGCTCGCGGGCGCGAGGCCCGAGCTGCGGCGCAGCTCCCTGACCGCGTCGATCGCCATCCCGGTCGCCGCCGCAGCGCTCGCGGGCCTCGCCGTGGCCGGGCTCAGCGCTCTCGCCACCGGCGGCATCGGTCCCGGCCGCCTCGCCGAGACCGGCCCGCAGCCCTGGCTCGTGGGTGGTCTCGTGGCCCTCGAACTCGTGATCGGCCTGGTGCCGGGCGTGCTCGCGCGCAGGCTCGACGCGGTGGGCCGCCTCCGCGAGGCCCAGGCCGGAATCGAGCAGCGGATCCGCACGGCCGCGCCCTTCGACCGGCGCACCGACACCGAACCGGCCGAGGTGGAGCCGCCGACCGCTGGGTATCCCGCCGCCGGGCGTTCCGCCGCCGGCGAGAGCCCGTTCACGGCAGAGACCGTCGAGCTCGATCCGCTGCCCGCCGATCCCGTTCTTGCGGATCCCGTGCCCGCGGATCCCGTGCCCGAGCCGACGCCTGCCGATGCGGCCGAGGCCGAGACGCGCGAGATCGCCGATGAGAACCCCGGCGAGGACGCGCTGCTGCGAGCGTTCTCCTGGGAGAACGGGCACCCTGCAGAGCCGGGCTCCGCGGCCGGCGACGACCGGGGCTCCAACACCGGCTCCGACACCGGCTCAGGCACTGGCGATCGGCCGGGCTGGCGTCGGCCCTGGCGCAAGCGCTAGACTGGCGGGGCAATCCACGGGAGTCCGCACGCGGCGGGCTGAGAGGAAGTTCGCGAACTTCGACCGTTCAACCTGATCTGGGTCATACCAGCGGAGGAAGGAATCATATGCTCGCGCGCACCCATACGTCTCTCGTCTCTCGTCTCTCGTCCCGGGCGCTGCAGGTCGCAGCGCTCGGCGCCGCCCTCGCAGTGGGGCTCGCCGGCTGCGCTCCGGCGGGCGGAGGCGACGGCGCTTCGGAGGCCGAGGCGGTCACCCTGATCGTGCACGACAGCTTCGTCGACTCGGATGTCTTCGAGCAGGCCGCGAGCGCGGCCACCGGCTACGAGGTGAAGGTCGTGACCGCGGGCGACGGAGGCGAGCTCACGAGCCAGCTGGTGCTGACCCAGGGAGCCCCGGTGGCCGATGCCTTCTTCGGCGTCGACAACGTGTTCGCCTCGCGCATCGCGGAGGGCGGGGTCAGCGATCCCTATCTGCCGGCGGACCTTCCCGAGCGCGCGCAGGAGTTCCTGACCGACGCGCAGGGCTCGCTCGTGCCGGTGACGCTCGGCGCCACCTGCATCAACATCGACCCCGCGTGGTTCGCGGAGCACGGCATCGCCGAGCCCGCGAGCTACGAGGATCTGGCCGCCGAGACCTATCGGGGCCTCACCGTGCTGCTCGATCCGACCTCGTCGTCGACGGGCGCGTCGTTCCTCATCGGCACCGTCGCGAAGTTCGGAGAGGACGGCTTCGCGGACTACTGGCAGAGCCTCGCCGCGAACGACGTGCGCATCGAGCAGGGCTGGGAGGACGCCTACTACGGCCAGTTCACCCAGGGAGGCGAGGGAACGTACCCGATCGTGCTCTCCTACAGCTCCTCGCCCGCCTACACCGTCACCGAGGACGGCACCGCCACCACGACGAAGGCGCTGCTCGACACCTGCTCGTCGCAGGTGGAGTACGCCGGAGTGCTGCGGGGGGCCGCGAACCCCGACGGCGCGAAGGCCGTGGTCGACTACCTGCTCTCGCGCGAGTTCCAGGACACCATCGCCGACACGATGTACGTCTACCCGATCGACGCAGACGCGTCGGTCCCGGCCGAGTGGGAGCAGTTCGCGCCCGTGCCGGAGTCGCCCAACGATCTCACCCCCGCCGAGATCGGCGCAGGCCGCGAGGGCTGGCTGAAGGCGTGGAGCCAAGCGACCGGGTGGTGACGCGCGACGGCGCGCCCCGGCCCGATGATGCCGCCGGGGGCGGCAGCAGTCGCGTATGGCCCGGGCGCCTCGCCTGGGCCGTCGCGGCCGCGCTGCCGACCGCGTTCCTCGCGCTGTTCTTCCTCTGGCCGGTGCTCTCGCTGGTGGCGGTCGGATTCGGCGGCGGGATCGGATCTCCGGTCGAGAGCGCGGGATCGCATCCTCTCGACGGGCTCGTCGCAGTGCTGTCGGATCCCCGCACCTGGCGGGTCGTCGGCCAGACGCTGGCCCAGGCGACGTGCGGCACGATCCTCTCGCTCGGCCTCGGAATCCCCGCCGCCTTCGTGCTCTACCGCCTCGACTTCCCGGGGCGCTCGCTGCTGCGAGGGCTGGCGACGGTGCCGTTCGTGCTGCCGACGGTCGTGGTGGGCGTCGCGTTCATCGCGCTGCTCGGCCCCGGCGCCCCGCTGGCCTGGCTCGGCCTCGACCAGAGCTTCACCGCGATCGTGCTCGCGCTCGCGTTCTTCAACGTGACGGTCGTCATGCGCACCGTCGGCGGGTTCTGGGCGCAGCTCGACCCGCGCGCGGAGCAGGCGGCGCGCATGCTCGGAGCCTCGCCGGCCCGGGCCTTCGCCACGGTGACCCTACCGGCGCTCGCACCGGCGATCGCTTCGGCGGCGGCGCTCGTGTTCCTCTTCTGCGCCACCTCGTTCGGCGTGGTGCTGGTGCTCGGGGGGCGGGCGTTCTCGAACATCGAGACGGAGATCTACCGTCTCACCGTGCAGTTCCTCGACCTGCGCTCGGCGGCGGTGCTGTCGCTGATGCAGTTCGCCATCGTCGCCGCGGTGCTCGTCGTCTCGGCGCGGCTGCGCCGGGCCCGTGCATCGGGCAGCCGCGAACGGGCCGTCGAGATGCGCTTCGAGGCCGGGCGCGCGGTGCGGGCCGGCCGCTCGCACCTGCCCGCGATCCTGTGCTTCGCCCTGACCGCCCTGCTGCTGCACGCCCTGCCGATCCTCGCCCTGGTCGTCCGCTCGCTGCGCGATGCTGAGGGCCGGTTCACGCTGATGCACTACACGCACCTCATCGTGCCGCCCGACGGCGCGCGGCCCGGCGGCACTGCGCTGAGCGGCACGGTGCTCGACGCGATCCTGCTCTCCCTCGGCTTCGCGCTCATCGCGACCGCGATCGCCATGCTGCTCGGGATCCTCGTCTCGCTGGTCGCCTCCCGCAGCCCCTGCAGCCCGCTGCTGCGCCGCGGCATCGAGCTGTTCGACGGCCTGGCGATGCTGCCGCTCGGGGTGTCGGCCGTGACCGTCGGATTCGGCCTGCTCCTCACGATGCACCGCCCGCTCGGCTTCGGCATTGACCTGCGCACCTCGGTCGTGCTCATCCCGATCGCCCAGGCGCTCATCGCCCTGCCGCTCGTCGTGCGCACGCTGCTGCCGGTGCTGCGCGGGATCGACCGGCGGCAGCGTGAGGCGGCGGCGATGC
>JBFXIT010000050.1:0-11207 GCA_050175655.1 Leucobacter sp.
GCGTTGTGGAACGACTGCAGGGCTGCGAAGAGGCTCGTGATGAAGAGGATGTTCATGATGTCGACGAAGATGACGCTCATGTGGTCGCCCATGAAGACGAACATCAGGTCGGGGCCGAACTCCTGCGAGGCGCCGACGATGCTCGACGGGCCGATGCCGACCGAGAACGCCCAGGCGCTGAACGCGTAGAAGAGGCCGATGATGGCGACCGCCGCGTAGGTGGCCCGGGGCACGGTGCGCTTCGGATCCTTCGCCTCCTCGCCGTAGATGGCGGCGCCCTCGAAGCCCATGAAGGCGGCGACGCCGAAGACGAGCACGATGCCGAGCGAGGGCCCGAAGAGCTCTCCCGGGTTCAGAGTGGTCGCGGTGACGCCCTCCGGCGCGACGGCGAGCGCGACGACGTCGAAGATGATGACGACCAGGAATTCGAGGGCGACGAGCGCTCCGAGCACCTTGGCGGAGAGGTCGATCTTGTTGACGCCGAGCAGGCCGACGACGACGATGCAGAGGATGATCCACATCCACCACGGCGACGAGAACCCGAACTTCGCCTCGAGGAACATCGAGAGCTGGAAGCCGAAGAGCCCGTAGATGCCGATCTGCATGGCGTTGTACGAGACGAGGGCGACGAGCGATGCGCCGACGCCGAGCGGGCGGCCGAGGCCCTGCGAGATGTAGGCGTAGAAGGCGCCCGCATTGGTGATGTAGCGGCCCATGGCGGTGTAGCCGACCGAGAAGACCGTGAGGATCACTGCGATGACGAGGAAGCCGAGGGGCACGCCGAGCGATTCGGTCACGGCGAAGGAGGTGGTGACGCCGCCGGCGACGACGGTCAGCGGCGCCGATGCCGCGATGATCATCAGCGTGATGGAGGGGACGCCCAGCCTGCGCCGGCTGAGCCCGGGATCGTGCGGAATCGTCTCGGATGTCGTTGGGGTACTCATGCCAGGGCATTCCTCTCAAGAGCGGCTCCGTTGCCGGGAAACACCGGCCGCAGCGCCGATAGGCAGGTTTCTCCCAGAGTCTACGTATCGGCAATCCAGGTGGAAAGGGCGCGGCTGTGCAGAGCGTGCAGAGGGCGTGACTGTGAGCGCACAGCTCTCCAGATGGATAGTTGACTGAGGCGGACGGAAGCGAACGAAAGGGGGCCGGGACGCTCGCGCGCCCCGGCCCCGATCCTCGATCGCCTGCTACAGCGTCTCGCCGAGCTTGAAGCCCTTCTCCGTGTCGCCCTCGCGGGTGTACGAGAAGCCGTCGGCGCCGATGGTGACCTCGAGCTCGGAGCTGTCGGTGCGGGCCACGACCGGCTGCGGGTTGCCGTCGAGATCGAGCACGAGCGAGGCATCGGTGTACCACGAGGGCACGACCGGGTTGCCCCACCAGTCGCGGCGCTGGTTGTCGTGCACGTCCCAGGTGACGACCGGATTGTCGGGGTCGCCGGTGTAGTAGTCCTGGGTGTAGATCTCGACGCGGTGCCCGTCGGGATCGCGCAGGTAGAGGTAGAACGCGTTCGAGACGCCGTGGCGGCCCGGGCCCCGCTCGATCGTGTCGCTGAGGCGCAGGGCGCCCAGCTTGTCGCAGATCGCGAGGATGTTGTGCTTCTCGTGCGTCGAGAACGCCACGTGGTGCATGCGGGGGCCGTCGCCGCCCGTGGCGGCCGTGTCGTGCACGGTCGGCTTGCGGCGCAGCCACGCGGCGTAGACGGTGCCCTCGTTGTCCTGGATGTCCTCGGTCACCCGGAACCCGAGATCCTGGTAGTGGCGCACCGCACGGGGCACGTCGGGGGTGACCTGGTTGAAGTGGTCGAGGCGCACCAGCTCGCCCGGCTTGTACAGGTCGTAGCGCCACGCGAGACGCTCGACGTGCTCGGTCTGGTAGAAGAACTCGTAGGGGAAGCCGAGCGGATCGACCACGCGCACCGAGTCGCCGATGCCCTTCACGAAGCCGTTCTCGTTGCGGCGCACGTCGCAGCCGAGCTCGGTGTAGAAGGCGACCGCCTTGTCGAGATCCTCGGGGGTGCGCACGCGGTACGAGAACGCTGCCACGGCGGCCACGGGGCCCTGGCGGAGCACGAGGTTGTGATGGATGAACTCCTCGGTCGAGCGGAGGTAGATCGCCTCGTCGTCCTCCTCGGTGACGTAGAGGCCGAGCACGTCGACGTAGAACTCGCGCGATGCCGCGAGGTCGGTGACCACGAGCTCCATGTAGGCGCAGCGGAGGATGTCGGGCGCCTCGGACGCCGGGGTGGGGATCGGGTTGTCGGCCTCGATCGGGGCTTCCTTCGTGACCCAGAAGCCCGAGGAGGTCTTGTCGCTGTCGTTGAGTTTTGCCATGGTGATTGCTTCCTTGCGTGTGGTTTCGAGGCTGTCGGGGTTACTTGCCGGTCGCGCCGAACCGCGGCGAGTGCGCCTCGTTCAGAGTGACCTGGATCGACTGCTGGGTCGTGTAGAAGTCGACCGAGCGGTAGCCGCCCTCGCGGCCGAGGCCCGAGGCCTTGACGCCGCCGAACGGGGTGCGCAGATCGCGCACGTTGTTCGAGTTCAGCCACACCATGCCCGACTCGATGGCGCCCGCGAAGTTGTGCGCGCGCTTCAGATTCGAGGTCCAGACGTAGGCGGCGAGGCCGTACTTGGTGTTGTTGGCGAGCTCGAGCGCCTCTTCGTCGGTGTCGAAGGGGGTGATGGCGACGACCGGGCCGAAGATCTCCTCCTGGAAGATGCGGGCGTCGGGCGCGACGTCGGCGAAGACGGTCGGGGCGACGTAGTTGCCCTCGGGGAAGCCCTCGGGGCGGCCGCCGCCGGCGAGGAGGCGGCCCTCGGTCTTGCCGATCTCGATGTAGCTCATGACCTTCTCGAAGTGGTTCGGGTGCACGAGCGCGCCGACCTCGGTCTTCGGATCGCTGGGCAGGCCGACCACGATGTTCTTCGCGCGCTCGGCGTAGCGGGCCACGAAGTCGTCGTAGATCGAGCGCTCGACGAGCACGCGGCTGCCGGCCGTGCATCGCTCGCCGTTCAGGCTGAAGACGCCGAACACGGTGGCGTCGAGCGCCTCCTCCAGGTCGGCGTCGGCGAAGACCACCGACGGGCTCTTGCCGCCGAGCTCGAGGGAGAGCCCCTTGAGGAACGGTGCGGCGTTGGTCGAGAGCATCGCGCCCGTGGAGCTGTCGCCGGTGAACGAGATCAGCGGCACGTCGGGGTGCTTCACGATGGCGTCGCCGGCGACGCCGCCCGAGCCGAGGATGAGGTTGAACACGCCGTCGGGCACCCCCGCCTCGCGGAAGATCTCGGGCCACAGCGCGGCCGAGAGGGGGGTGTAGCTGGCGGGCTTCAGCACGACCGTGTTGCCGGTGGCGATCGCCGGGGCGAGCTTCCACGACTCCTGCATGAACGGCACGTTCCAGGGCGTGATGAGACCCGCGACGCCGATCGGCTTGCGGTTGACGTAGTTGATCTGGCGACCCGGCACCTTGGTGACGTTGTCGTGCTGGGCGACGATGAGGTCGGCGAAGAAGCGGAAGTTCTCGGCGGCGCGGCGCGCCTGGCCCTTCGCCTGCGTGATGGGCAGGCCGGAGTCCCAGCTCTCGATGAGGGCGAGCTGATCGTCGCGCGACTCGACGATGTCGGCCACCTTGTGCAGGATGCGCGAGCGCTCGCGGGGCAGCATCCTGGGCCAGGGGCCCTCGTCGAAGGCGCGCTTCGCGGCGGCGACCGCGAGGTCGACGTCGTCCTTCTGCGCCGAGGCAGACATGATGTAGACCTCGTTCGAGACGGGCTCGATGACCTCGAACTCCTCGCCGCCGATCGAGTCGACGAACTTGCCGTCGATGAAGTGGCGGATCTTGTCGGGCAGCCCTGCGGGCTTCTGGTGAGTCATGATGCCTTCTTTCTGGTGGGGGAGTAATGGTGTGCGGGGTGCCTTCCGGGCGCGAGCGCCGCTCAGGCGGCCGATGCGTCGGCCCGATGCTTCGTCTGCTTCTGGTGGGCCAGCACGGCCTCCAGCGTGGCGAGCCGATGCCGGCGCGCGGCGATCTCGATCTCGAGGGCCGGTGCGCGATCCTTGAGGAGCTTCAGGATCCGATCGTGCTCCTCGACCGACTCGCGGGCGCGGCCCGGCACGAAGCTGAACGATGAGTCGCGCAGCACCTTCATGCGGTTCCAGCCGCGGTGCACGAGGTCGAGGATGTGCGGGTTGGGGCAGGCCTCGAAGAGCACGCTGTGGAACTCGAGGTTGAGCCGCGTGAAGCTCTGCGGATCGAAGTGCTCGAGGCTCTGGCGCATGCGCTCGTTGATCTCGGTCGCGCGGCGCAGCTGATCCTCGGTCACGTCGGGCGCGATGAGCGCGGTGGCCGCGCCCTCGACGAGCGCCAGCGTCTCCATCGTGTGCTGGTACTCGGTCTCCTTGATCAGGGCGACCTGCGCGCCGACATTCAGCTCGAAGGTCACGAGGCCCTCCGCCTCGAGGCGGCGGATCGCCTCGCGCACCGGCACGACCGACATGTCGAGCTCGGCTGCGATGGGGGCGAGCACGAGCCGGTAGCCGGGAACGTACTGCCCGCTGTCGATCCGTTCGCGGATCAGGCGGTAGGCTCGCTCGGACTTCGACAGTGCGGCCATGGTCAGACCCTGCCCGTCTCGGCCTGGTCCGAGGCGCGAGACGCCTCGTACTTCGCGCGCCACTCGGCGTTCATCGGGAACAGCCCGTCGACGGCTGCGCCGGCCGCCACCTGCTCCGCGATCCACGCATCCTCGGCCTCCTGCTTCGCGGCCTCTCGGGCCACCTCTTCGAGCAGGAACGGCGGGATGACAATGGCGCCGTCCCGGTCGCCCATGATGATGTCGCCGGGCTGCACCGCGGCGCCGCCGCAGGCGATCGTGACGTCGGTCTCCCACGGCACGTGGCGGCGGCCGAGCACGCTCGGATGCGCACCCTGCGAGAAGACGGGGATGTCGAACTCCTGCACGGCCGCGTAGTCTCGCACGCCGCCGTCGGTGACGATGCCGGCCGCCCCGCGCACCTGCGCGCGCAGTGCGAGCACGTCGCCGACGGTGCCGGTCTCGGGCAGGCCGCGCGCCTCGACGACGAGCACCTCGCCCTCGTTCACCGAGTCGAAGGCGCGCTTCTGCGCGTTGAAGCCGCCGCCGTGCTGCTTGAACAGGTCGGGGCGGAACGGGATGAAGCGCAGGGTCTTCGCGGGCCCGAGGATGCGGTCGCCCTCGTGGTTCGGGGTGACGCCATCGATGAAGACGTCGACGTAGCCCCGCTTGCGCAGGGCCGCCGACACGGTGGCGACGGCGACGCCGTCGAGCAGCCGGCGGATCTCGTCGGTGAGCGCGCTCTGCACCGCCGGCTCTGCGCCGCCTTCGAGCGGGGAGGCCTTGCCGGCCGCGACGGCGGCCGCGTGCGACGCCTCATCGCCCCAGGCCTCGATGCGCTGCTTGTCGTCCACCGCGGGCCTGTTGCCGAAGTCGCCGAACGCGGTGGTGCCCTGGGTGACGGTGGTGACGAGGCGGCCGGTGCTCGGAGCGCCGGGGGCGTTCGGAGCGTCGACTTCGACCTCGACCACGTCGCCGGGGACGACGACCGAGGATCCGGCGGGGGTGCCGGTGAGGATCACGTCGCCCGTCTCGAGGGTCATGTGCTGGGAGAGGTCTGCGACGAGCTGGCCGAAGGGGAACTTGAGCGTGTCGCTCGTGTCGCTCTGCACGAGCTCGCCGTTGACCCAGGTGCGCACGCGCCAGTCGCCTTCGCCGATTCGATCGCCGCCGGGGCCGTCGGTGGGGATGGCCTTCGGGCCGATCGGGGTGAAGCCGTCGCCGCCCTTGTTGCGCACGTTCGAGCCCTTGTCTGCCGCGCGCAGGTCGTAGAGGCCGAAGTCGTTGGCGGCTGTCACCTGGGCGACGTGCTTCCACCCGTCCTCGGGGGAGACCCAGCGGGCGGGCTCGCCGATGACGAGCGCGATCTCGCCCTCGAAGGCGAGCAGCTCGGTGCCGGCGGGGCGCTCGACGGTGCCGCCGGTGGCGGCGAGCGAGGAGGCGGGCTTGAAGAAGTAGGAGGGGAACTCGGCGCTCCGGCCGCGCTGCGCCATGCGCGAGGGATAGCTCAGATGCACGGCGATGATCTTGCCGGGGGTGTCGATTCCGTAGGTCATTGTGACTGCCTCGTCTCCTTAATATTTCAAATGATATACGATTTGTGCGGCTTTGGGAAGGATCTCTTCACCCGCGCAGAAGGTGCATCAGCTGTCGCGGGTGCCTCGCCCGCGCACTCGCGGCAACCGGCGCATCGTCGTGTGATGAGAGGAATGGGCCGGAGGCTCAGTAGGAGGATCGTGGAGAAGCCGGATCGTCCGCCGGGATGAAGCGGTCCACGAGCGCTTCGGTCTGCCTCGCGAGGATCGCCACGTCCGCGCCCACCGCGACGAAGGCCGCGCCGGCCTCGATATAGAGCTCGGCGTCGGCGGGCACGAACGCGTTGACGCCGACGGGCTTGCCCGCCGCCCGGCCCGCCGCGATCGATCGCAGCACGGCCTCGACCACCTCGGGGTGGGACTGCTGGCCGAGGTGCCCCATGGAGGCCGCCAGGTCGGAGGGGCCCACGAACAGGGCGTCCACGCCGTCGACGGCGGCGATCCGCTCCGCCTCCGCGACCGCTGCGGCCGACTCGATCTGCACCGTCAGGCTGATGGTCTCGCCGGCGCGCCCGAGATAGCCCTCCACCCGGTTCCATCGGGCGGATCGGGCGAGGGCCGATCCCACCCCTCGCATGCCGGTGAGCGGGTAGCGCACGGCGCGCACGACCTCGGCCGCCTGCTCGGCCGAGTCGACCATCGGGATCAGCAGGTTCTGCGCCCCCAGATCGAGGTACTGCTTGATCAGCACCGGATCGCCGGTGGCCGGGCGCACGAGCGGGGCGGCGGGATAGGCCGACATGGCGTGCAGCTGCGCCAGCACCGACTCGAGCCCGTTGGGGGAGTGCTCGGCATCGAGCAGCACCCAGTCGCAGCCGCTGCCGGCGACGATCTCGGCGGTGATCGGGCTGCCGGCGCAGGCCCAGAGGCCGATCAGCGGGCGCTCGGACGCCGAGAGGCGTGCGGCGAAGGTCTCGGGCAGCTCTAGACGAATCGGCATGTCACCGACCCCAGCCCGCTGTACTCCGCGTGCACGGTATCGCCTCGTTCGACCCACATGGGCTTGGTGAAGCTGCCCGCGAGGATGATCTCGCCGGCGTCGAGCGTCTGCCCGTGCTGGGCGAGCTTGTTCGCGAGCCAGGCGACGCCCATGGCGGGGTGGCCGAGCACGGCGCCGGCGACGCCCGAATCCTCGATCGTCTCGTTGCGGTAGAGCAGCGCCGAGACCCAGCGCAGATCGAGCTCGTCGACCTTCACCGGGCGGCCGCCGATCACCATCGCGCCCATCGCGGCGTTGTCGCTGATGGTGTCGACGATGGTGCGGCCCTCGAGCTCGAGGTGCGAGTTCAGGATCTCGAGCGCGGGCACGACGTAGGCCGTGGCGTCGAGCACGTCGAAGATCGTGGTGCCCGGCCCCGCGAGCGGCTTCGACAGCACGAAGGCGAGCTCGACCTCGATGCGCACGTTCGAGAAGCGGTCGAATTCGAGCACCGATCCCGACTCGACGACCATGTCGTCGTGGATCACGCCGTAGTCCGGCTCGGTGATGCCGGTGGCGAGCTGCATCACCTTCGAGGTGAGGCCGATCTTGTGGCCGACCAGACGCGCGCCCGCCTCGATGCGGCGGTCGCTCCAGATCTTCTGGATCGCATAGGAATCCTCGACCGCCATCTCCGGGTATCGGGCGGTGAGCCGGGGCAGCACCGCGCGGGTGCGATCCGCCTCCACCAGCTCCTCTGCGATGGCTTCTCTTGCTGATTGGTCGAGCACGTGGTCTCCGTTCTGGTCGTGCTCAGATCGTATACGATCCGTCGGGGGCGCGCCAGGGCCGCCCCCGACGGATCGTCATCAGCAGTCGAGAGGGATCAGCCGCTGATCGTCAGATCCGGTCATCAGCGGCTGACGATCAGCCGCTGATCGTCGAGCATCGGTCATCAGCAGCTGAAGGATCAGCCGCTGATCGTCGAGCATCGGTCATCAGCAGCTGAAGGATCAGCCGCTGATGACGTGCGGCTCGGCGACGGCCTTGAGGCCCTCGACGCCGAACTCGCGGCCGTAGCCCGACTGCTTCGCGCCGCCGAAGGGCACCATCGGGTGCAGCCCGCCGTGCGAGTTGATCCACGTCGTGCCCGCCTGCAGGCGGGAGGCGACCTCGAGCGCCTTCGCGCGATCGCTCGACCACACCGAGGAGCCGAGACCGACCTCGAGCTCGTTGGCGAGCCTGATGACCTCTTCGAGGTCGGTGTAGCGGATCACGGGCAGCGCCGGACCGAACTGCTCCTCGAGCACGAGGTCGTTGTGGGGGTCGATGTCGGTGACGATCGTGGTCGGGTAGAAGTTGCCCGGCGCGTCGTAGTCGGGATCACCGCCGAGCGCGATGGTCGCCCCCGACTCCCTCGCCGACTCGACGAGGCGGTCGACGACGTCGAACTGCGCGCGGTTCTGCAGCGGACCGAGCACGTTCTGCTCGTCGAGGCCCACGCCCATGGGCACGTTCTTCGCGAACTCGACCAGGTGCTTCACGACCTCGTCGTAGATCGAGTCGTGCACGTAGAGGCGCTTCAGCGCGGCGCAGGTCTGGCCGGTGTTGATGAAGCCGCCCCAGAAGAGACCCTCCGCGATGGCCGCCGGATCCGCATCGGGCAGCACGATGCCGGCGTCGTTGCCGCCGAGCTCGAGCGTGAGGCGCGTGACGTTGCCCGCCGACGCCTCGATGATGCGCTTGCCCACCGGGGTCGAGCCGGTGAACATGATCTTGCCGATCTTCGGGCTGCGGGTGAGCGCGTCGCCCACGGTGCTGCCGGGGCCGGCGACGAGGTTCAATACGCCCTCGGGGAGCACCCGGTTCATGACGGCGACGAGCGCGAGCACCGAGAGGGTGGTGGTCTCGGCGGGCTTGATGACGACGGTGTTGCCCATGCGCAGCGACGGGGCGATCTGCCACATCGAGATCATCATGGGCCAGTTCCACGGCGAGATCGCGCCGACCACGCCGATCGGGCGGTAGTGCATCTCGGCGTAGCCCGACTCGTCGTCGACGATGACCTCGACGGGCAGGGGGGTGTCGGCCGACGTGCGGAGCCAGACCTCGCAGCCGCCGACCTCGAAACGGGCGTTGGGGCCGTTCAGCGGCTTGCCCTGCTCGCGCGAGAGCAGTTCGGCGAGCGGTTCTGCGGCCTCCTTGATGGCGTCGGCGGCCCGGTGCAGGTAGGCCTTCCGCTCGTCGTCGCTCAGCGCGGCCCATGCGGGCTGCGCGGCCGCGGCCCGGTCGATCGCGGCGTCGAGGTCGGCGACGGTCTGCACGGGCGCGAGGCCGATGAGCTCATCGGTGGCCGGGTCGCGCACCTCGCGGGTCTCGCCGCCGGCCGGGGTGATCGCGGCGAGCAGGCTTTCGTAGGTGTCCATGAGTCCTCCACATCGTAGTTCTGGTCTGGTTGAGCCCTAGCGTAGGTCTTCGGGCAGTCGCCGTCTTGTCTTGCGCCGCGCCGACGTTGACTGAGTGCGAACAGCCGCTGAACGGCGGGCCGCCGCGTGCCTCGACGGGCCGGCGCACCGCCTCGGGGTCATCCGAGCCGGCGCAGCTCGCTCGGCGAGACGCCGTAGCCCGCCTTGAACGCGCGGCTGAAGTGCGCGGCGTCGACGAAGCCCCACCGGGCGGCGATGCTCGAGACCGGCCGATCGGCGAGCAGCGGGTCGAGCAGATCCGCCCGGCAGCGCTCGAGACGGCGCTCGCGGATCCAGGTCGACACCGTCGTGCCGGCCTCCTGGAACAGCGTGTGGAGGTGGCGGGTCGAGATGAAGTGCGCCGCCGCGATGCTCGTCGGCGAGAGGTCGGGCGAGCCGAGGCGGGCGGTGATGTGGTCGCAGATCTTCTGCAGCAGCAGGTGGCGCGGATCGAGCCCGTCGGGGTCGGCGTCGAGGATGCTCGAGAACAGCGTGCCGAGCAGGTCGAGGCTCGTGTGGGCGAGCTTGCTGCGCACGCGGCCGTCGAGTCGGGTGAGCTGCGCGGGGAACTGCGAGAGGAAGGCCGTGACGACCGGTGCGAGCTCGCGGTGCTCCGCTCCCAGCGATACGGCGGTGAGCTGCTGCACGAACGGCGCGGCCGCGTCGAGGCGATCCTTCGGGAACATGACGATGAGGTTGCGGAAGCGCTCGGTGAACATGAGCGAGTACGGGCGGGAGGTGTCGTAGATCGAGAGGTCCCCGGGCTGCATGACGAGCTCTCGGCCGTCCTGCACCAGGATGCTGGTGCCCGAGAGCAGCAGGCTCACCTTGTAATAGCCGCTGCCGCCCGCCTCGATGGTCCGGGGCGTGCGCTCGACGAGGTGGGGGGTCGCGGCGACCTCGGTGAAGACGACGCTGTCGGCGTCGGCCGAGCAGATGCGGGCCTCGACCTGCTGCGTGCGCTCGGTGCTGATCTCGAGCGGCACGAACGAGGACGAGACGAGACCGCGGAAGGCGGGCAGGTCTTCGGCGCGCGACATGGAGGATCCCGGGCCGGCCTGGCCCGAAGTCGTCGTCAGCGGCATTCCGATCACCTCAATGTGCCGAGGATAACCGCGCGCGGCCCCGTGGGCAACCCCCGGGCGATCCCGCCCCGAGATGACAGGACAAAAATGAAGGAGTATCGTCTATCCCGATCCAGATTGAATAGCGCACACTTCGTTCGATAATTGAACCCCGGATGCGCGAGAAACGGAGCCACGGATATGAGTTCATCAGCACCGGCCACGTCGCAGCGGGAGTTGCGCAGAGTCGCCGCGGCTACCGTCATCGGCACCACGATCGAGTGGTACGACTTCTTCCTCTACGCGAGCGCCGCCGGGCTCGTCTTCGGCAAGCTCTTCTTCGAGCCCGCCGGCCCCCAGGCGGCGACGATCATCTCGTTCGCCACGGTCGGCGTGAGCTTCCTCTTCCGGCCGCTCGGCGCCTTCCTCGCCGGCCACTTCGGCGACCGCATCGGGCGCAAGGCTATGCTCGTGATCACGCTCATCCTCATGGGCGCGGCGACGACCCTCATCGGCGTGCTGCCCACCTACCAGCAGGTCGGCATCCTCGCGCCGGTCCTGCTCATGCTGCT